>NZ_JBHWGP010000013.1:41324-139893 GCF_042733155.1 Streptomyces sp. NPDC059740 | reverse complement strand
TGGGTGGGCTTCGTTTTTTTTTTTATTCCCCCGGGGGTTCTGGGGGTGCTTGTTAAACCCCGGGCCGCCCGTCGTGTTGCGTGCCCCTTCGGGGCGGGTCCGGGTCTGCCCGCGGCCCCGCCCCTCTGCATGTCAGGGCCAGGCGAAGACCAGCCCCTTTTCCCGTACCGGTACGCGGACGCCCCGCACCGGTACGCGGACACCGGGACGGCCGGCCCGCGCTCCACGTCGAGGCCGCGCAGACGGCCCGGACCGTCGCGGCCGGCCTCACCCGGGTGGTGCCGTTCCGTCGCCCGGCCGCAGGCCAGCCGCCGTGGCCGTCCCCCGAAACCGCTCGGCCGCCCACCGTGGCTGGCGTCCGCGGCTGGACGCCGCCCCACCACCCCGCACGCACCCTCTCGTCGGCGTACCGCAGCGACCGCCTGCCGCCAGTGGCCGCGCAAGGCCGAGTCGCGCGGGCAGGCACGCACCGCACCATTGCACAAAGTCCTGTGCACATGGGATTGTGCACTCGTGCCAGGAGAACGCAGGCTGAGAGAGATCAACGATCTGGCGGCTCTGAAGGCCCTCAGTCACCCGAGGCGGTACCAGGTCTTCCAGCGGCTCTCGCTACTCGGCTCGGCCACCTCGGCGATGCTCGCGCGGGAACTCGACCTCAACACCGGCGCGACCAGCTACCACCTTCGGGAACTGGCGCGGTACGGCTTCATCGAGGAGGCGGAGAAGGGCGCGGAAGCCCACGGGCGTGAACGGTGGTGGCGGGTCGTCCCCGCGGACCTGCGTTTCCCCGCGCGCAGCAGGCAGAGCGCGGAGATCCGGCCCGTCATCGACGAGATGAACCGCCGGGCCTACGCAGCGGACATCGAGCTGTTCGAGCAGCTTCAGCGGCAGAGCGACGATCTCGGGGAGTGGGCCGACGCCTTCCTCTACTCGCGGGGCTCGATGCAGCTGACCCAGGACGAACTGCGTTCCTTCTTCGAGGAGTTCATCTCCCTGATCAACCGCTACAAGCGGACCGGTGACGAACTGCCGACCGGGGCGAGGACCGTGCTGACTCGCTTCTTCGCCTTTCCCGGACCCGACCCGGCGCAGGCAGTGCCCGGGGACACCGAGTCCGCCGAAACACCGCAGGACGCATCCGGGGAAGTTCCGATGGAGAACGGGGGACCGTGAAGGTGGGAGCGGGGAGCAGGCCGGGGACGGGGGAGAACATGACCAGCCAGGCCGTGCGGCTCGAAGGGGTGACCAAGACCTACGGTCGCGGGAGCCGTTCGGTCGCCGCACTGAAGGACGTCACGGTCGGGATCCGGCGCGGGACCTTCACCGCGGTCATGGGTCCGTCCGGCTCCGGGAAGAGCACCTTCCTGCACTGTGCCGCCGGCCTGGACCGGCCCAGCTCCGGCTCCGTCAGGATCGCAGGCGAGGAACTGACGGGCATGGACGAGACCGAGTTGACGTATCTGCGCCGACGCCGGGTGGGTTTCGTCTTCCAGGGCTTCAACCTCGTGCCCGCGCTCACCGTCCGGCAGAACATCACCCTGCCGCTGCGGCTGGCCGGACAGCGCACCGACCGGAGGTGGCTCGACGAGATCGTCCACCGTGTGGGTCTGACGGGGCGGGTCGACCACCGGCCGTCCCAACTCTCCGGCGGTCAGCAGCAGCGGGTCGCGATCGCCCGGGCCCTCGTCACGCGACCGGACGTCATCTTCGGCGACGAGCCGACCGGTGCGCTGGACACCGTCACCGCCAGGGAGATCCTCGTGCTGCTGCGGGGGTGTGTCGATACCGGCGGGCAGACGGTCGTCCTCGTCACCCATGACGCGGTAGCGGCCTCCTGTGCGGACCGTGTGCTGTTCCTCGCCGACGGCAGCATCGTCGACCATGCGGACAGCCCGACGGCTGAACAGATCGCCGCACGCATGACGCGTGCGGGAGCGTGGTCCTGATGCTCCGTTACGTCCTGAGCACTCTGACGTTCCGCAAGGGGAGCTTCCTCGGGGCCTTTCTCGCACTGTCGTGCGCCGCGGCTCTCGTCACCGCCTGCGGCATGCTGCTGATGACGGGACTGACCGGCAGGATCGGGACGGAACGCTACGCGGCTGCGCCGCTCGTGGTGGCGGGTGACCAGAACGTCCACTCGGTCCAGGTGACGGAGAAGAACGGCAAGAGAAAGGTCAAACGCAAGGCCAAGCCCCTGGACGAGCGGGTGTGGCTGCCGGCCGGCCTCACCTCCAGGGTCGCCGCTGTTCCCGGGGTCGGGTCCGCCGTACCCGAGGTGGAGTTTCCCGCCTACGTCGTCCGCGGCAGAGGGGAAGTCGTCGCCGGGCCGGGCGACGGGCCGTCTCTTGGCCACTCCTGGGCGTCGGCGGCACTCACGCCCTTCGCGCTGGAATCGGGTACGGCACCCAGAGCGAGGGACCAGGTCGTGCTCGACAGGGAACTCGCCTCGCGGACCGGCCTCGGCGTGGGCGACCGGGTCACCGTGCAGTCCACCGGGGCACCGGCCGTCTACCGGGTCTCGGGTGTCGCGGCCCCTGCTGCCGGCGACCTGCGGGAGCAGTCGACGCTGTTCTTCTCCGACCGGGAGGCCGAGCGGCTTAGCGGACACGCGGGCCAGGTGTCCGTCATCGGGGTGTTCCCCGACCGGAGCACCGACCGTAAGGCACTCACCGGCGCGCTCTCCCGCGCGCTCGACGGCACCACCGCCCAGGTGCACGGAGCCGGCGACCGCGGAGCCGTGGAGTTCCTCGGGGCGGGCAGGGCCCGCGTACGACTGATCAGCATGGGTGGTGCCATCGCGGCTGTCTCCCTGCTGGTGGCCGTCCTCGTGGTGGCCGGCACCTTCGCGCTCTCCGTCCAGCAGCGGTACCGGGAACTGGCTCTGCTGCGTGCCGTCGCGGCCACGCCCCGGCAGATCCGCAGGCTGATCGGGTGCGAGGCCGTCGTCATCGGCCTCCTCGCAGGTGCCCTCGGCGCGGCCGCCGGACTGCCGGTCGCCGGTTGGCTGCACGGCGAGTTCGTCCGTATCGGCACCGTCCCCGACACGCTGGGGCTGACCCTCAGCCCGTACCCGATGCTCGCCGCGCTGCTGTTCACCGTGACGGGTGCCTGGGCGGCAGCGCGGGTGTCCGCGCGGCAGGTCGCACGGATCCGTCCGGTCCAAGCGCTGTCGGAGGCCGCAACACAGACGCAGGCCTCCTTGACCAAGCCGCTGGTCGCGGGCTCGGTCCTGCTGGCCGCCGGGATCGCGCTGCTGTTCGTGCTGAGCATCCTGCACACGGAGCCGGCGTCGACGCCCGTCACCTACCTCTGTGTGATCACACTCTCCGCAGCCGTGGCACTGCTGGGGCCGGTCATCGCACGGGCCGGTCTCGCAGCGCTCGGCGTCCCGCTGCGGCTGTCCCGGGTCAGCGGCTACCTCGCGACGGCCAACACCCGGACCCATCTGCGGCAGGTCTCCGCTGTCCTCACTCCGCTGACCCTCTTGGTGGGCTTGACCTGCACCGTCGTCTTCGTCCAGTCGACGCTGGGGCACGCGGCCCGGAGTCAGGCCCGGGGCGGGAACCTCGCGGACTACACCCTCGCCTCGTCCGGGCCCGGTGTCCCCGGGCCGGCGGCGGACGCGGTACGGGCCCTGCCCGGTGTCACCGGCGTCACCGAGGTCGTGCGCAGTGCGGTACGGGTGGGCCTGGCGGAGTTCCAGGTGCAGGGCGTCACCCCTGAGGGCCTGGAGCAGACCATGGATCCCGAGGTCGTCTCGGGCTCACTGCGCGACCTGGACAGCGACGGCCTGGCGGTCAGCGAGGTGGCGGCGGGCAGCGTCGGCGGCGTCGGCACCAGGGTCGAGGTGACCATGGGGGACGGCACCCGGGTGCCGCTCACCGTGGTCTCGGTGTACGCCCGCGGCCTGGGGTTCGGCGATCTCACCATGGCCCACGACGTGGTGGCCGCGCACGTGGACGACCCCCTCAGCTCGGAGGTGCTGGTCAGGACGGACCGCCCGAAGCGGGAGCTGACCCGGGCGGTGCGCGACTGTCCCGGTGTGCGGGTGCTGGACGGCGGCCGGGCCGGGACGCCGCAGGCCGACCGGCAGCACTCCGGTGCGGCAGTCGCCTTCCTCGCGATGGGCCTGGTCATCGCCTTCACCGCCATCGCGGCGGTCAACGCCCTGGCCATGGCCATCACCGGCCGCGCACGGGAGTTCGCGCTGCTGAGGCTGGTCGGTACCACCCGGCGGCAGGTCCTGCGGATGCTGCGGCTGGAGTCGCTCGCAGTGGTGCTGCTCGCCGTGGTCGTCGGAACGGCGATCGCGGTGGCGACACTCACCGCGTTCGCGGTCGGCATGACAGGAGGAGCTGCCCCCCACCTCTCCGTGACCGTCTACACGGGAGTCGTCGCGGCCGCCGCGTGCCTGGCCCTCGTCGCCACGACGGTCTCGGCCCGGGTCTCCCTCGCCGGCAAGCCGGCAGACGTCATCGGGGCCCGGGAGTAGTCCGCGGTCGGCGGGCCCGGGCCGAGCGGGAGCCGCCCGCCGGACACCCGGACCGACCGCCCGGCTCCCGGGCGCGACCTGGTCGGACGCGTCTTCCGGCCCGCGCACCGGAAGGACGGGCCGCCCCGAGCACACCCGGGTGCCCGGGGCGGAGTCCGCGCCCGGTCAGCAGCGGCTGTTCATGGCCCGGCGCACTTCGTCGAGGGTGGTCTCGGCGACGGCGTTGGCGCGTTCGTTGCCCTCGCGGAGGATCTCGCGCAGGTAGGAACGGTCCTGGGCGTACCGGGCCCGGCGGGCGCGGATCGGCGCGAAGTGGTCGTTGACCGCCTCAGTGACGCACTTCTTCAGCCCGCTCGCGCCCGCGGCGCCGATCTCCTCGGCCACCTGCTGCGGGGGCCGGCCCTGGCAGAGGGCGGCCAGCAGGACGAGCGAGGAGACCTCGGGGCGGCGGGCCGGGTCGTAGGTGATGTGGCGCTCGGCGTCGGTGCGCGCACCCCGGATCAGCCGGGCGGTCTCGTCGGCGTCGGCGGCCAGCGCGATGGCGTTCCCCCGGCTCTTGCTCATCTTCGTGCCGTCCGTGCCGAGCAGCAGCGGCGCCTTGGACAGCAGCGCCTCCGGCTCGGGGAAGACCGCCGTCCCGTTGCCGTAGCGGTCGTTGAAGCGGCGCGCGACGGTGCGGGTGACCTCCAGATGGGGTAGCTGGTCCTGGCCGACGGGGACGAGGTTGCCCTTGCAGAACAGGATGTCGGCGGCCTGGTGGACGGGGTAGGTGAACATCAGGCCGCTGACGGAGGACTGCCGTGAGTGGGCGATCTCCTCCTTCACGGTGGGGTTGCGGTTCAGCTCGGCCACCGAGACCAGGCTGAGGAACGGCAGCAGGAGCTGGTTCAGCGCGGGCACCGCGCTGTGGGTGAAGATCACCGCCCGGGCCGGGTCGACACCGGCGGCGAGCTGGTCCAGCACGAGTTCCTCGACGAAGCCGGCCGGGTCCTCGGCCACGTCCCGGTCGGTCAGGACCTGGTAGTCCGCGACCAGCACGAACATCTCGACGCCCAGCTCCTGCAGCCGGACCCGGTTGTGCAGCGTGCCGAAGTAGTGGCCCAGGTGCAGCCGGCCGGTGGGGCGGTCCCCGGTCAGCACGCGGAACCGGCCCGGGTCCTCACTGACCAGTCTCTCCAGTACCGCGCTGCGGGCCTGCGCGGCGGTGGCTGCGAGGGCGTCGGCCGGAGCGGTGTCCGTGGGGAGGGTGCTCTCGTCGTCGTACGGCATGGGTTTCACGGGTTCTCCTGGTGGGTGATGCCGTCGGCCGGACGGCAGGTGCACCCCAGTCCAGGGAACGCGAACGGGCCGTCCATCCGAACGGCCCGGTCGTGCCTGAGGGTGGCCGCTCCTACGAGGAGCGCCACCAGCTCAGGTACGCGGCACGATGCATACGGCAACGATAACCCGCCGTGTCCCCGTCCCGCAGCCCCGCCGGCGGGTGCCGTCCCGCCGACGGAAGCCCCGCCCGCCCACCGCCGGAACGCCGTGCGGCCCGGCGGCCTGCCGGGAACTCAGAGCGGCAGGCCGTAGTCGGTGCAGGAGGGCCGGAAGTCCGGGTCGTCGGCGCCGAGGGCGTTCATGACGTCCTGCAGGGCCGGGCCGTCCGCGAACATCCCGACGTGGCCCACCGGATCGTCGGCGCACTGGTCCTGGACCAGGACGTTGTGCACCCCGGAACCGTTCAGGAAGGCGTTGCCGTACGGCGTGACGACCGAGTCCCGGTCGGTCTCGATCACGGTGTACTCGGGTCCCGGCACGGTGTCGCCGTCGGCGAACAGCGCCTTCTGGAAGTCCGAGCCCGCCTCCTGCTGCGCCAGCCCCGGGGCCTGCACCAGGCTGAGGAAGTCGTTGACGAAGCCCAGCGCGTCGAGGTCCCGCCCGAGCGTCACCAGGCCGTCCAGGGTGGTGCCGTGGTTGCTCGGGGCCAGGGCGACGAAGCGCCGCACCTTCGCCGCACCGCCCAGCCGCTTGAGGTAGTAGTGGGGCATCATGCCGCCCTGGGAGTGGCCGACCAGGTCCACCCGGGAGGCGCCGGTGCGGCGCAGGACGTCGTCGACGAAGTCGCTCAGGGTCCGCGCGGAGCGGGAGATGTCCCCCAGGCCGCCGACCCGGCCCGCCGAGAGGGCGGTCATGCCGTAGTTGAAGGCGTAGACGCAGTAGCCGGCGTTCGCCAGTTTCGGGGACAGCGTCGCCCAGTTGGCTCCGAGGTCCACGAACGTGGCGTGGACCAGCACCACCGGGGTCGGGTGCGCCGCGCTCGGCTCGCAGCCGCTGACGTTGGCGCCGGCCACCCTGTCCGGGCTGAAGAGGAAGTTGTTCACCGCCGTGCCGAGGCCGCCGACGGGGTAGGCCGGCGAGGCGGCGGCCGAGGTGGCCGGTGCGAGCCCGGCGGCCGTCAGGGCCAGCGTCGCGGCGGCGAGGGCCGCCGCCCGCAGTGCCGTGGGCCGGCCGGAACGCCGGGGTCTGCCGGACCGGCCGCGGGAGGTCCGGCTGCGTCCCGGTAGGGGCCGGTCGCCGGGAGCAGGGTGGGAGGAGGTCAGTCTCACGGGGATCACCGCTCTCGCTGGGGAGGTGGTCGGGTGTCGCACGGCGACAGTCGCCGCAGGGGTTACCGGCCGGTAAGCGAGCTGGTATCCATGGTGCGGTGCCCGTCGGGGAGGTGGACCCGGGACGGCGCACAGAGTTGGGAGCCGGTGATTGTGACGCGTGACAAACGGGCCGAGGTCCGCTTCGGCGGTGTCCCCCTCCACGAACGCCTGGCGCCCCAGGTGCCGAGCCTCACCGCCGCCGTGGTGGAACGGCTGGTGGAGGAGATCCCGGTGTACGCGAGGCTGCCGCGGGAGGAACTGGCGGGCGACATCGCGCGCATCGTGGAGCGCGCCATCCGGGCCTTCCTCGAGGTGCTGCGCACCGGTGCCCCGCCGGGGCCGCAGTACCAGGAGCTGGTGCGCGAGTCGGCGGTCCGGCGTGCCGAGGAGGGCCTGCCGGCCGAGGCGGTGGTCGGGGCGTACTTCCTCGGCGCCCGCGCGTGCCTGGACCGCGTGACGCCGCTGGCGGAACCGGCGGACCTGGCTGCCGTACTCACCTCGGAACAACTGCTCCTGGACTACCTGCGCCTGGTGACCGCCACCGTGACGGCCGGTTACCTCCAGGGGCGGCGTGCCGCCCTCGGCGAGGAGCACGCCGCCCGCCAGGCGCTGACCGCGGCCCTGCTGGCAGGGGAGCCGGCGGAGGCGGCGGCGGACCGCGCCGGCCTGGACCTGCCCGCCGGCTACCTGGTGCTGGACGTCGTCGTCGGCCCGCACCCCGACGAGTCGGCCGCCGGGGTGGAGAGTTCGGTGGCCGCCCGCCGCAAGCTGCGGCGGCTCCGGCTGGAACTGGAACGGCGGGCCGGGGACGGGGCCCTGACCGCACTCTCCGGCGACGGCGGAGTCGCCCTGCTGCCCATCGGCGAGCCGGTTCGGCAGTGCGGGGACGGGCAGTGGGAGCGGATCGTCGCCGACCTCCTCCAACTCGGCCGGATCTGCGGGGTCGAGCTCACCACCGGTGCGGTGCGGGCCGCCGTGGCGGAGGTGCCGCAGGCCGCGCGGACCGCCGCCGAGGTGCGGGCGGTGGCGCAGGCCGCGGGGCTGGGGCCCGGGGTGTACCGGCTGGCCGACGTCCTCGTGGAGTACCAGCTCACCCGGCCGGGCCCCGCCAGGGACCAGCTGGCCGCCCTGCTGGACCCGCTGGCGGCGCACCCGGAACTCCTCGACACGCTACGGGCGTTCACGGTCGGCGGGCTCGACCGCCGGCGGGCCGCCGCCCTCCTCCAGGTGCACCCCAACACCGTCGACTACCGGCTGCGGAAGGTGGCGGCTCTCACCGGCCTGGACGCGGCCCGCGGTCACGACCACCTCACCCTGCACGCTGCGCTCACGGCGCTCACCGCCCCGCCGGGCCCGGGCGCGGACGGCCGCGGGGCTGCCCCTGCCGCCGCGCCGCCGACCGGTCCCCGCCGCTGACCCCCGGCCGCCGGCCGACTGCCGCTGCTGACCCGCTGTGCCGTGTCCTTCGTCCGCACGGCCGGGGCGGGGGCCGGGTGGAGGGGACCGCCTCAGAGCTGGTCCTGCCGGAAGACGTCCTGGTCGATCAGGAGCTTGTCGATGCGCGCCTTGTCGACACGGTTGGTCACCTCCAGCACCTCCTGCCGGTCCCGCACGCACTTGGCGAGGGTGAAGGACGAGGAGACGACGAAGACCAGGCCGAGCGCGAGGAAGCCGCGCTCCCACGGGCCCGCCGGCAGCCGCAGGATGCCGATCAGCAGTGCCACGAGCGAGAGCCCGAAGGAGACGGCCGACTGGACGAAGAACGCCGTCGTGGTCGGTCTCTGGATGGAGGGTGTGGTCATGACGGACAGCGTGCCGGGCGGACCCGGCCCCGGGCATGAGTACGGGTACTCACCTCTCCGGTCGCGCTGCCGCGGGCCTCGGGAGGGGACGGGGCGCCGCCCAGGGGTGCGGCGGTACGGGTGCGAGGCGAGTGGTTCCAGAGACACACCGCGAGTTGACATAACGGAGATCTGGCCCGAAATCGCTCCTCGTTTCGCGCGAGCTGACGAAGTTCGAACATCTTTCACGCATAACTTGGCTCTGATGAGGTAGAAAGGACTCAGCCCGCCCGGTGTGCATCCCCCGTCGCACCGGGCGGGCATCTGTGTGAGCGAGCTGCCGCCTGCCCCGGCGTCACCTCCCCGTGCTGCGCCACCTGGCCCTGGACCGTCGCCCCATCGGCCCCTCCTCTTCGACCGTCTGGCGCACGGAGACCTGCGGGCGGCCCGCAGCCGTTCCTAACGTGGCGGCATGGGAATCACAGCTGCTGTCTCCAGGAGGCTCACAGCGGTCGCCGGTCTGGGCGTCGCCACCGCCGTGGCCTGTGTGCCCGCGCCCGCGGCCCTCGCGCAGGGGCAGGCCGACCAGCAGGTCCCGCTGGACCGCCCGGGCGTGCAGGTCGCGCTCGCCCGCGGCGTCCCACAGCTGCCGCAGCAACTGTCGGCCCTGTCCTGGACGGTGAGCGACGCGACCACCGGGGACGTCCTGGCCGCCCAGAACGCGCACCGGCGGCTCGCCCCCGCCAGCACCCTCAAGACACTGTTCGCCGTCACCGTGCTGCCGAAGTTCCCCCAGGACCGGGTGCGGAAGGTGACCGCCGCCGACCTCGCCGGCATCGGTGACGGCAGCTCGCTGGTCGGCGTCCAGGCGGGCCGGCGCTACCGCGTCGCCGACCTGTGGCGCGGGGTCTTCCTGCGCTCCGGCAACGACGCGGTCCACGTGCTGGCCCACATGAACGGCGGCTGGCTGACCACGGCCCGTGAGATGCAGGCGAAGGCACGCGAACTGGGAGCGCGGGACACCCAGGTGAAGTCGCCGGACGGCTACGACCAGCCGGGGCAGGTCTCCTCGGCCTTCGACCTCAGCATCTTCGCCCGGGCCGGCCTGAACAACCCCGACTTCGCCCGGTACTGCGGCACCGCGGCGGCGGACTTCCCCGGCAAGGACGAGCACGGGACCACCCGCATCCAGAACACCAACCGGCTGCTGACCGGCGCCGACGGGCTGAACCGCTACCAGGGCGTCATCGGCGTCAAGAACGGTTACACCACCCACGCCGGCAACACGGTCGTGGTCGCGGCCCGCCGAGGGGGACGCACCCTGCTGGTCACCGTCATGAACCCCCGCTCCGGCGAACGCAACGGCGTGTACAAGGAAGCGGAGAGGCTGCTGGACTGGGGTTTCGCCGCCGCCGGGCACGCCAGGCCGGTCGGCGCGCTGGGCAGCGCCAGCGGGCCCCACCGCGCCACGGGCGGCCTGGCGCACCACCGGCCGGCGCAGGGCGGCACGGCCACCGGCAGCCAGGCGGCGGATTCGACGTCCCCGGCCGGTACCGCGCTGTGGATCGGGGGCTCCGCCCTCGTCCTGGTGGGAGCGGCAGGGATCGCCTGGCGGCGGCTGCACATCCGGCCGCGCTCCCTCGACCACCGGTGGGCCCCGGACCCCGCTCGCCCGGTCGACCCGGACCGGAGCGGACCGGACGAGGACACCGGCACCCTCTCCGGAGGCGGACGCCGCATCGGTTAGCCGCGGCGGTGCGCCGCGCGGAGGCCCCCCGGGGGGCCGGCCTTCCCGGGGCGGCCCGGCGGAGGGTCAGCCGCCGGCGCGCAGCCGCGGGGCGTGCGCTGCCGCGTCCACCGGTCCGGTGAGGTGGTCGGCGAGGTCCACCGCCCAGCGCGCCAGACCGGTCACGTCGATGCCGTGCGGTCCGCCTCCGCCCGGCCGTGCGGCGACGGGCGTGGTCCGGGGCCCCGGGCCACCGTCCTCGCCGTCCTGCGCCTGCGCGGCCACCACCACTGCGCCGCGGCGCAGCAGCCGGGCACCGCCGCGAAGGTTTCCCCGTGCGGCGTGGGTGAGTCCGACGGCGAGTTGGGCCATGCCGCGCCACAGCTCGCGCTCGGCGGCCGGTCCCGTCTTCCAGGCGTCCTCCAGCACCTCGTGGGCGTGGAAGGGCATCCCCGCGTCCAGCAGGCGCTGCGCCTCGGTCAGCGTCTCCTGCGGGGTGCGCCGCACGCCCTCCGGGGCCCGGGCGACTCCGGGTGAGCCGTAGGGCAGGGGGCGGCCCAGGCCGTCGCGGGGGCGGGCGTTGCGGGCCCGGCCCTCACTGTCACGGTCGCGGCCGCCGTCCCGCCCGCCCGTCGCGGCAGGGTCCACCGCGTCGCCGTCCCGGGCCGCGGTCACCTCAGACCACCTCGGTGTCGTAGAAGCAGAAGTGGTCCTTCACGGCGGCGACGGCGGGCTTGGGGTCGGGGTAGGCCCACACCGCGTCGTGCGGCCCGTCCGGCAGGGACCAGTAGGAGGCGGTGCCCTTGAAGGGGCAGACGGTGTGGGTGGGCGAGGGCGTCAGCAACTCGGTGCGGACGTCCTCCGGCGGCAGGTAGTAGCGGACCGGGTAACCGGTCTCGGAGAGCAGCAGGGGGCGGCTGCTCTCCGCGATGACCTGACCGTGGTGCACCACCCGGACGTGCTCGGTGCCCTGGGTCACCTCGATGGTGTGTCCGTGCGGGGTCATGGCCACTCTCCTTCACCTCGTCCGGGGCGCCCGGAGGACGCCCCGGACGCAGGTTCTCCTCAGTGCAGCACCGCCGGTACCGGCGTGATTCCCCGGCCCGCCCATTCGGGTGCGTCGCGGTGCAGGGCGGCCAGGCGCCCGGCGGCCCGTTCCGGGAAGGGCGAGGTCCGCCCGGTGCCGCCGTCCACATGGAGGGCCATCAGTTCCTCGGTGGCCACCACGGGCACGGTACCGTCCGCCGACTCCTCCTGCGGGAGCAGCATTTCGTGGAGGAGGCGGACCTTCTTGCCGTCCACCCCCAGCACCGTCGTGCGCACCGCGAGGTCGGCCCGGGGCCCCACCTCGCGCAGGTAACGCACGTGCGCCTCCACGGTGTACAGCGAACAACCGGTGCGCTCGCGGTACGCGGCGTCCAGGCCGGCGTGGTCCATGAGCGCGTCGGTGGCGAACCCGAAGACCAGGACGTAGTACGCCTCGCTCAGGTGACCGTTGTAGTCGATCCACTCCTCGCGCACCCGCTGCCGGAACAGCGGGAGCGAGGCGGGCACGGCCTCGCCCGTCACGACTGGCCGCCCGGGAGGCGGCCGGTGGCGCGCAGCACGGCGATGACGCCGCGGTCGCGCTCGGCGACGAGGGCGGCGTGGTCGCGTGCCCCGGCCTCCCGCTCACAGCCGTCGACCATGGCGTCCCGCAGCGCCTCGTCCAGTTCGGGCGCCTCCAGCCGCGTCCACGGAGACTTCAGGGACGGGCCGAAGTGGTCGAGCATGTGCGCCATGCCCCCCTCACCGCCGGCGAGCGCGAAGGTCAGGCACGGCCCCATGAAGGCCCACCGCAGGCCCGGACCCTCGGTGATCGAGGCGTCGATGTCCTCCACGCTCGCCTCGCCCGCGGCGACCATGTGCAGCGCCTCCCGCCACAGGGCCTCCTGGAGGCGGTTGGCTATGAAGCCGGGCACTTCGCGGTCCATGGTGATCACGGACTTGCCCGCCACCTCGTAGAAGCGGGAGGTCCACGCCACCGCCTCCGCGCGGGTGTCCTCGCCGCCCACGACCTCGACCAGGGGGATGAGGTAGGGCGGGTTGAAGGGGTGGCCGACGACGAGGCGGCCCGGGTCGGCGGCCGTGGTCTGCATGTCCGTCATGGGGTAGCCGGAGGTGGAGGAGGCCACGACGACGCCGGGCGGGGTCGCGGCGTCGAGCTGCGCCAGCAGGTCGCGCTTGAGCTCCAGGCTCTCCGGCGCGCTCTCCTGGACGAACTGGGCGTCTGCGACGGCCTCGGCGAGGGTGGCGGTGACGGTGAGGCGGTCGCGGTCGGCGCCCGGCGCGAGGCCGAGTTCGGTCAGCGCGGGCCAGGCGGCGTCGACCAGCCGGCGCAGCCGTACCTCGGCGTCGGGGCCGGGGTCGAAGGCGGTCACCTCGTAGCCGCGGGCCAGGAAGTGGGCGACCCAGCCGCCGCCGATGACACCGGCGCCGACGCAGGCCACGCGCCGCACCTCCTCGGGCGGGCAGGGGACGGCGGGGGTGGTGCGGGAGGTGGGGGACATGGCGTTCTCCTCGCGGTCGTTGCGGGGACGGGCGGGGTCTCGGCGGGTGTCCCGCGCCGGGACCTCGCCCTCCTCGGGGATGGTGGGACGGGGCGGGGCGGTCAGCTGCGCGGCTTCAGGCCCAGCCGGACGCGTGCCTCGTCGGGGGTGGCGACCCGGGCGCCGAGGGACTCGGTGAGGGTGACGGCGCGCTCCACCAACTGGCCGTTGGTGGCCTTGACCCCGCGGCTGAGGTAGAGGTTGTCCTCCAGGCCGACGCGGACGTTGCCGCCGAGCAGGATCGACTGGGCGACCCACGGCATCTGCATGCGGCCGAGGGCGAAGCTGGCCCACTGGGCGCCGGGCGGCAGCATGTTGACCATCGACTGCAGCACACCCGGATCGGCGGGCGCGCCCCACGGGATGCCCATGCAGAGCTGGAAGACGGTGGGGTCGTCCAGCAGACCCTCGGCCAGGAGCTGCTTGGCGAACCAGAGCTGGCCGGTGTCGAAGATCTCCAACTCGGGCCGCACACCGAGCTCCTGGATGCGGCGGGCGCCCGCGCGGAGCATGTCGGGGGTGGAGACGTAGAGGTTGGAGCCGTCGCCGAAGTTGAGCGAGCCGCAGTCCAGGGTGCAGATGTCGGGCAGCAGTTCCTCGACGTGCGGCAGGCGCTCCAGGCCGCCGACGAGATCGGTGCCCGGCAGGACCTTCAGCGGCTCGTCCGGGTCGACGACCAGGTCGCCGCCCATCCCCGCGGTCAGGTTGATGACGACGTCGGTGCCGGTCTCCTTGATCCGCTCGACCACCTCGGCGTAGAGGCGGGGGTCGCGGGAGGGGGCGCCGGTCTCGGGATCGCGGACGTGGATGTGGACCACGGCGGCGCCGGCGCCGGCCGCCTCCACGGCGGAGGCGGCGATCTGCTCGGGGGTGACGGGTACGTGCGGGGAGCGGGAGACGGTGTCGCCGGCGCCGGTGAGCGCACAGGTGATGATGACCTCGTCGTTCAAGGCGAGCCCCTTTCACGGGAGTTGCTGGGGTTGGGGACATGCCGCCGGGGCGCCGGCGGTCGCGGGGACGGCCGGCGGGACGGCAGGGCAGGCGCCCGTCCGGCGCCAGGGCGAAGTACCGTCCGGCGGTGGCGGACGACGGACGGGTGGGGGAGTGGACGGCCGGGGCCCGGGGCGCTGGGCCCCGGGCGGCTCACGGGATCGGCAGTTCCCGCTCGACGAAGGCCAGCAGGGCCTCGTGCATGCGGTCCGGGGTGGTGCTGTCGGGGGCGGTGGCCAGCACCTGGGTGGCGAGGCCGTCGATGAGGGCGGTCAGGCGCAGCGCCGTGAACTCGGGGTCGACCCGGGGGAAGACCCCGTGCTCGGCACCGCGGCGGATCACGTCGGCGACGGTGGCCCGCCACTGCCGGTAGTAGTGCTCGTGCAGGCGGCCGACCGCGGTGGAGCGGGCGGCCTGACCCCACAGGTCGAGCCAGACCAGCCACTGCCGGCGCTGCTGCTCGGTGCGGGGCGTCTGGAGGGCGATGAGCCGCATCAGCTCCTCGCGGGCGTCGGCCGCCTCGTCCGGTGCGGCGGCACGCTGCGCGGTGTCCTCGTCCATGCACCACCGCACGGCGGCCTCGAGCAGTTCGTCGCGGCCGGGGAAGTGGTAGTGGATGGTGGCGGTGCTGGTGCCGCAGGCCGTGGCGATGTCCGTCACCCTGACGGCCCCGAAGCCCTGCTCGGCGATGAGCCGCACCGTCTCGCGCACGATCTGCAGCGGCCGTCCCCCCTCGGGGAGGGCCGCCGGTTCCCGTTCCACGGCGACGTGCGGCGGGGCGGTGTCCGAGCCCAGCAGCCAGCCGGCGTCCACCTCGCCGACGTGCGCGATGCGCACGATCTCGGCGACGGTGAACCGCCGCGTGCCGCTGAGGGAGCGGGAGAGCTTCGAGGGGTCCATCACGATTCGGCGGGCGAACTCGCGACGGGTCCAGCCGAGGCCGTCGATCACTTTTCTCACCCGCTCGGTCACGACGCCTGCGTCGTCGTGCACCCGGGCTCCGGGATGTTCCTCCATGGCCGGTGACCGTAGCAGGGGCGTTGAGATGACCACAACGTCACGGAGGGTACTTTCCGCAGAACAACAGGGGCGTTGTGATTCGACTGACCCATCAGTCAGGACAATTCGGACGCGCTGCCGCGACTGCGGGCCGGATCGCGGCGGAAACGTTCCGTGAGCGTGGCGGGTGTCACGGCCGAGGCTGCTCCGGGCCGGCCGGACAGTCACTCCGCCCTACTCCCATACAGGTAGAAAACGGATATATGTGGGAGAGTGACACCATGGCCGACCGGAGAGCGAAGTCGCCCACTCTCTCCCTGCCGGAGGACTGGCCCGCACACCCGGACCTGACGCTGGCGCTCAACGGCATGGGCGGGTTCGACTGGGACCTGGACAGCGGACTGCTGCACGTGGACGCCACGGCGCTGAGCGTCATGGACCTCTCGCCCGACGACTTCGACGGCCGGCCCGAATCCCTCGGCGCCCGCATGCCACAACGCGAGCAGAAACGCATCAACGACCTCGTCGCCGCGGCCCTGGAGGGCGGCAGCGACGCCTACGGTGCCTACTTCCGCGTCGAGCGCAGCGACGGAACCGAGGGCTGGGCCCACACCCAGGGCAGTATCCGCCGCGACGAGGAGGGCCGGCCCCGGCGCGTCATCGGCGTCATCCGCGACGCCGGGCAGGAGTACGACGACGCCGTCCAGCGGGTCCGCGTCGACGAGCAGCGCCGCCGCCACACCAGCGTCGTCGAGCGCACCACGCAGGCGCTCGCCCACGCGGGCACCGTCCGGGAACTGGTCGAGGTGCTGACCGAGACCGAGGGGCTGAGCAGACTCGGGGTGCAGAACCTGGTCCTGGGGCTGGTCGAGGCCGGGCGTATCAAGCTCCTGGCAGAGACGGAGGAGGGCCTCTTCCTCCAGGGCGGCCAGCTCGCCCACATCGGCGACGCCTACCCCATGGCCGAGGTCGTCCGCACCCTCACCCCGCGCTTCATCGGGACCCGCGGCGAGTTCGCCCGCGGCTACCCCCGCTTCTGGCCGCACATCGAACCCCTGGACATCGGGTCCGCCGTCTACCTGCCGCTGGTCGTCCAGGGCCGTGCCATCGGCGTGATGGGCCTGTTCTACCGCGAGGAGCAGCTCTTCACCGCCGCCGACCGCAACGTCATGCTGGCCCTGGGCAGCAGCATCGCCCAGAGCCTGGCCCGCGCCACGCTCTACGACCAGGAGCACGACCTGGCCGAGCAGCTCCAGAAGGCCATGCTGCCGCGCCGCATCCCCAGGGTCCCCGGCGCGGAGATCGCGGTCCGCTACCGCTCCGCCCGGCTGGGGCGCGACATCGGCGGCGACTGGTACGACGTGATCCCGCTGCCGGGCGGCCGGGTCGCCGCAGTGATCGGCGACGTCCAGGGCCACGACACCCAGGCCGCCGCCGTCATGGGGCAGTTGCGGATCGTCCTGCGCGCCTACGCCACCGAGGGCCACTCGGCGGCCACCGTCATGACCCGGGCCTCCACCTTCCTGGAGGAGCTGGACACCGACCTCTTCGCCACCTGTTCCTACGTCGAGGCCGACCTCGCCTCCGGCGTCATGCAGATCGTCCGCGCCGGCCACGTCGAACCGCTGCTGCGCCACGCCGACGGCATCTGCCGCCCGCTGCCCACCGCGGGCGGTGTGCCGCTCGGCCTCTCCCGGGAACTGGGCAGGTTCGACTACCCGGTCACCACCCTGCGGCTCGCCGCCGGCGAGACCCTGCTGCTCTTCACCGACGGTCTGGTGGAGCGCCCGGGCGAGGACATGGAGGAGTCCCTGCACCGGCTCTGCCAGGACGTCCGCCACGGCTCCCTGGAGGTGGAACAACTCGCCGAGAGCCTGGTGGAGGCCTCTGCGGGACGGCCCGACGAGGACGACCTCGCCCTGCTGCTGCTCCGCCGCAGCGGCACCCCGCGCCACCGCAGCGGCGGCACCCTGGAGCAGACCATCGCCGCCGGCGACCCCGAGGGGCTGACCGCGGCCCGGCACATGATCCGGGAGGCGGTCAGGGCCTGGGGTGCGGGAGGCCGCGCGGAGGAGATCGAACTCGTCGCCGACGAACTGATCACCAACGCACTGCTGCACACCGAGGGCCCGGCCCGCGTCACCGTCGGCAGGATCACCGCGGACCGGCCGCGGCTGCGCGTCGACGTGGTGGACCAGTCCAGCGCGCTGCCCCGGCGACGGGAGGCCGGCGAGTCGGGGGTCTCGGGACGCGGCATGCTGCTGGTCGACAGACTGGCGGACGTCTGGGGGGTGGACCCCCGGGGCGGGGGGAAGTGCGTGTGGTGCGAGTTCGACTGCGCCTGACCCCGCACCGGTCCGCCGTGACGCCGGTCCGACGGGTGTGGCAGTCTCACCCCACAGGTGTGGCAGTCTCGGGGGCAACGGGTGAGGGACGGCGAGGCGATGGGACCGCGGCCAGTGGACATGACGAAGGACCCGGCGCAGGCGCTGGCGCGGAAGCTGGCGGACGACGGCGTCACAGTCGTGGCGCTGGGCTGGGTCGACAACGCCGGCATCAGCAGGGTGAAGGCGATCCCGGTCGGCAGGCTCCCCGACACGGCCGCACGCGGGGTCGGCATGTCCCCCGTCTTCGACGTCTTCACCTCCGACGACGCCATCACCCTCTCCCCGCACCTCGGCGGCCCCGACGGCGACCTGCGGCTCTTCCCCGGCCTGGAGCGGCTGACGGTCCTGTCCGCCCAAAGCGGCTGGGCCTGGGCGCCGGTGGACCGCTACGACCAGCAGGGCACGCCCCACCCGGCCTGCCAGCGCCAGTTCGCCCGCCGAATGGCCGCCCGGGCGGCCGAGGCCGGACTCACCCTGCGCATGGGGTTCGAGACGGAGTGGGTGGTCGTCCGTGAGGACGCCCCCGACCCCGACCTCCAGGGCTACGCCTGCCGGGGCCCCGCCTACGGCATGACGCGGCTGGTCGAGCTCTCCGACTACCTGCGCGACGTCACCGAGGCGCTGCTCGCCCAAGGGGTCGACGTCCTCCAGATCCACCCGGAGAACGCCCCCGGCCAGTTCGAGGTCTCCACCGCGGCCTCCGACCCGGTGGCCGCCGCCGACGAGGTGCTCCTGGTGCGCGAGACCATCCGCGCCGTCTCCCTCCGCCACGGCCTGCGGGCCAGCTTCGCGCCCTCCGTGGTCGCCGGCCAGGTCGGCAACGGCGCGCACCTGCACCTGAGCCTGGCGCGGGAGGGAGTGAGCCTGCACCGCGCCGCCGACGCGGAGTTCGGCCTGGCGCAGGACGCCATGCGGTTCCTCGGCGGCATCCTGGAGTCCCTGCCCGCACTGCTCGCGATCGGCTGCCCCTCACCCGCCAGCTACCTGCGTCTGGCGCCCTCCCGCTGGGCCGGCGTCTACCGCTGCTGGGGAGTGGAGAACCGCGAGGCGGCGCTGCGCCTGGTGCCCGGCGCTCCGGACGACCCCGACGGGGGGCACGCCGAGATCAAGTGCTTCGACGCGGCGGCCAACCCCTACCTGGTCGTCGGCACGGTGATCGCCGCCGGTCTCTCCGGCATCGAGGGGAAGGTCCAGCTGCCGCCGCCCGTCGTCGGGGACCCCGAGGAACTGGGCCGTCAGGAGCGCGCCGCCCGCGGCATCTCCCGGCTGCCCGCGACCCTCTCGGAGGCGACCGGACGGCTGGAGACGGACGCTGTCCTGCGCGAGGCGCTCGGTGACGTGCTGCACGGCGCCGTGATCGCCGTACGCCGGGCGGAGGCGTCCCAACTCGCCGACCACGGCCCCGAGGAGCTCGTGGCCGCCACCCGCTGGCGCTACTGAGCCCGCCGTGCCCGCCGCCCCGGAACCACTGGACCTCTCGCTGCCGCCGCTGGTGGACCACCACTGCCACGGACTGCTGCGCGGCCCCCTGGACCGGGCGGCCTTCGAGGCCCACCTGACGGAGGCGGCCCGGCCTGCCGGGCCCGGCACCACCTACTTCGACACCCAGGCCGGGTTCGCGGTACGCCGCTGGTGCGCGCCGGAGCTGGACCTGCCGGCGCACTGCGCACCCGAGGAGTACCTGGCGCGCCGCGCCGAGCTGGGCCCCGGCGAGGTGCGGCGGCGCCTGCTCGCCGCCACCGGCATCGCCACCTTCCTGGTGGACACCGGGCTGCCCGGGGACCTCACCGGCCCGCAGGAGACGGCCTCCTCGGGCGGCCCGGTCCACTCGGCGGACCCGGGGCCCGGCGGGCAGGAGGCGGCGGTCGGGCGGGAGATCGTCAGGCTGGAGACGCTGGCGGAGCGGCTCACCGCCCGGGCCACCGACCCGGCGGAGCTGCTGGAGCGGATCGGACGGGCGGTCACCGAGGCAGCGGGCGCGGCAGCCGGTTTCAAGTCGGTCGCGGCCTACCGCCACGGCTTGGCGCTTGCGGCAACGCCCCCGGAAAGCGCCCGCACGCTGCGGGCAGCACGGGCCTGGCTGGCGGCCGGCGGCGGACGGCTCACCGACCCGGTACTGCTGCGCCACCTGCTGTGGCTGGCCGTCCGCACCGGCCGCCCCCTCCAGCTGCACACCGGTCTCGGCGACCCCGACCTGCGTATCGACCACGCCGACCCGGCCCTCCTGACCGACTTCGCGCGGGCCACCGCCGACACCGGCACCCCGTTGGTGCTGCTGCACTGCTACCCGTACCACCGGCAGGCGGCGTACCTGGCGTCCGTCTTCCCCCACGTCCACGCCGACGTCGGTCTGGCCCTGACCCACACCGGTCCGCGCGCTGCGGCGGTGCTCGCCGAGTTCCTCGAACTCGCGCCGTTCGGCAAGCTGTTGTTCTCCACCGACGCCTACGCCCTGCCCGAGCACTACCTGCTGGGCAGCCGGCTGTTCCGGCGGGCGCTGGCTCAGGTGCTGACGCAGTGGGTGGACGACGGCGCCTGGTCGGCGGCAGATGCCCGGCGGGTCGCGGCCATGGTGGCGGCCGGCAACGCCCGCCGGGTCTACGGGACGGCCTGAGACTGCGAGGCCCTGCGGTGCCGCCCGTGCGGACCTGCCACGACCCGCCTCACACCAGGGCCGGCATGCCGTAGTCGGGCAGGTCGATGTTCCCGGCCTTGGCGAACTGGCGGGACATCACCTGCCGCACCGGCCACCGGTTCATCGCCCGCATCGAGGCGGTCCGCAGCCGGATGGCGAGGGCGCCGGCGGGGGCGTACCCGGCGGCGCCACCGGGCGGCAGCTCCTGTGCCTGAGCCGCCCGCGCTCGACGGGCTCGGCCTGGACGGCTCCACCGCCTTCACCGTCTACCTCACCCTCGTCAACCACGTCCGCGGCACCGCCCTGAACCTGGAGTCCGAGGCGGAGGAGGAGGCCCGGAGCGGGATGGACAGCGAGAGCTGGTTGCAGACCCAGAACGGGACCTGGTCGCAGCTGCTGGCGACCGGCGAACTCCCCCACCTGACCCGGCTCGACGCGGAGGGGTACGACTTCGACCTCGACGCCCTCTTCGAGTTCGGCCTCCACCGCTGCCTCGACGGGCTCGCGGTGCTGTTCGAGGGGGACGCGGAAAGGCGGTGACCGCCCCGGCTACCGCCGTCCCGTCCTCCGCGCGGGCGCCAGCGGGCCCGCCGCCGTCCCGATCACCAGGTGCGGGCGGGCGGCGGGGCGCAGCCAGGTCAGCAGGCGGGCCAGCGCCCCGCCCGGTACCGAGACGCAACCCGCCGTCGCCCCGCGGCCGTTCACGTGCAGGAAGATCCCGGCCCCCCGACCGCGCACCGGCCGGCGGTAGTTGAAGCCGACGACCAGCGCCCGTGCGTACTGGGTGGGGAAGCCGGCCAGCCGCTCCGCGTCCGCGGCGGCGCAGTCCCGCGGCAGCGGCTCCACCCAGCGGTTGTAGGAGGGCGAACCGGGATCCTCGCACCACCACGAGCGGGGCGTCACCGCGCGGTAGGGCATCCGGGTGCCGGCCGGCGGCCGGCGGGAGCCGAAGGCGTAGGGGAGGTCGAAGAGACCGGTGGGCGTGGTCGAGGTGGACTGGCGCCGGCGGCGCCCCTCCACCAGCCCGCCCGCGCCGAACCGGGCGGGCGCGGTGCCCACCCGGTGCCAGCCCGGCCCGCGCCGCTCCCACCAGGACAGGGTGCCGCGGGTCGAGCGGGCACCGGGCGCCTGGGCGACGAGGAGCTGCCGTCCGCCGCCGGTGCGGGCCAGTCGCTGCGGTGTGAGGGCGCCCGGCTGCGGCGTCACGGCACGCGGCAGCCCGGCGGCCGGAACGGCGGGCGTCGCCGCCACCGTCCCGCCCGCCGCCAGACACCACGCGAGCCCCAGGGCCCAGGCCACCCGGGGCGGCCGGCGCCGCCCCGGGCGTGCGGCAGCGCCGCGGGGAGACGCCTCGGCAGGTCGGGAAGAGTCGGTCACGGGCCCACCGTAGGCGTGCCCCCGCCCGTTCGCCGCCATCCAGGGCCCGGCGTACGCCGTCTGACCACCATCAGCCCCTCCCCGCCGGCCGGCGGGGAGGACGCCCCGCGGGACGCACGGCCGCACACCCCCGGGTCCCGCTCCCCGCTGCCCGCTCCGGGGGCACCCCCACCCCAGGGCGATCGCGGGCGGCGACCGGAGGGCGACGGCCGGTACCCGCGGCCGGCCGGCAGCGATGAAACCTGCCGGGCCGGGTACGCGACCGAATGGACCCTCGGTAAGGAAGACCCAGGAGGCACGCGTGAACCGGCAAGCAGCAGCCGCCGACGCCACGCCGGCACGGGCGGTCACGCCCCCGGCACCACCGGAGTCGACCGAGCCCGGCGGACCCGCCGACCCCACGGCGCCCGGCCCGGAACCGAGCCGCCCCGGACCCCGGCCCGACCCGCCCGAACCCCACCCGGTACCACCCGGCCCGGGCCCCGTACCACCGGAACCCGAGCCCAACCCGGTCCCGCCCGTCCCGCCGGCGCCGCAGCCGCCGGCCCCCGGACCGCCCGGCCCCGACCCGTCACCGGTCCCCAGGCCGCCGGGCCCCGACCCCGTCCCCGACCCCTCGCCCTCACCCGGGCCGCTGACCTGACCGGCCCGGACGACACCCCGGCCCCCGCCACACCGCGAAAGCGAGGTGCTTCATGCCCATCGCCACCGTCAACCCCGCCACCGGCGAGACCGTCAAGACCTTCGAGGCGCACAACGACGGCGAGATCGAGGAACGCCTCATCCTGGCGGACGCCGCCTTCGCGCGCTACCGCACCACCTCCTTCGAGGAACGGGCCGCCCTGCTGCGCCGCGCCGCCGACCTGCTGGAGGCCGACGGGGACGCCATCGCCCGCACCATGACGACCGAGATGGGCAAGACCCTGGCCGCCGCCCGCGCGGAGGCGGCCAAGTGCGTCAAGGCGATGCGCTGGTACGCCGAGCACGCGGCGGAACTGCTGGCCGACGAACGGCCCGAGCCGGCGGACGTCGCCGACTCCGGGGCCCGCTCCGCCTACGTGCGCTACCGCCCGCTCGGACCGGTCCTCGCCGTGATGCCGTGGAACTTCCCGCTCTGGCAGGTCGTCCGCTTCGCCGCGCCCGCGCTCATGGCCGGCAACGTGGGGCTGCTCAAGCACGCCTCCAACGTGCCGCAGACCGCCCTGTACCTGGAGGACCTCTTCCGCCGCGCCGGCTACCCCGAGGGCTGTTTCCAGACCCTCCTGATCGGCTCCCGGGCCGTGGAGGGCGTGCTGCGCGACCCGCGGGTGGTCGCCGCCACCCTCACCGGCAGCGAGCCGGCGGGCCGGTCCGTGGCCTCCACCGCGGGGGACGAGGTCAAGCACACCGTCCTCGAACTGGGTGGCAGCGACCCCTTCCTCGTCCTGCCCTCAGCCGACCTCGACGCCGCCGCCGGCACCGCGGTGACCGCCCGGGTCCAGAACAACGGCCAGTCCTGCATAGCGGCCAAGCGCTTCATCGTCCACACCGACGTCTACGAGGCCTTCGCCGAGCGCTTCACCGAGCGGATGGCGGCCCTCACCGTCGGCGACCCCATGGACGAGAAGACCGACGTCGGCCCCCTCGCCAGCGAAGCGGGCCGCTCCGACCTGGAGGAACTGGTCGACGACGCCCTGCACCGCGGCGCCCGGGCGCTGTGCGGCGGCAGGCGCCCGCCGCACCTGAGCGAGGGCTGGTTCTACGAGCCCACCGTGCTCAGCGGCATCACCCGCGAGATGCGCATCCACCAGGAGGAGACCTTCGGCCCCGTCGCCACCCTGCACCGCGTGGCCGACCTCGACGAGGCGATCGCCGTCGCCAACGACACGCCCTTCGGCCTCAGCTCCAACGCGTGGACCAACGACAGCGCGGAACAGGAGCGCCTGGTGCGCGACCTGCAGGCGGGCGGCGTCTTCTTCAACGGCATGACCGCCTCCCACCCCGCCCTCCCGTTCGGCGGCGTCAAGCGCTCCGGGTACGGCCGGGAGCTGGCCGGCCACGGCATCCGCGAGTTCTGCAACGCCACCACCGTCTGGTTCGGCAAGTGAGGCCCTGACGGACCCGCGCCCCCGCGACGGACGTGCACCCGACGGACGTCCGGGGCCGCGGGCCGGAGCCCGGTGCCGCCTCAGCCGGCGTTCCCCGCCGCCTCAGCCGGCGCGCCCGGCTCCGCCCCGTCCCGCCGTCCCCGCCCCCGCCCCTTTCAGACGGCGAACTCGCACCACACGGCCTTGCCCGTGCCGCGGGACTCCGTCCCCCACCGGTCGGCGAGCGCGTCGATCATCATCAGCCCGCGGCCCGCGGTACCGGTCTCGCCGGGGCGGCGCAGCTGGGGCGGGTGGCTGGAGCGGTCCTCCACCTCCAGCCGGACCACGCGGGGCGGCCCGGTGCACAGCACCATCGAGAGCAGCGCGCCGGCATCGGTGTGGGTCAGCGCGTTGGTGACCATCTCCGTCGCCACGACCTCGACGTCGTGGGCGCGGGCGGACACCCCCCACTGCTGGAGACACCTGCGGACCGCGGCCCGCGCCTCCGAGGTCCGGCCCGGCTCCGCCTGGTGCACGTGCAGCCGCAGCCGCCGGGCCGGACGGGCCACCGAGGTCCGCAGCCGCTGGAGCAACAGGACCACCATGTCGTCCTGCGCCCCGGGCCGCTCCCACAACCGGTGGGAGAGGTGGTCGGCCAACGTCTCCAGGTCCGTGGGGCCCTCCCGCACCGCCGCCGCCAGTGCGTCCAGGCCCTCGTCGATGGAGAGCCCCGGCTGCTCGACCAGCCCGTCGGTGTACAGCAGGAGCGTCGAGCCGGGCTCCAGGAACAACTCCGAGACGGGAAACTGCTCCCGGCCGAAGAGCGTGGCCGTGCCCAGCGGCAGCCCCCCTTCGACCGCCGGCTGGTCCACCGCCCCCAGCCCGTCGCTGAGCAGCGGGCCCCAGTGCCCCGCGCGGGCCAGCCGCAGCAGGCCGGTCTCCAGGTCCATCTGGACGTAGGTGCAGGTGGCGAAGCGCTCGGTCTCCATGTCCGCCAGGTACCGCGAGGTCCGCACCAGCACGCTGTCCGGTGAGTGGCCCTCGCCGGCGAAGGCCCGCAGCGCGGTCCTCAGCTGCCCCATGACGGCGGTCGCGTGCGTGTCGTGGCCCTGTACGTCGCCCACCACCAGGCCCACCCGGCCGGACGGCAGCGGCAGGACGTCGTACCAGTCGCCGCCGATCTCCCGGCCGCTGGGCGCGGCGTGGTACCGCACGGCGACCCGGGCGCCGTCCACCGCCGGCACCCCGCGCGGCAGCATGATGCGCTGCAGTTCGCGGGCGAAGCCGCGCTCGGAGTCCAGGAGGGTGGCGCGCTGCAGGGACTGGGCCACCACCCCGGCCAGTGCCAGGGCGAGGTCGCGGTCCTCGGCGGACTGCGGCCGGGCCTCCCACTGCAACAGGCCCAGCCCGCCGATGACCTCCGCCTGCGCGATCAGCGGCAGGAAGGCGGCCGAGCCGGTGGGGGCCCGGCCGAGGTAGGTGCCGGCGTGCGGGTAGCGGGCGAAGACCTCGGCGAGGGAGGCGAAGAACCGCGGGCGGCGGGTGAGCACGGCGTCGGCGAGCGGCAGGTCGTGGCTGAGGGCGGCGTGCGCGATCCCGGCCGGTACCTCCGCGGCCAGGCCGGTCGCCGCGATGATGTGGAGACGTCCGCCCTCGGTCAGCCCCAGCACCAGCGCCGCGGCACCGAAGCGCTCGGGCCCGCCGGCGTCGGTCAGGACCCGGGTGACGTCCCGCACCGTCATGGCGCGCGCCAGCGCCGCCGTGGTCTGCTGCACCACTGCGGTCCGGCGCTCACGCCCCTCCCGCAGGGACCGCAGCAGCGCCGCGTCCGCGAGTTCGGTGGTGGCCTCGCGCACCAGCCCGACGACGCGGTGCGCCCGGCCGTCCCCGTCCCGCAGGATGCGGCCCTGGGAGTGCGTCCAGCGCAGCGTCCCGTCCCGGCAGCGGATGCGGAAGTACACCCCGAAGTCCGGGGCCCCGGTCTCCATGGCGCGCCACACCGCGGCCTCCAGCCGCCCCGCCTCCGAGGGCGGCAGGCGCAGGGACAGGGCGCGGGGGGAGCCGTCGAACTCCCCCGGGGACAGGTCGAGTACCGCCAGGCCCCCGGCGTCCAGCGCCATGGTGCCCGCGTCCAGGTCGTAGTCGAAGGTGCCGGTCCGGTTGAGGGAGAGCAGCTCCGGCAGGTTGATGGGGACGCGTCCGCGCGCGGCGGTGAACCTGCCGCGCGCCCCGGCGCGAGCGGCCCCCGCACCCTCCGTTCCGCTCACGCCCGCTCCGATCGGTGCCGACCACGCCGTGCGGCAGCGCACGGCCTCCGACGGCCCGTGGTCCCGGCCCGCACACCGCGGTGGCGCCGGTCACGGCCCCTTCGATAGTGCCGCCGGCTCCGCCCGGATGCGCGTTGTGCCCGGCGTTCGGCGCAGCGCCGTCAGCCCGCCGCACGGCCCCCGGACGGATCCGGGGCTGCTTCGGCGAGGGGGCGGAGCCCCCGGGCAAAGTCCGGCGCAGCGGGTGCGCGGCCGCCCTGGGCGTGCGTCAGCCGGTGTCCTGCCCCTGCCGCGCCTGGCCTGCGGCCCTGAGCGCCTCCTCCTCGGTGGCGTACGTGGGCAGCAGCGGGGCCATGCCGGTGATGTCCAGCAGGCGGTGCAGCCGGTCCGGGACCGCTACCAGCGAGAGGGAACCCGCCGCCTGCCGGGTGCACCGCCACACCCCGATGATCACGTTCAGCCCGGAGGAGTCGCAGAACTCGACCCCGGAGAGGTCCAGCACCAGGTGGTGGCGGCCCTCCTCCAGCAGGGCGAGGGCCGCGCTGCGCAACCGTGGCGCGGTGTCCATGTCCATGTCGCCGGCGACCTCGGCCACCGCGACGGTGCCGTGGACGTCCCGGACGGTGCAGTGAAGTGTCTCGCTCACTCGTCTCGCTCCAGAGGGGCGCCGGTCTCCTCGCCGGCGCAGGTGCGGGCAGTCGTCGTGGTCCTGGCCTCCGGTGCGGCAACCGGGACGCTCACGGCCAGTAGGGCAACGTCGTCGGCGCAGTCGTCGGGGAGGCCTTCCAGCAGCGCCACGGTGTCCTCCACCACCGCGGCGGCGGTCGGCGCACCGGTACGGCGGGAGAGGAAGTCCACCAGGCCGCGGTCCCCGAGCATCCCGCCCTCGCAGGTGCGCGCCTCGGTGAGCCCGTCGGTGTAGAACAGCAGGCTCTCGCCGGGCGCCAACCGCAGCTCCGTGGCGGCGAACGTCGCCTCCGGCAGCGCCCCGATCAGCATGCCGCCCGGCGGACGCACCGCGTGCACCCGCGCCGTGCCGCCGTCCCCGGGGACCAGGTGGTAGGCCGGCGGGTGCCCGCCGGTACCCAGTGAGACGCGCACGCTGCCGTCGGCCTGCGGCGTGAGCGTGCCGTAGACGGCCGTGCAGAACCTGCTGCCCGCCCGGGCGTCCAGCAGCAGGGAGGTGTTGAGCGCGCCGAGCACCGTCTGCGGGTCGGGGTCGACCTGGGCCGCCGCGCGCAGGGCGTAGCGGGCGAGCGAGGTCACCGCGGCGGCCTCGGCGCCCTTGCCGCACACGTCACCCAGGAAGAACGCCCACCTGCCGTCCCCGAGCCCGAACACGTCGTAGAAGTCGCCGCCCACCTCCTGGGGTGAGGCGGTCCGGTAGTGGCAGGCCAGTTCCAGCCCGGGGACGGTGGGCAGCGACGGAGGGGACAGCGTGCTCTGCAGGGCGCGCGCCATCACCGCGAGGCTCTGCTTGTCGTGCTCGGCCCGCTGCCGCGCCTGCTGCTCCGCCCGTCGGCGCGCCTGCTCCCAGCGGACCTGCCGGGCCGCGGCCAGGCGCAGCTCCAGCGAGTCCTCCACGATCTGCGCGAGGTCGCGGAGGGTGGCCACGTCCTCCTCGGAGAACGACCGGGGCCGGGTGTCCAGCAGCGCGACCGTGCCCAGGTGGTGACCGTCGGGGGTGGTCAGGGGCGCGCCCGCGTAGAACCGCACCCCCGGCGGGCCGGCGACCAGCGGGTGGGCGGCCGTCTCCGGGTCCGCCAGCGTGTCGTGGACGACGACCGGGCGGCCCTCGCGGACGACCGAGGCGCACAGTCCCGGGCCGCGGGGGACCTGCCGCAGGCCCGCCAGGCCGTGGACGGCCTTGAACCACACGCGGTCGGAGTCGACGAAGGACACGGTGGCGACCGGTACCTCGAACAGGCGTGCCGCCAGGCTCGCCACCCGGTCGAAGGTCCCGTCCGAGGGCGTGTCGAGTATCTCGTAGCGGCGCAGGGACCGCAGGCGTGCGGCCTCCTGCCTGGCCGTGGGGGGCGTTGTCTCCGCCGGGGCAGCGCCGGGCACCTCTCTCACCTCCCGCGTCGCTCGGCCGCTCGGGCGTCACGAGGCGAATGGGTCGGATCACTCCAGGCGACGGGAGACGGGCGGTGCCGACGGGCGTCAGGGCAGCATCGGGCTCCACGGCGCTCCCGCGCCGGTGCCTGCTGGTCGAAGCACCCGGAGGGCGGACCCTCCGCCGGAAACCCTAACGCGCCGCAGCGGCGGCCCGGCCGGGCGGGGGGCGGTCGCCCAAGAGCCGTCGGCCGCCCCCGCACGGGCCCGCGAAGGCAGGCTGCGCCGCAGGTCAGGCCAGGCGCACCACGGTCCGCTGGGTGACGCCGGCGGTGGCGGCCAGCCCGTCGAAGGTGAGGGTGACCGCGGCGCCGGTGGTGACGGACGTCACCGTGCCTGGCCGGGAGAGGACGGCGCTCACCGGCCGCCGCCAGGTCACCCGCAGCCGGTCCGCGGTGCGGGTGGGGTCACTCACGCAGAGCACCGCGGTCCGCTCGCCGCGGCGCCCCCGGGCCTCCCGGACGGTCACGCTCGCCGGGCCGTCGGTGACCAGCTCGCCGGCGGAGCCCGCCGCGTACAGGTTCGCCCCCGTGAAGCCGAGGGAGGGCACCCGCACCGCCTGGACGCCGGCGGTGTTGGCCAGGACGCGCACCCAGTGCCGGTCCGCCGCCCGGGCCGCGGTCCGCGCCGCGTCGGCGCCCGGCATGAGCAGGTAGGCGTAACCGGCGTTCGAGGGGTCCTGGCCGTGGCCGGCCAGCAGCGTCACGTACCGGCGGGTCAGCGGATCGGGAGAACCACCGGTGTTGACGTCCTGCCAGGCGCCGGTGCGCTCCTCGCGCACCACGGTCAGGTCGGTCTGCGTCAGCAGGACGTACCCCGCGTGTCCGGCCAGGTGGGCCCAGCGCACGTCGCGGCGCCTGGTCGTCCAGGGGGTGCGCATCGGCTGGGGCACGCCGTCGAGGGTCAGCAGGGCGCTGCCCGCGGCACCCAGGTTCCGGTTGTCGATGACGGTCTCCACCGGGTGGCCGTCCGAGGCAGTGATCCCGGCGCCCAGACAGACCACCGCGTCGTCCAGGAAGAAGAAGGACTTCCGGGCGGTCAGCGTGGAGTCCAAACCCTTCAGGTGCTGGCCGGCGGAGGCCCAGGTGCCGTCGGTGGCGCCGCCGGCGTAGTCCACGTCGGGCCGGGCCGCGCCCCAGTCGCCGCCCTCGGCCACCGCCAGCGGCTTGTGGGAGACGGTGGTGCCGGGCAGCCGCATCGGGTCCACCGTCGGCCAGAAGGCGTCGCTGTACTGGCCGTCGCCACCGGTGCCGCCCCACCAGTAGAGCATTCCCGAACCGGAGTTCCAGCCCCTGCCGTTCTCGCCGTTGCCGGTCTCGTAGTAGGTGATGCGGCGGGAGGACATGGACAGCAAGGCGGCCCAGCCGGCGGTGCGGTGGGTGAGGCGGTCCATGGCGGGGAACTGGCGGTGCTCGCGCGGCTCCGGAAGCGCCTGCACCTCCTCGTCGGCCAGGACGTCCGTCAGGCGGGCCAGCGGGCCGACGGCGAGCGTGGTGTCCCGCTCCACCGGCAGGAACTCCTCCCGGCGCAGCCACCCCTTGGCCAGGGCCCGCCAGCGGGCCCGCTCGCCGGCACTCGCCCCCTCCGCCAGCAGCAGCACCGAGGCGATGATCTGGTGGCCGCGGGTGTGGTCGCTCTGCTGCGTCCGGCCGGCGGCGCCCGGCGACAGACCGCGGCTGACCGCGCGGCCCGAGACGCCGTCCATCACCAGCCCGTCGAGGAGGAAGGGCGCGTAGGCGTGCTCCACCGCGTCCAGGACGACCTGCCGGTGGGGGTCGGTGACCTCCCAGGCCGAGCCGGCCAGCAGCGCGAAGAGCCGGCTGAGGCCGTCGATGAGCACCGCACCGTAGGAACCGGTGTAGGGCACCCAGGTGTGCTGCACCACCGAGCCGTCGGCGTACAGGCCGTCGCCGCTGGTGACGTAGGGGAGGACGGGCGAGAGGGCGTCGCGGGCCAGCGCCAGCTTGGCCGCGTCCTCACCGACGGCGCCGCGCAGCGCCAGCACCCGGCACAGGTCCACCCGGTTGGCGCCGGTGGACGTCCCGGTGTACGCGGCCACCGCCGAGTCCGGCACGAAGGTGTCGACCGCCGCGAGGTAACGGGCGCGGTCCTCGGCCGGCACCAGGTCGTGCAGCAGGACCAGGACGTCCAGCAGTGCCTGCGGAGCGCCGATCTGCCAGCTGTACCAGTTGCCGTAGGGCTTCGCGCCGGCCCGGTAGACCTGCTGCTCCAGGTGGGCCAGGCCCGCCAGGACGGCGTCGGCCAGGGCCTTGTCGCCGGTGAGGCCGGTGCCGGGCTGCGCGTACGCCTCCGCCATGGTGTGCAGCCGCTGGTAGCTGGTCTGGATCTGCCCGGAGTAGCCGTAGGACTCGGTGTCGGTGTCCGGGTCGGGGTCGCCGAAGACCGCGTCCGGCCACAGCGAACCCGTCGCGGGCGCCATCGCCGCGCGCAGCTGTGAGGCCTGGGAGCCGAGCTGCGCCAGCCGGTCGCGGAAGGGCGCGCCCGTGGGGGTGAAGCCCGAGCCCAGCATCAGCTCCCGCCAACGCGTGCGCAGGGCCGCGTAGTCGGCGGCGCCCGCCGCCGGCGCGGGGGAGGCGGGCGTCTCGGCGGGGTGGGCGGCGGCCGCCGGGCCGGCCGTGATCCCGGTGGCGAGCACCGCCCCCGAGGCCGTGGTGATCAGGGACCTGCGCGACCAGGAACGCGGCATGGAGGACTCCAGGGGTGTGGGCGGCGCACCCCACGGGGTGGGGCGGCCGGCTGCCGGGCAGGGAGGCGTCCGCCCCGGGACGGGCCGGTCTGCGGGGCGGGAGGCGCGGGGCGGGGCGGTGCCGATGAAACACCGCCGCGCACGAACGCTCAAGAGGTCCACGCCAAACGATCGAATTGATCGTTCCGTGTGGACCTCCCGGGCAAACGGTCGCGGTCGCTCAGGCCTCGAACGTTCCGTGCCGTCCGGCCCCCGCCGCGAACCGCGCGGCCCCGGCCACCCCCTCCGCTGCCAACGAGGCCGTCCCGTGCCGCAGTTCACCGGCCATGGCCTCGGTGAGCGGCCGGCCCGCCTGCTCCAGGACGGAGGCGCGGTCGCCGCGCAGGCACGCCTGGGGGAACCGGGCGAGGGCGGCGGCCAGTTCCTCGGCCGCGACGCGGGCCCGCCCCCGCTCCACCAGCCGGTCGGCCAGACCGATGCGGTGGGCCTCCTCGGCGGGGACAGCCCGGCCGGTGAGGATCATGTCCAGCGCCCGCCCCTCGCCGACCAGCCGTGGCAGCCGCACCGTCCCGCCGTCGACCAGTGGCACGCCCCAGCGCCGGCAGTACACGCCGAAGACGGCGTCCGCCTCGGCGACCCGCAGGTCGCACCAGAGCGCCAGTTCCAGACCGCCGGCGACGGCGTGCCCGCTCACCGCCGCGATGACCGGTTTGCCCAGCCGCATGCGGGTGGGGCCCATCGGCCCGTCCCCGTCGGGGGCCACCCGGTTGGCGCGCGGCGTCCCCACCGCCTTGAGGTCGGCGCCCGCGCAGAACGTCCCGCCCTCCCCCCACAGCACGGCCACGCAGGCGTCCTCGTCCGCCTCGAACTCCCGGAAGGCGTCGGCGAGCTGCCGCGCGGTCGGGCCGTCCACGGCGTTGCGCACCTCGGGCCGGGAGAGGACCACGGTGGTGACCGGCCCGGCCCGCTCGACGCGGACGCTCACCCCAGCGCTCCGGCGGCCACCGCCGAGGCGGGGGCCGGTGCCGGGTCGGCGCGGACCCCGGCCAGGATGCCCGCCAGGTCGGCGCGCGGCGGGAGGGTGCCGAACGCGCCGCCCCACTCGCCGTCCAGCCGCGAGGCGCAGAACGCGTCGGCCACCGCGGGGGAGGAGTACCGCACCAGCAGCGAGCCCTGGAGGACCAGCGCCATCCGCTCGGTCAGCGTGCGCGCCAGGAGCTGCGCCCGCTCCGGGTCGCCGAGCTCGCCGAGCAGCGTGCGCACCCCGGCCGCCGCGGCGTCCAGCCGCCGGTCGGCGCCGGAGGCGGCCTCGACCTCGGCGAAGTAGGCGTCGAGAGAGTCCGGTTCCTTCCCCAGCGCGCGCAGCACGTCCAGCGCGGCGACGTTGCCGGAGCCCTCCCAGATCGACAGCAGCGGCGCCTCCCGGTAGAGCCGCGGCATGCCCGACTCCTCGACGTAGCCGTTGCCGCCCAGGCACTCCAGGGCCTCCGCCGCGTGCGTCGCCCCGCGCTTGCACACCCAGTACTTGCCGGCCGCGAGCGCCAGCCGGCGCAGCGCCGCCTCCTGGGCGTCACCCTGCCTGCTGCGGTCCACGGCGGTGGCCAGCCGCATCGCCAGCACGGTGGCGGCCTCCGACTCCAGGGCCAGGTCGGCCAGGACCGAGCGCATCAGCGGCTGTTCGGCCAGCTGCCGGCCGAACGCCGCGCGGTGGGCGGTGTGGTGGAGGGCCTGGCGCAATCCCGCCCGCATGTTCGCCGCCGACCCCAGCACGCAGTCCAGCCGCGTCATGTTGACCATCTCCACGATGGTGCGCACGCCCCGCCCGGCCTCACCCACCAGGTGGGCCACCGCGCCGTCGTACTCGATCTCCGAGGAGGCGTTGGAGTGGTTGCCGAGCTTGTCCTTCAGCCGCATCAGGTGCATGCGGTTGCGGGTTCCGTCGGGCAGCACCCGCGGCACCAGGAAGCAGCTCAGTCCCTCGGGAGTCTGCGCCAGGGCGAGGAAGAGGTCGCTCATGGGCGCGGAGGTGAACCACTTGTGCCCCGTCAGGCGGTACGAGCCGTCGGCGGCGGGCACGGCCCGGGTGGTGCCCGCGCGCACGTCGGAGCCGCCCTGCTTCTCCGTCATCGACATGCCGGCGATGAGGCCCGCCTTCTCCAGCGGCGGCCGGAGCCCGAAGTCGTAGGTGCCGGAGGTCAGCAGCGGTTCGTAGGCGACGGCCAGCCCCGGCGCGGCGCGCAGGGCGGGGACGGCGGCGTACGTCATGGAGATCGGGCAGCCGTGCCCCGCCTCCGCCTGCGACCACACGTAGAACTTGGCGGCGCGCAGCAGGTGGGCGCCGGGACGGTCCTCCGCCCACGGCGCGGCGTGCAGCCCGTGCTCGACGGCCCTGGCCATCAGCTGGTGCCAGGCGGGGTGGAACTCGACCTCGTCGACGCGGTGGCCGAAGCGGTCGTGGGTGCGCAGGCGCGGCGGCTGCTCCTCCACCATGCGGGCCTGCTCCTGCACCTCCTCGGTGCCGGCGAGCGCCCCCAGTTCCAGGAGCTGGGCCTCGCCCCACCCCGCACCGCCCCGCCGCACCGCGGCCAGCAGGGCGGGTTCGTCGGCGGTGTGGAAGTCGGTGAGCGGCGGGGGCTGGTTCACCACGTCGTGTGTGTCCGTCATGTTACTGGACGGTACCGACCGGTGGGCCGTGGTTGAAGGGGTGCGGCGCCGCGTGTCGGGGTGAGCGCGGCGGGCCGCACCACCGGCGTGGCCGCGGCGCGCCGCGCGCACGTCACCGGGGCCGGACGCAGACCGCCACGGGCGAGTCGAACGCCGGGCCCGCGGAGGTCAGGCTGCCGTCACCGGGGCCGACGGTGAACACGCTGACGTCGCCGGACTTCTGGTTGGCGGTGAAGAGCAGGCGGTCGTCGGGGGAGAGGGCGAGGTGGCGCGGGAAGTCGCCGCCGACCGGCACGGTGTCCAGCAGGCGCAGCTCCCGCCCCTCGTCCTCGATCGCGTACCGGGTGATCGTGTTGTCGCCCCGGTTGGCGAGGAAGGCCCACGCCCCGTCCGCGGTGACCGCGAACTGCGCGGGGTAGCTGGTCACGCCGGGCCGGGTGCCGGTGGAGAGCGGCTCACCGGGCGTCAGCCGGCCGCTCTCCACGTCGTATGCGCACACCACCACCGTGTTGTCGACCTCGTTGGCGAGATAGGCGATGCGGCCGCCGGGGTGGAAGGTCAGGTGCCGGGGGCCGGCTCCCGGCCGCAGGGCGGCGGTCGAGACCTGGGTCAGCGTGCCCGAGCCGGTGTCCAGGCGGTAGGTGTACACCGTGTCGGTGCCGAGGTCCACCGCCAGGACGTGTCCGCCGTCGGGGCTGGTGAGGACCTGGTGGGCGTGCGGGCCGTCCTGGCCGGGGCCGGGGGCGGGGGAGGAGTGGACCTTCAGGTCGGTGCGCTCGCCGAGGGCGCCGTCCGCGCCGATGGGGTGGACGGCCACGCTGCCCGAGAGGTAGTTGGCGCTCAGCAGCCAGGCGCCGCCGGGGTGGACGGAGAGGTGGCAGGGGCCGGCGCCGCCGGTGGAGCGCCGCCCGAGCACCTCGTGGCCGCCGTCGGGCCGCAGCGCCACCGCGGTGACCCCGCCGTCCTCGCCGGCCGTCACCGTCTCGTTGACCGCGTAGAGCACCGACCCCGAGGGCCCGAAGGCGAGGTAGGAGGGGTTGTGGACGCCCTCGATCACACCGGTGGCCGTGATCCGGCCCGAGACCGGGTCGTAGGAGCCCAGGCCGATGCCCTTGCCGCCGCCGTCCTGGTCGGTGTAGGTCCCCAGGAACAGCGGACGGGTCTGCTCCGCGTGGTGGTGGTGCGCCCTGCCGTGCGCCTGCGCGGGGGAGGAGCCCGCGGTCGCCGTCAGCACCGCGCCGGCCACCAGGGAGCCGGCGAACCGGCGACGACTGAGCGGGTTCCGTGCGGGTTCCGGATTCACCAGTTCACCTCTGAGACGTGGGGTGCGGATGTGAAGGGCGCGGCGGGCGCCGGATCTCAGGGTGGGTGCCGCGGCCCGCGATGACAAGGGGCCCGCCCCGGCTGCTCACCCGCCCGGGCTGCGGGCCCCGCCGCGCAGGGCCACCGGGCCGACGAACTCCCGCACCCCGCTCCGGTGCCACCAGGCGCCCGTCTCCCGGCGCTCCGGCCAGGTGGTGAAGCGGTAGACGTAGAGACGGGCGCGGACGTGGGTGGGCGGCGCGGCGGGGAACGGGTTGTGGCGCAGCAGCCGCAGGGTGTCCGCGTCCCCCTCCAGCAGCCGCTCCAGCAGCGCGGTGAACCAGGAGCGGGCGTAGGCGGGGGAGAGGGCGGCGAACCACATCAGCCAGTCCAGCCGCAGGTGGTAGGGGGCGAACTGGCGGGGCATGCGGTGGACGTCGCCCGGCTTGCCCCGGAAGCCGTACTCCCGCCAGACCGTGTCCGGCCCCACCCGCTCCTCGTCCGTCCCCTCCACGACGATCTCCCGCCGCACCCGCGTCACGCTGCCGAACGCACCGTAGGAGTTGACCAGGTGCAGGGTGTCGTAGGAGGTGTTCATCACCTGCCGCCTGGAGAGCAGGTTGCGCACCGGGCGGTAGCTGAGAGCGAGCACCCCGACCGTGTAGGCAATCACGAGCACCTCGAACCACAGGGGCGCGGCTAGGCGGTGGGGGGCCGAGGCCCACCCCGAGACGTCGACGGCGGGGACGGCCAGGAGGACGGTGAGCCAGTTCAGCCAGGCGAAGTTGCCCGAGGCGATCAGCCAGAGCTGGGTGACGACGATGACCAGCGCCGCCCAGGTGGCCACCGGCTGCGGGGTGAGGAGCAGGAAGGGGACGAGGAGCTGCGCCACGTGGTTGGCGGCCGTCTCCACCTTGTGCAGCCTGCCGGGAAGCCGGTGGAAGTACCAGCTCAGCGGCCCCGGCATCGGCTGCGTCTCGTGGTGGTAGGAGAGGCAGGTCAGCTTCCGCCAGCACTCGTCGCCCCGCATCTTGATCAGGCCCGCCCCGAACTCCAGCCGGAAGACCAGCCAGCGCAGCAGCCACAGCGTCAGCACCGGCGGGGCCACCTCGTCGTTGCCGAGGAAGACGGCCAGCGCACCGGCCTCCAGCAGCAGTGACTCCCAACCGAAGCCGTACCAGGTCTGCCCCACGTTGACCACGCAGAGGTACATCGCCCACAGCACGGCCCACCAGAGCATGCCCGCCCACAGCGGCACCGCGTCGGCCGCTCCCGCCGCCGCGGCGGCCGAGAGCGCCGCGCCGCCCCAGGCCCACAGCGCGAAGAAGCGGTCCGAGTACCGCAGGTGGAAGACGGACGGGGCCCGCCGGAACGGGACCCGTTCCACGAAGCGGGGGATCGGCAGCATCCCCCGCTCCCCGAGCAGCGCCCGGAACTGCGCCGCCGTGCCCAGGAAGGCCAGCAGGTAGATCACCGCCAGCCCGCGCTGGAACACCAGCCGTCCCCACCAGTAACCCGACGCCGAGAACCATTCCATCCCCCCTGCCTAGCACGACCGGGCGGCGGACGCCGACCCGTCGCGGGGCACCGGGCGCAGGCGCCGCCGGCGGCGGACCGCCCGCGTCCGAACGGCCCCCGCCACCGGGTGCGGACGACGCCGGGCGAGGCACCCTGGAGGCATGCCCGAACTGCCCGAGGTGGAGGCGCTGCGCGACTTCCTCGCCGCACGCGCCGTCGGCCACACGGTGACGGCCGTGTGGCCGGTCGCCGTGAACGTGACCAAGACCTACGATCCGCCGCTGGGCGCCCTGACGGGCGGCCGGATCACCGCCGTGGAACGCCACGGCAAGTTCCTGGACCTCCAGGTGGCGGGGGACGAGGAACTGCACCTGGTCGTCCACCTCGCCCGGGCCGGCTGGATCCGCTGGTACGACGACCCGCCCACCACCGCGCCGCGCCCCAGCAAGGGCCCGCTGGCCCTGCGCGTCCTGCTGGACGGAGGGGAGAGGCGCGGGTTCGACCTCACCGAGGCGGGTACCCAGAAGCGCCTGGCGGTGTACTGCGTGCGTGACGCCGGGGAGGTCCCCGGCATCGCCCGGCTCGGCCCCGACCCGCTCGCCGCGGACTTCGGCCGGGAGGAGCTGGCCGCCCTGCTGCGGGGCCGGCGCAACCGGATCAAGGGGGTGCTGCGTGACCAGAGCGTCGTCGCGGGGATCGGGAACGCCTACTCCGACGAGATCCTGCACGCCGCCCGCCTCTCCCCGTTCCGCCTGGCGGCGGACCTCACCGACGAGGAGTTCGACCGTCTGGACCAGGCACTGCACAGCACGCTGCGGGAGGCGGTGGAGCGCTCGCAGGGCGTGCTGGCCTCCGGCCTCAAGGCGCAGAAGCGGAGCGGGCTGCGGGTGCACGGCCGAACGGGGGAGCCCTGCCCGGTGTGCGGCGACACCATCCGGGAGGTCTCCTACCGCGACTCCTCGCTCCAGTACTGCCCCACCTGCCAGACCGGCGGCAGGCCGCTGGCCGACCGGCGGATGTCCCGGCTGCTGAAGTGACGCCCGTCCCGCGTCTCCCTGCCCCCCGGGTACGGATGTGCGAGAGCCGTCGGCGAGCGCGGAGGCCGTGGTGTGGCTAGGCTGAGGGACGACGGACGACCGTTCTGGGAGATGCCAACACCCCGGCCCGTCGCGGGAGAAGCCGTACACCTGGCCCAGGTCCCGATCTGAGAGGGCGGCGCCGAGACGCGCCGCACGTCGTCCCTTTTCCTCGTGAGGAGTGCGTGGTGGCACTGGAAGACGCGCAGCGGCCGAAGACCGGGTGGCAGCAGAGCGAGCGCAAGGGCAGGGTCCGCGAACTGCGCACCATCGAGGTGTGGGAGAGCTGCACCCCGGTGCGGCTGGCGGGCTACGAGGACGATCCCGCCGAACCCCACATCGTCCGCGGCATCGACTGAACCCCCCGCCCGCGAGGGCGACCGACGCCTCACCCGACCTCACCCCGTGCCCGCCTGACACCCCGTCGGCGCTCGCGGGGTGGGGTCCTGTGCTGCCGGGGCCCCGGGGGCCGTGTCCGGGCCCGGGGCGTCGGCGGGCCGGTCGCACGGATGCGTGAACCTCCCTTCCCGTGCGGGCGGTTGGCTGCCACGATGGGCGCGCGTCACGTCACCGAACGATGTTCACATCCATGAATCCCGGTGGCGCGGTCCGCTGCGCCCCGAGGACGAGGAGCGCGCCGGCCGGCCGCCCGGGACCGCACCGGAAGTGGGTACCTGCCGTGGAACGTCGCCAGTTCGTCACCGCCGCCGCGCTCGCCGCCGTCCTCCCCGCCCTCGCCCCCGCCGCGGCGTACGCCCGGGGCGCGGCCGGCGCGGCGGGAGATCGGCCGGCCGCCCCCTCGCCCGGGATACCGGCGCGCGCGGAGGTGCTGGAGGTCGTACGACGCGTCGCCGACCAGTGGATCGGCGCGCACAGTGACCCGGGGGATAACGGCTGGGCGCGCGCCACCCTCTTCAGCGGCATGATGGCCGCCCACCGCCTCACCGGCGAACGGCGCTACCTCGACTACACGAGGGACTGGGCCGAGAGCCACGACTACGGGCTGCTGGGCGGGGTGACCACGCGGCACGCCGACAACCAGTGCGCGGGCCAGGCCTATCTCGACCTCCACGAGGTCGACGGGGACCCGGCGGCCCTGACGGCCATCGAGGAGTGCCTGCACACCATGGTCACCGACCAGCCCGACAAGAACGACGACTGGTGGTGGGACGACGCCCTCCACATGGCGATGCCGCCGTTCGCCCGGCTCGGCGTCCTGCGGGGCGACCCCTCCTACCTGGAGAAGATGCACGCCCTCTACACCCACACCCGATCCGTCGAGGGCGGGCCCGGGCTCTGGATCCCCGGCAGCGGCCTGTGGTACCGCGACAAGAACTTCCTGCCCGGCGGCATCACCTCGCCGAACGGCCTGCCGGTGGTGTGGTCGCGGGGGAACGGCTGGGTGGCGGGCGCCCACGCCAAGGTGCTCGCGGTGCTGCCGCCCGGGGCCCCGGGGCTGGCCGAGTACCGGGCGACGCTGGTGCAGCAGCTGGGGGCGCTGCGGTCGGTCCAGCGTGCGGACGGCTTCTGGAACGTCAACCTCGCCGACCCGGCCCATCTGCCGGGGCCAGAGACCAGCGGCACCGCCTTCTTCGCCTATGCGAGCGCCTGGGCGGTGCGCAGTGGGCTGGTGCCCGCCGGCACCTACCGGCCCGTCGCCGCCCGGGCGTGGAACGGCATGGTCGCCACGGCCGTCCACCCCGACGGCTTCCTCGGCTACGTCCAGGGGGTCGGCGACCGCCCGGAGTCCAGTCAGCCGGTCGGCTGGACCACCACCGCCGACTTCGGTGTGGGCGCCTTCCTGATGGCCGGTGCGCAGATCGCGGCGCTCGCCCGGTAGGCCCAGCCCGCTCCGGACGGCGGAGACCGCGAGGAGGTCCTCCGCCGGTCCGGGGTGAGAAGGGGACCGGGGGTACCCGGTGGCCGGCGGCGACCGTGCCCGCCATCGGGGGCGGCCGGGGAGAGGCAGGGCGGGGCCGGTGGGCGCTCGCGTTCGCCGGAATGCGCGAGTGACCTGTACGGTTACAGAGGTCGTTCGTCATTCAACTACCTCTCGGAGGGGCGCCATGCAGTTCGGAATCTTCACCGTGGGTGACGTGACGCCGGACCCCACCGACGGAACGGTCCCCACCGAGCACGAGCGGATCAAGGCGATGGTGGCCATCGCGCTCAAGGCCGAGGAGGTGGGGCTCGACGTCTTCGCGACCGGTGAGCACCACAACCCGCCGTTCGTCCCGTCCTCACCGACGACCATGCTCGGCTACGTCGCCGCCCGGACCGAACGTCTGATCCTCTCCACCTCCACCACGCTGATCACCACCAACGACCCGGTGAAGATCGCCGAGGACTTCGCCATGCTCCAGCACCTGGCCGACGGCCGGGTGGACCTCATGATGGGGCGCGGCAACACCGGCCCGGTCTACCCCTGGTTCGGCAAGGACATCCGCGAGGGCATCCCGCTGGCCGTGGAGAACTACGCGCTCCTGCACCGGCTGTGGCGGCAGGACGTCGTCGACTTCGAGGGCAGGTTCCGCACGCCGCTCCAGGGCTTCACCGCCACGCCCCGGCCGCTGGACGGCGTACCGCCCTTCGTCTGGCACGGCTCCATCCGCAGCCCGGAGATCGCCGAGCAGGCCGCCTACTACGGCGACGGCTTCTTCGCCAACAACATCTTCTGGCCCCGGGACCACTTCCGGCGCCTGATCGAGCTGTACCGCACCCGCTTCGCCCACTACGGCCACGGCACGCCCGAGCAGGCCGTCGTCGGCCTCGGCGGGCAGGTCTTCATGCGACGCAACTCCCAGGACGCGGTGCGGGAGTTCCGGCCCTACTTCGACAACGCCCCGGTGTACGGCCACGGCCCCTCGCTGGAGGAGTTCACCGAGCAGACGCCGCTGACCGTCGGCAGCCCCCAGGAGGTCATCGAGCGGACCCTGACCTTCCGGGAGTCCTTCGGCGACTACCAGCGCCAGCTCTTCCTGATGGACCACGCCGGCCTGCCGCTGAAGACCGTCCTGGAGCAGCTCGACATCCTGGGCGAGGAGGTCGTCCCCGTGCTGCGCCGCGAGTTCGCGGCCCGGCGGGCCCCCGGCGTCGCCGAGGCGCCCACCCACGCGGCACGGGTCGCCGCCCGCGACCGGGACGCCACGGGGGCCGGCAACAAGGAGCAGCTGTGACGGGCGAGGCGGCCGGGCCCGTCAGGCGTCGGTGAGCGAGGACATGACGTGTGCCCTGGCCATGTCCTGTGCGCCCGCGGCCACCCGTCCGTGGGCCGCGTGCCACAGGGCGCTCTCCACGGCGCGTGCCGACGCCCAGGCCGCCAAGCGCTCGGCCGGCTCCCCCGAGAGGTCCGCGAGCACGGCGAGGCGCTCGCGCAACTCCGCCGCAGGGTCGGGCCCCCGGAACGGATCGTCGGTCTGCGCCAGCAGCGGCCACGGGTCGTACCCCGGGTCGCCCACCATCGGCTTGGGGTCGATGGCCAGCCACGGCGCACGCCGGGCCGCCAGCAGGTTGCCGGGGTTGAAGTCGCCGTGCACCGTCACCCGGCGTGCCGCCGTGCGCGGCAACTCCCGCAGCAGCGCCGCACCGCGGGCCACGAGAGCACGGTCGTAGGGCGGCCGGAGGCGTTCCGCACGTTCCTCCACCCCGTCTGCCCACTCGCCGCAGACGTCCTCGACCCGCTCCAGCGCGCCCTGGGCCACCGCAGCCGCGGACCACAGCTCGGTCAGCACGGCGGCGCCCGCAGCCAGCGCCCGGCGGGGCGGCAGCGCGGCCTCGCGGAGGGGGACGCCGGGCTCGCACCGTTCCAGGAGCAGCGCAGCGTGCTCGGGCACCTCGGCCAGCAGGCGCACGGCGCGCCTGCCGCCCCACTGCCGCAGCGCGATCCCCTCGCCGGCGGCCTCGCGATGCGGCCAGCCGACCTTGACCACCACCCGCGACCCGTCCGGCGTGGTGGCCGGCGCCACCCACGCACAGCTACCGCCGCGCAGCGGGGGTTCCAGCCGCAGTCCCCAGCGTTCCACGAGGTCCCGCACGATGCCCGGCAGCTCCTCCAGCCACGCCCACCCCGCCGCGGTGTCCCGCAACCCGGCGACGACCGGCAGGTCGAGGGGGAAGCGGTCGCTGTGGCCCCACCCGCGAGGCCGGGCGGTCTCCCGGTGCGCAGGAGGGGCGGCTTCGGGGCGGCAACCGGTGGCCGCCGGCTCGCAGGGGTGGCAGGCGGTGTGCGCGTCGTCCTCGGTCACGGGCGCAGCCTAGGCGTTGTGCCGCAGATACAGGAGACATTCGCCGTACCCGGGCCAGGAGTGTCAACTGCGTTTGGCCGCGGGGGCCTTCGCTGTCATGGCGCATCATTTGATCGGCGCCGCATGAGGACTGCTGCGCTACGATCCCGGGTAGTGGAACCCCGTCAGGTGTGGTCGGAAACCGATCTGGATCACCTTTCGCGGTCGGTTGGTCACTTGGAGTGATATGGCCGGGTTGGACAAGCAGTATGTCATTGCTGGGATCGGTGCGGCCGCTGCAATCATCGCAGCGATAATCGGTGGCGCCTTCGTCCTTCTGCAGAGCGATGACGGTGGAACGCGCACTGAATGCAGCCGCGGAGCGGTCTGCGGTGACCAGAACTCTGGAAACACCGTCAATGGCGGCAAGAATGAAACCGCGAATCCTTAGAGGGCTTCCTGGGGTGGAATTTGCGTGTATTCAAGCGGGTCGCGTACTGATCCTTGCGACCTCTCTGGCGATCGCCATATCCCTTGCAGGTTGCACTGACAGTAGGAGAGTGACCTCCTGTTCTTCGGGGGCGATCTGTGGGGATGGAAACAGGGGAAACGGTGTTGGCGAACCTGTCGAACCATCGGAATCCTCCAGTGTACGCTCATCGACTGGCGAGGCGACGCGCGGCGTTACAAACTCCGCGACTCCAAGCGAAGATTCGAGCTCGTGGAGGGCGAGCATCAACCTGAGTTTCGTCAACCTCGACTCGCGTCCCCCCAAAACGCTGTCCAGTAACGATGATGCAAGCATCTGGGTAAACTACAAGCTCGACTCGGAAGGTGATGAGGAAGCCGAAGGGGCAACCTTGTACGGCCTCAGAGGAGACTTCTTCACGACGCAGTCAACCATTGCGCAGTGGACCGATTCGTCCAAGCCGAATTACCGGCAATGTTCAGATCGAATTTCCACACAGGCTACGGATGTTTTACCAGTGGCCAGCGGGGACCGGTATTGTGTAAGGACGGCGGCGGGGCGCACCGCGTTCATTCAAGTCGGGGATTTCAATAAAGCGACTGGCTCTTTTTCTGCCACCACTGAAGTCTGGGAAGCGGTCTCCTGATGAGTAGTGGCGCTCGCCGGCCGAGGTGTAGGCAGGGCCCGGTGTTTATCGGTCGAACGATGGCCACCCCGACGAGGTCGGCGTTGCCGATCTGCTCGTGCAAGGGCTCGAACTCGGAAACGCGTTCGCCCTCGCGCTGATTCCAAGCGGGCGAGGGCGATGCCGTTTGCCGTGGCGGACTACGGAGAGCGGGAAGAGACCACCGGGGCCAGCGGGGGAGGAGAGCTGGTAGTGCACCCCACTGACTCCGCGCGGATCGGTAAGCACCTCGAACTCGGTGCCTATGCGTTGGCCCCTGGATTTTCTGAGGTGTGCCAGTCGACCAGAACTGTTTCCCTTCACTCGGCGAGGGTGAGCTTGTACAGACGGGTGATGCCGGCGCAACGCGAGGACGCCGTCGCCTCCGACCCCCGGGGGTGTTGACACCGTGGAGCGCGGAACGCCGCGCTCTGCCGTCGGTCGTGCCGGGTCACCCGGAGACCCCGCCGCCACCGTCCGCCAGAAGAGCCACCTGGTTCTCCGGGTTGCCGCGCGTGGCACGGTCGCCCAACAGGAGCGGGCATCATGGGAGGGGCGAGGCGAGGGCCTGCGCCGTCCGACGGCCCCCGGCGGCCTCCCGCACCGGTGCCCGGTACGCGGGCCGGCCCCGAAGGGGGTGTCGGCGCACACCGCGGCCCACCCCGCGGCCGGCCCCGGCCGCGGAGGACGAACACGAGGAAAGGGCGTGTGGCGATGACGGGACCTGCGCCCGTGCGCTCCAGAAACCCGCGTGGCCAGGGCGAACGGCTCCGTGCCGAGCTGCTGCACGCCACCGAACGGTTGCTGGAGCAGGTGGGCAGCGAGGACGCGCTGTCCCTCCGGGCGGTGGCCAGGGAGGCCGGGGTGGCCGCGCCCAGCATCTACCGGCATTTCACCGACAAGACCGAGCTGGTCTGGGCGACGCTGGAGACCAACTTCGAGCGGCTCGCGCGCGCCATGGCGCAGGCCGCGTCCGAGGCGGAGGCCGCCCACGCAGGTCCTGCCGCCGAACTTCCGGTCGCCCGGCTGCGCGCCCAGCTCCGGGCCTACTGCCGCTACGCGACCGAACACCCCGCCAAGTACCGGCTGCTGCACGAGACGCGGCAGACACCGGTCGGGCCCGAGCGGCTCCGCGACCACCCCGCCGGCCTGCTGGTACGCATCTGGCGGGACGAGCTGGCCGCCTGTCGCGAGGCGGGCTGGCGGATCCGCTGCGACGACGAGGAGGCCCCCTACCTGCTGTGGTCCGCCGTCCACGGCCGCGTCATGCTGTGGCAGGCGATGCCCAGCGTCAAGGACACCCGTCGGCTGGACCGCGTCGTCGACGACATCCTCCGGCTGCTGCTGGAGCGCTGAAGCCGTTCAGCCGCAGCCGCCACCGCAGCCGCAGCCGCAGCCGCGGTGGCGGGGCGGCACGGTCGGCGGGCCCACCGACCGTGCCGCCGTCCGTCAGCGCCGGTGCTGCTCCCACACCGGCAGCCAGACCTCGTTGGCCGTGCCGTTGCCGCAGGTGTACTGGATCAGGTCGCGGCCGCTGCCGACACCGCCCTGGACGTTCAGGCACTTCCCCGAGGAGCGGACCACGAGCTGGTAGCCGTCGCGCCGGGGGACCAGACGCCACTGCTCGTTGGCGGAGTCGCCGCAGGTGTACTGGATGACCTGGGCGCCGTTCTGGTCTCCGCCACCGGAGACGTTGAGGCACTTGCCGCTGTTCACCGACCGGAAGCGGTAGTAGCCGTTGCCGGCGTCCCGGACCGTCCACCGCTCGTTGGCCTGACCGGTCCACGACCACTCGATGACATGGGCGCTGTTCTCGTGGGACGCGCCCGAGACGTTGGCGACCTGACGGGGGTTGGCGGCCAGCCGGAGCGAGACCTGCGCGCCCTGGCCCGGTACCGCGGCGTGCGGCGCCGCCGCACCGGCCGCCGAGGCCCCCGGCGTCGCCGCCAGCACCGCCGCGCCGAGCGCCGCGGAACCGCATCCCAGGGCCAACCGCTTCCACATCCGCATGATGATTCCTCCACCCTCTGCGCCGTGCCGGCGCACCCGGCCGATCGCACCGTGCGACCGGACCGCTACCGAAAGTAGACCTGAGGGCAGGGCTGCGGGAGTGGCGAGAGGGGTGACCGTCGCGGGACTTCCGCGTCGACCCGCCCCCTGGGTGCGCCCCCCTCACCCTCCCGGTGTGTTTTCGCTGCCGGGTGCCGCCCGGGTGGGTTACGGGATGCCGGCGAACCTTCGGGACCCAGTTGGCCTATACAACTGTTACGGGTGTAAGTTTACGTCTGTTAGTCAACTTCCGACGCAGGCGCACATCCCTGCCGGTGCGCCAACAAGGGATCGACATGTCACTCAGCACGCCGCCCGCCCCGCTCCCGGTAGAACCCCCGGCCGGCTGCCCGTTCGACCCGCCGGCGGAGTTCGCCCGGCTGCGCGCCGACGAGCCCGTCTCCCGCATCTCCCTGGCAGACGGGACCCAGGCCTGGCTCGCCACCCGCTACGCGGACGTCCGGGCCATCCTCGGCGACACCCGCTTCAGCTCCGACACCACCCTCCCGGGCTACCCCCTCAGCGGCATGACCGGCGGCTCCACCACCAGCCGGCACCGCGGCTTCATCCGCATGGACCCGCCCGAGCACACCCGGCTGCGGCGGATGGTGACCCGCGAGTTCATGGTCAAGCGTGTCGAGGCGATGCGCCCCGAGGTCCAGCGCATCACCGACGAGCTGTGCGACCGGATGGCCGAGGCGCACGCCGCGGGGGAGCCGATCGACCTCGTCGAGGCCCTCGCGCTGCCGGTGCCCTCCCTCGTCATCAGCCTCCTGCTCGGGGTGCCCTACGACGACCACGACCTCTTCCAGCGCCTCACCGGCACGCTGCTCTCCCGCACCGTCACCGAGGACGAGCGGGCCGTCGCCCGCGAGGAACTCCGCGGCTACCTGCACCACCTCGTGCTCGGCAAGGAGAAGCAGCCCGGCGAGGACATCCTCAGCCGCCTGATCGTCGAACAGGAGCAGCCCGGCGAACTCACCCACGAGGACGTCGTCTCCTTCGCGGCCCTGCTGCTGATCGCCGGCCACGAGACCACCGCCAACATGATCGGCCTGAGCGCCCTGACCCTCATGCAGGACCGGGAGACCGCCGACCGCCTGCGCGAGGAGCCGGGCCTGGTGCGGGGCGCGGTCGAGGAACTGCTGCGCTTCCACAGCATCATCCGTAACGGCCCGCGCCGCGTCGCCACCGAGGACATCGAGGTCGGCGGGGTCCTCATCCGCGCCGGCGAGGGCGTCGTCACGGCGGTCCCCTCCGCCAACCGCGACCAGGAGGTCTTCGAGGACGCCGACCGCCTCGACGTCTGCCGGCCCAACGCCCAGCACCACGTGGCCTTCGGCTACGGCATCCACCAGTGCCTCGGCCAGGCTCTGGCCCGCGTCGAGCTGCAGGTCGTCATCGCCACCCTGCTGCGCCGCTTCCCCGACATGCGCCCCGCCGCCCCCGTCGAGGAGATCCCGTTCCGCACCGATATGGCGATCTACGGCTGCCATTCCCTCCCCGTCACCTGGTAGACACACCTGCGGACCGGGTGCGCCCGGCCCTCCCCATCCCGACAGGAGCATCCCGTGAAGATCACCCTCGACACCGACAAGTGCTGCGCCGCCGGTCAGTGCGTCCTGGTGGCCCCCGAGGTCTTCGACCAGCGCGACGAGGACGGCATAGTCGTGCTGCTCGACGCCGAGCCGCCGGCCGAACAGCACGACGCGGTCCGTGAGGCCGCGGCCATCTGCCCCGCCGCCGTCATCCAGGTGCAGGCGTGAGCACGGCCGCCACCCCCTCCCGCACCGGCCGCATCGCGGTCGTCGGGGCCTCGGCGGCCGGACTGGCGGCCGCCGAGGCGCTGCGCCGCTTCGGCTGGACCGGGGAACTCACCCTGGTGGGCGACGAGAAGCACCCGCCCTACGACCGTCCCCCGCTCTCCAAGCAGCTGCTGGGCGGCGACTGGGAGGCCGAACGGCTCCACCTGCGCGCCCCCGGGCAGCTGGCCGAACTCGACCTCGACGTGCGGCTGGGCACCCCCGCCACCGCCCTGGACGCCGAGACCCGCACCGTCACCCTCGCCTCGGGTGAGCAACTGGCCTGCGACGGCGTGATCGTGGCCACCGGCGTCCGGGCCCGCACCCTGCCCGGCACCGAGGGCCTCGCGGGCGTCCACACCCTGCGCACCCTGGAGGACGCGCTGGCGCTGCGGGGCGCGCTCACCGCCGGCGGCGGGCGGCTCGTCGTCGTCGGCAACGGCGTGCTGGGCTGCGAGGCCGCGGCCGTCGCGCGCAAGCTCGGCCACGAGGTCACGCTCGTCGGCCGCGAGCCGGTCCCCATGGTGGCCGTCGTCGGCGCCGAGGTGGGCGCCCTGCTGGCCGACGAACACCGGGCGCAGGGCGTCACCCTGATGACCGGGGACGTCGACGGTTTCGAGGCGGCCGAGGGCCGGGTCAGCGCCGTACGGCTCGCCGACGGCGCGGTGCTGCCCGCCGACACCGTGCTGGTGGCCGTCGGCTCGCAGCCGGCCGTCGAGTGGCTCGCCGCCTCCGGCCTGCCGGACCTCACCGACGGCGTGGGCTGCGACGCCTACTGCGCCGCCGCGCCGGGCGTCTACGCCGCGGGCGACGTCGCGCGCTGGGAGCACCCCGTGTACGGGCGCCCGCTGCGCGTGGAGCACCGCATGAACGCCACCGAGCAGGGGCTCGCGGCGGCCCGCAACCTCTACGCCGACCTCGTCCCCGAGGAGGGCGAGCGGCGGGAGTTCGCGCCGGTGCCCTACTTCTGGTCCGACCAGTACGGGCTGAAGCTCCAGGCGTACGGCCTGCTGGCCGGTGCCGAGCAGGTGGAGGCCACCGTCCTGGACGCGGAGGCACGCCGCGTGATCGCCTTCTACGGCGACCGCGAGCGGGTCACCGGGGTGGCCGCGATCGGCCTGACGCCGCGCCAGACGCGCACTCTGCGCTCCCTGGTCGCGCGTCCGTCCGACTGGGCGCAGGTACGCGAGGCGCGCGAGGCGCTCCTCGCCCCGACGGCCTGAGCCGGGGGCGGACGGGGGCCCCGGGCCCCGTCCGCCCCGCCCCCGGCGGGTCGGTGTGGTTGTCGCCTCACCGCGGCCGAGGCGGCGGGGCGCGGGCCGGCCGCCGGGGCGCCGGTCGGGGGGGGCGGGGGTGCCCCCCGCCCCCCCGGGGGCGTGGGGGGGGGGGGGGGGGGGCCCCGGGCCCCCGCCCCCCCCGCCCGGTGCGGGTCGGTTAGTGTGACGCCTCACCGGTGCCGTGGCGACAGGCCGCCGGCACGAGTAGGACGCAGCACGGAGAAGGGGCCACACATGGCGGACATCGAGGCGGCGAAGCTGACGTTCGCGCGGTTCGACGCGAACAAAGACGGCCGGGTCACGGCGGACGAGTTCCGCAGCGCCATGGCGGAGATGGGCGACCTCACCGTCACCGGGCCCGTCGCCGAGGCGGTGATAGCCGCCAAGGACAGCAACAAGGACGGCGAGTGGTCCTTCGAGTTTTTCTGCACGCCCTACAACCCCACCAAGCACTGCCCCGGCAAACCCCCGGCGCGGCCCCCCCCCCCCTCGGGTGGAGGGGGCCACGCGCCGTTCCACGGCAGCGACACCCTCCGGGCAGGACACCGCCTGCTCGCCGCACGCGCCGTCCGCCCGGTCCTTACCCGGCGCCCCCGGTGTGTCCCCGCCCGGTCGGCGGGGCAAAAGCGCAGCGAACCTCGCGCCGCGCCACGACGCGCGCGCTCGGTACCGGCCGCCCCCACCGGGCTGACACCCGGCCGCCCCCGATGCCACCACCGACGACGAGAGGGCGGGGTACCCGCACGCGGCGCGCCCTGTGACACGCGGAGCCGTCGGTTCCGGGGGGGGCAGAAGCAAAGGCAAGGAGAACACTCTCCTCGCCACTCTCAACTTATAGCGCGCCGGGGGGCTTGCCGCAAGGCCCCGGTCAGGGCGCACAATCGTCGCCCGGCGCCTCGACCAGCGCAAACAGGCACGAGGTGCGTGGGGTGCGGCCGGCCCGGGGACGTGTGGCACCGGACCGGGGCGATCTGCGGCGCGGTCGTGGTGCCCGGCGCGGAGTCCGAAGGTGCGCGCCGCCCGACGGAGCGGAGCGGCCGGCCCGCCGGAGAAAGAGGGAACCAGGGATGAGGACGTGCTCGACAAGGTGTGCGACGAAGTGGGAGGCGCCGGTGACGCGATCGGCCACCGCAGGGCGAGGGACCACGGCTGCCCCGGGGGTGTCGCGATGACGGAGCAGTACGTGCGGGACCTGCACGAGGTCGACGGGGGACAGGCTGCGGCCGTGGGCGGTAAGGGCGCCCACCTGGGCGAACTGTCGCGGATCGAGGGCATCCGCGTGCCGGGTGGTTTCTGCGTGACGACGGACGCCTTCCGGCGGGTGAGGGCGCAGGCCCCGTCGCTCGACGACCTGCTGGAGCAGCTGGCGCGACTCCACCCCGAGGACCGGGAGGCGGTCCGCACGCTCAGCGCCCGGATCCGCCGGACCATCGAGGACATCGCCGTCCCGGACGACCTCGCGACGGCTGTCACCCGCGCCCTCGCCCGGTCCGGCGAGGGCGCCGCCTACGCGGTCCGGTCCAGCGCGACGGCGGAGGACCTGCCGACGGCCTCCTTCGCCGGCCAGCAGGACACCTACCTGAACGTGGTGGGAGCGGCGTCGGTCCTGCGGCACGTCAGCCGGTGCTGGGCCTCACTGTTCACCGAGCGGGCCGTGACCTACCGCCGGCGCAACGGCATCGACCACCGGACGGTCCACATGGCCGTGGTCGTGCAGCGGATGGTCTTCCCGCACGCGGCCGGCATCCTGTTCACCGCCGACCCCGTCACGGGCAACCGGAGGACCGCCATCGTGGACGCCGGGTTCGGCCTCGGCGAGGCCCTGGTCTCCGGCCTGGTGAACCCGGACGTCTACAGGGTGCGGGACGGCGAGGTCGTCGGCAGGACGATCGCCGCGAAACAGCGTGCCGTTCACGCCCTGCCGGCCGGCGGCACGCGGGAGGTGGCGGTCGACCCCGGCCGGCAGGAGCAGCCGGCGCTGACGGACGCGCAGGTCGTGCGGCTCGTACAGCTCGGGCGCCGGATCGAGGCGCACTTCGGCCGGCCGCAGGACATCGAGTGGTGCCTGGCCGAGGACGACTTCCAGATCGTGCAGAGCAGGCCGATCACCACGCTGTTCCCCGTCCCCGAGGCCGGCGACCGGGAGAACCACGTCTACCTCTCCGTCGGGCACCAGCAGATGATGACCGACGCCATGAAGCCGCTGGGGATCTCGACGTGGCAGCTGACCGCCATGGCGCCGATGCACGAGGCCGGCGGGAGGCTGTTCGTCGACGCCACCCGGCGCCTGGCCTCGCCCGCCGGCCGCGCCGCCCTCCTGGACCTGGTGGGCAGAGGCGACCCGCTGACCCGGGACGCGTTGGAGACCGTCCTGGAGCGCGAGGACTTCCTGCCCCCGCTCCCGGACCCGAGCCCCGGTGGACCGCCGGCCGACCGCTCGTCCGCCGCGGTCGAGACCGACCCGGCCCTGGTCACCGAACTGGTCGAGCGCAGCCAGGCGTCCGTCGCCGCCCTGGAGCGCGACATCCGGACGAAGACCGGTCCTCAGCTGTTCGACTTCCTGCTGGAGGCCTTCGCCGAGCACAAGCGCGCCCTCAGCGACCCGCTGAGCCTGAAGGCGATCATGGCGGGGATGGAGGCCACCTGGTGGCTCAACGACCGGCTGCAGGAGTGGCTGGGCGAGAAGAACGCGGCTGACACGCTGACGCTCTCCGCCCCCGGGAACGTCACCTCCGAGATGGGCCTGGCACTGCTCGACGTCGCCGACGTGATCCGCCCGCAGCCGGAGGTGGTGGCGTTCCTGCAGAGCGTCGTGGACGAGGGCGTCGCGGACGAGGACTTCCTGGAGGAGCTGGCGAAGCGCACGGGCGGGACCGAGGCGCGGGAGGCCCTGGAGTCCTACCTCGACCGGTACGGCATGCGCTGCGTCGGCGAGATCGACATCACCAGGCCACGGTGGCGCGAGCGCCCCACCACGCTCGTGCCCCTGCTCCTCGACAACGTCCGCAACTTCGAGCCGGGTGCCGCCCGGCGGCGCTTCGAGGAAGGGCGGCGCAGGGCGCGGAGGAAGGCAGCGGACGTGCTGTCCCGCCTGCGGGCCCTGCCGGACGGCGAACGCAGGGCCGAGGAGGCCGAGCGGATGATCGACCGGGTCAGGACCTTCATCGGGTACCGGGAGTACCCGAAGTACGCCATCATCAGCCGCTACTTCGTCTACAAGCAGGCCCTGCTGGCGGAGGCCGAGCGCCTGGTGCAGGCCGGCGTGCTCCCCGAGAAGGAGGACGCCTTCTACCTCACCTTCGACGAACTGCGCGAGGTGGTGCGCTCGCACCGGGTGGACGACCGGCTCATCCGTCGACGCAAGGAGGAGTTCCGCTCCTACCAGGCGCTCACCCCGCCCCGGGTGCTCACCTCGGACGGTGAGGCCCTCAGCGGGTCGTACCGGCGCGAGGACGTGCCGGCGGGTGCCCTGGCCGGCCTGCCGGTCTCCGCCGGGACGGTCGAGGGAAGGGCCCGCGTCGTCCTGGACCTCTCGCAGGCCGCTCTCGAAGCGGGCGACATCCTGGTCACGACCTACACCGACCCCAGCTGGTCGCCGCTGTTCGTCGGCATCGCGGGCCTGGTGACGGAGGTGGGCGGCCTGATGACCCATGGCGCGGTCATCGCCCGGGAGTACGGCCTGCCGGCCGTCGTGGGCGTGGAGCAGGCCACCCGGCTGATCCGGGACGGGCAGCGGATCCGCGTGCACGGAACCGACGGGTACGTGGAGATCCTGCCCTGACTACCCCCGCGGAGCCCCGGACTGGTGCACCCCGTCCCTGACGGAGCGGGGGTGCACCGGCCCGCCGTGCCCCAGTGCGGCGCTCGCACCGGGCACGGTGCGCCGGCCCCTACCGGGCCGGTGCTCCGCCGCACGGGATCACTGGCTCCCGGCCTCCGCCGCCGTGGTCGGCAGCCCGACCGTGGGCGGGGCCGTGCGGGGGTCGGTGCCCCAGCCGGTCGGCGAACCGCTGAGGGTGAAGGCGAGGTCGCCGTGGGCGCGGAGGTCCTCCGTCCGCAGGTACGTGGCGGTCCGCCGGGCGCCGTCCAGCCGGACCGAACCGACGTAGCGGCGCGGCCCCTCCGCCCCCGAGGCGCTGATGGTCAGGTGCCCGCGCGGGTAGTAGCGGCGGTCCAGGGAGAGGTCCACCCGGTCGAAGACGGGGGCCGTCAGCGCCCAGGTGTCGGTGCCGGGCTGCACCGGGAAGACGCCCAGCGAGGACAGGACCATCCAGGAGGACATGGTGCCCAGGTCGTCGTTGCCGGTCAGCCCCGTCGGCGCGTCCGTGAAGAGCGAGAGCGCGGTGCGCACCACGTCGGTGGTCTTCCACGGCTGACCGGTCGAGAGGTAGGTGTAGGGCGCGATGAGGTCGGGTTCGTTCTGCGGGTTGTACTTGTCCGCGTTGTCGTAGGCGTACGGCCCGTTGACCCACACCTTGCGGGCGGTGCCCGCCGGGTCCTTCATCATCGCGTCGTAGGCGAAGAAGGAGTCCAGCCGGCGGCCCGCCGCGGCCGGGCCGCCGAGGAGGTCCAGCATGCCGGGGACGTCCTGCGGGACCAGCCACTGGTACTGCCAGGCGGTGCCCTCCTCGAAGCCGACGCTGCGGGCCGGGTCCGCGGGGCCCGTGAAGCGGCCCTGCGCGTCCCGGGCCCGGAAGAACCCGGTGGAGCGGTCGAAGACGTTGCGGTAGTTGCGTGCCCGTGCCGCGTAGCGGGCGGAGTCCGCCCGGTGGCCCAGGTCGCGGGCCATCTCGGCCAGCATCGCGTCGGCCAGCGCGTACTCCAGGGTGACCGAGGCGCTCTCGTCGAACTCCGGGTCGCCCAGCTTCCCCGCGTTCTTGCGGCCCTTGAGGTAGGGGACGAAGCCGTGGCGCAGGTACTCGACGTTCGCCTCGCGGCCCCGGGCGGCGTTGGCGGCCGGCGGCACTCCGTCGGCGTTGCGCTTCAGGGCCGCGTACGCCTCCTCCTCGTGGCCCTTCAGCAGGCCCTGCTGGTAGGCGTTGGTGAGGAACGGCGTCACCGGGTCACCGGTCATGATGTTGGTCTCGACCGTCCCGTAGCCCCACTTGGGCAGCCAGCCGCCGTCCTTGGCGACCTGGAGCACCGAGAGCGCCATGTCCCGCGACTCGCTCGGGGCGAGCAGGGCCAGCAACTGCGCCTGGGTGCGGTAGGTGTCCCACAGCGACCAGTTCTGGTAGTAGCGGAACCCCCGGGCGCGGTGGGGCGCCAGGTCCCAGCCGCGGTAGCGGCCGTCCGCGTCCTGGCCCACGTTGGGGTGGAGCAGCGCCCGGTACAGCGCGGAGTAGAAGGTGCGGCGCCGGTCCGTGCTGCCGCCCCGGACCGCCACCCGGGACAGCCGGTCGTTCCAGGCCCGGTCCGCCGCGCGGCGCACGGCGTCGAAGGAGGGCCCGCCCTCGGCCCGCAGGTTGCCGGCGGCACCGGCGGCGTCCACGTAGCTCAGCGCCGTGGTCGCCTCGACCGTCCGGTCCCGGCGCGCATCGAAGCGTACGTACGCCCCGTGGGAGCCGGCGACCGCCGTGGCCGAGCCCTTCGCCCCCGCGGTGACCTGCTTGCCCTGCCAGGTGCCGAAGGCGGCGAACGGCCGGTTGAAACGGGTGATCGTGTAGACCGTGTAGGGCCGGGTGTCGCGGCAGAAGCCCCGTCCGGTCACGGCGGTGCGCACGGTGTGGTCGTCCAGCACCTGCACGGTGCTGGAGACGGTGCGGTGCAGCGCCTGGCCGGCGTTGAGCAGCACGTTCGCCTTGTCGGTCGCCGGGAAGGTGTAGCGCTGCCGCCCGGTCCGCGTCGTCGCGGTGAGTTCGGCCTCGATGCCGCCGCCGGAGTCCAGGCGGACCCGGTAGTAGCCGGGCCCGGCCTGCTCGTGGTCGTGGCGGAAGGGGGCCGCGTACGCGGCGTCGTCGGTCTGCGTCACCTCGCCCGTGGTGGGCAGGGTCGGCAGGTCACCGCCCAGCCGGCAGCCGGCGCCCGAGGCGTGCACCAGGCTGAAACCGCGGATCTTGTGCTGCCGGTAGTCGTAGCCGGTGCTGTGCCCGGTGTCGGGGGAGAGCTGGACCATGCCGAACGGGACGGTCGCCCCGGGGAAGGTGTTGCCCTCGTTCTGACTGCCGATGAACGGGTTGACCAGGTCGGTGAGGCGGCCCGCGGGCGGGGCGGCCCCGGCGGCCGGTGCGGCGAGCGCACCACCGGACAGGGCCAGCACGAACGCCACGCCTGCGCCGGCCAGGCGCGTGCGGCGGGTGAAGGACATGGGGGACGACCTCCTGAGGACAGGGACGAGCGGGTGCGGGGGGCCTGGCAGGCAGCCGGCGGACGGGCGGTGCCGCGCGCCGGATGGACGCCACGGGGGGCCGCGAGGAGCCTTCGGGGCGACGAGGACCGCTGCACGTCTCCGGGGGCGAGTGGCAGACCGCCGCATCGGGCCCCGGCCCCTGGGGCGCGGGGGCGCGGCACGGCGGCGGGGCGAGCGGCGGGGCGCGGACGGCCCGGCTCGGTGCGGTGGTGCGGGCCCCGGGACCCGTGGACGGCGGCGATGGGGAGAGTCGTACCGGGCGTGAGGGCTCCCGGCGAGGCCGCGCGCCGGGAGGGCGCCGAGGTTCGCCGGGTCGGCTCATGCGCCCGGCCCCGGGACGGCACGGGCGGGGCAGCAACCGAAGGCGGGGCGGGCGCCCCGGCGGTGGGCGCGGTGGTGCGGGCGGGTGTGGCGGCCCGGCCGGCCGGTCGGCCCGTCCGGGTCAGGGGGCCCCTGCTCCCTGAACGCGCACCGCCCGGCCGGTGGCCCGGCCGGGCGGTGCGGGGGCGGGCGGTCTGCCCACCCCGAGGTGGCGGAGGTCCCGCCGGGTCAGTCGCCCTTGGGGGGCGGTCCCGTGGTCGCGGCCTGCTCGATCCGTGCGAGCACCGAACGCCGGCGGCCGTAGGCGAAGTACACGACCAGTCCGATGACGAACCACACCGCGAAGCGCACCCAGGTCTGCCAGGCCAGGAAGGTGATCAGCCACAGCGAGAAGACCACCCCGAGCGCGGGGACCACCGGCACCCCCGGGCAGCGGAAGGTCCGCGGCAGCTCGGGTTGCTTGTAGCGCAGCACGATGACCGACACGCACACCACGACGAAGGCGAGCAGGATGCCGATGTTGGTGAGTTCGGCGGCCTCCCCGATCGGCAGGACACCGGCGATGACGGCCGAGGCGGCACCCACGATCCAGGTCACGCGGGTGGGCACCTGGCGGGTCGGGTGGGTCTTGGCGAACCACCTCGGCAGCAGCCCGTCGCGGCTCATGGAGAACCAGACGCGGGTCACGCCGAGCATGAAGGTGAACATCACGGTGAGGATGCCGATGATCGCGCCGACCGCCACCACGTCGGCGATCCCGCCGAGCCCGACCGCCTTGAAGGCCGAGGCGAAGCCGCTCTCCGGGTCGATGTCCTTGTAGTTCTGCATGCCGGTCAGCACCAGGCAGGCCAGCACGTACAGCACCATCGAGATCGCCAGCGAGTAGAGGATCGCCTTGGGCATGTGACGGTGGGAGTCACGGGACTCCTCGGCCGCCGTGCTCATCGCGTCGTACCCGAAGACGGCGAAGAAGACGGTTGCCGCACCGGTGAAGGCGCCGCCCGCCCCGAAGGGGAAGAAGGGGGTGTAGTTGCCGGTCTTGATGTGGAAGAAGCCGATGACCACCACCAGGAGCACCACCAGCACCTTCAGCCCGACCACGATGGTCTCGAACCGGGCGGCGTTCTTGACGCCGAGGTTGAGCAGGTAGGCGATGAGCAGGCACAGCGCGGCGGCGAACAGGTCGAAGCGGTGCCCGGCCCCGGTCCCCGGCGCGCCGAGCATCCAGGCCGGCAGGTGCACCCCCATCTCGCCCAGCAGGAAGCTGAAGTAGCCGGAGATGCCGATGGCCACCACGGAGACGATCGCGGTGTACTCCAGCAGCAGGTCCCACCCGATGAACCAGCCGGCCACCTCCCCGAGCACCGCGTAGCCGTAGGTGTAGGCCGACCCGGCGCGCGGGATGAGGCCCGCGAACTCCGCGTAGGAGAAGGCCGCGGCGGCGCTGGCGATCCCGGCGATGAGGAAGGAGACGAGCACCGCGGGCCCGGCCGTGCCGTTGGCCACCGTGCCGGCGAGGGTGAAGACACCGGCGCCGATGATGCCGCCGACGCCGATGGCGGTGAGCTGCCACAGCCCCAGCGAACGGCTGAGCTGTTGCTCCTTGCCGCCCTCTCCCTCCGGGATGTGCTCGATGGGCATACGGCGCAGAACGCCGCGGCCCGGCCGAACTGACATGGATGGTCTCCCTCCGTCGTGACGTGTGTCGCGGCGGATCATCATGACTCCTCAGGCCCCGAAAGGGCAGTCCCGAGGGTCTCTCGCCACCGGACGGGCCCGCAGGGGTGCGCCTGCTCGGGGCGGCTCGCACTCTACGGGACGACCGTCACCGGCCAGCGGCCCGCCTTGACCAGGCGGACGGCGACCGATCCCATGATCCGGTGGCCGGCGGACTCCGAGGCGCCCACCACGACGGCGTCGGCCTTGAGTTCGTCGGCCATCCGCACCATGCCGTTGTACGGGTCGCCGTGCAGGGTGTGGAACTCCCACCGGAGCCGGTAGACGTCGCGCAGCCGTTCGGTCGACGCCTGGATCTCCGCCATGAGCTCCTCGGCTATCGACATGGTGGTCTGGCTGACCGAGGCGCCCATCGCCGCACTCACCGGGAGCACCGGCTGGACGTAGACCAGTGCCAGCAGGGAGCCCTGCCGCCGTGCCAGGCCGGCGGCGTAGGCGGCGGCCCGCCACGAGGACGCGGTGCCGTCGACACCGACGACGATGACCTTCGGGCCGTCCGTCCCACGTTCGAAGGCCGAGGTTTCGTTCTCATCCACAGGCGAGAGGTTATCCCCCGGCGGCCCAACGCCCTGCCGGAAGGGGGCCCTCCTCTTCCGGCCGGCGAGGCCCGGGTGCCCGCAGCCCGCTCAGCCCGCCCGGGGCGGCCACTCGCCCGGCACCAGGACACCGCAGGCATAGGCCCTGGCCACCAGGGCCGTGCGCCCCCGCACCCGCCAGCGTCGCGCCAGCCGGGCCAGGTGGTAGTTGACGCCGTCGGTGCTCAGCCCGACCTCCCGCCCGACGGCGGCCGTGGTGGCGCCCGAGGCGGCCAGCGCCAGGATGCGGGCCTCCACCGCGCTCACCTCGTCCCGCGCAGGCCGCGGCGGCTCGGGGGAGGGGCCCGGCAGTGGCCGCAGCTGCACCAGGAGCAGCGGCGGACGCACCGAGGGGTCACCCACCGGGTCCACCGTCAGCTCGCCCTCGGACGCGGCCTCCTCGCCCTCCGCCCGCCAGCTCACCGCTATCGGGTACCGGGAGCGGTGGCCGAGCCGCAGCGCGGTGGTCAGCCGCTCCACCTGCGAGGGCGCCAGCGGCCGGAACAGGTCCAGCAGCAGGCGGCCCCGCAGCCGGCCCGGCACGCACCCCCACACCGCGGCCATGGCGGGGTTGGCCAGGAGGGTGCGGCCGTCGGCCTCACAGACCGCGATGGGCAGCGGCACGCGGTCCAGCAGGGCCAGGAAGTTGTTGCGCCAGGCGTCGGCGTCACCGTCCCGCCACCCGGGCAGCGGCCGGCCGGGGTCCAGCGAACAGTTCCGGGCGGAGGCGAGGCGGGCGCTGCGCGCCGCGGCGGCGTCGGGCCACGGCTCTTCGCCGGCCGGCGGACCGTGGCCCGGGGCGGTGGTCGGCCCGCCACCGGGAACCTGCTCTTCCATAGCGTGCCTCTCCTTGCTCCGCAAGGGTCCGGACGGGGGTGACCACTACATCATCGTGCAGTGTCCCGGCGGGAAGGGGGCCCCGCCCGCGCCACCCTTGAACACATGACGGACATGATCAGTTCGCGCTCCGGCGCTCCCCACGAGCACTCCGACATCCCGGTGGTCGACGTCTCCGCCACCGGCCTGGGTCCCACCCCGCTCCAGCAGGCCATGGAGCTCGCCAGAGAGCACGGGCCGATCTTCCGTCGCCGCTCCCACGGCCGGGAGACCCTGTTCGTCACCTCCCTCGACCTGGTCACCGAACTCGCCGACGAGGAGCGGTTCAGCAAGGGCATCGGCCCGGCCCTCACCAGCGTCCGCGAGTTCGCCGGCGACGGCCTGTTCACCGCCTACAACGACGAGCCCAACTGGGCCAAGGCGCACGACATCCTCATGCCGGCCTTCGCGCTCGGCTCGATGCGGACCTACCACCCCGTCATGGTGCGGGTGGCCCGCCGCCTCCTCGCCGCCTGGGACGCGCACGCCGAGGACGGCACGCCGGCGGACGTCGCCGAGGACATGACGCGGATGACGCTGGACACCATCGGCCTCGCCGGTTTCGGCTTCGACTTCGGCTCCTTCGACCGCGAGTCCGCCCACCCCTTCGTGCAGGCCATGGTCCGGTGCTTGGAGTGGAGCATGAAGCGGCTCGGCCGGGCGCCCGACGCCGACACCCGCGCCGCCGACGAGGCCTTCCGGGCCGACGCCGACTACCTCGCCTCCGTCGTCGACGAGGTCATCGCGGCCCGCACCGCCGAGCCCGGCCCGGCCGACGAGGCCGAGGACCTGCTGGCCCTGATGCTCAGCGCCCCGCACCCCGCCGACGGCACCACGCTCGACCTCGCCAACGTCCGCAACCAGGTCATCACCTTCCTCATCGCCGGCCACGAGACGACCTCCGGTGCCCTCTCCTTCGCCCTGCACCACCTGCTGAAGGACCCCACCGCCCTGCGCCTGGCCCAGTACGAGGCGGACGCGGTGTTCGGCGACGCCACCGACCCCGAGCCCACCTTCGAGGACGTCGGACGGCTGCGCTACATCCGCCAGGTGCTCCACGAGGCGCTGCGCCTGTGGCCCACCGCCGCCGCCTTCTCCCGCCAGGCACGTCAGGACACCCTGCTGGGCGGGCGCCACCCGCTGCGGGCGGGGGAGACGGTCCTGGTCCTCACGCCCATGCTCCACCGGGACCCGGTGTGGGGCGACAACCCCGAGCTGTTCGACCCCGCGCGCTTCGCCCCCGAGGCCGAGGCGGCCCGCTCACCGCACGCCTACAAGCCCTTCGGCACCGGTGAACGCGCCTGCATCGGGCGGCAGTTCGCCGTGCACGAGGCGACGATGCTGCTCGGCCTGATCCTGCACCGCTACCGGCTGGCCGACCACGCCGACTACCGGCTGCGGATCAAGGAGACCCTCACCCTCAAGCCCGACGGCTTCAGCCTGGTACCCCGGCGGCGCGGCGCCGAGGACCGGGCCGCGGTACGCGCCGCCCTCGGCGTCCTGCCGCTGACCGGCACGCAGCCGGGCGAGGAGCCGGCCCCCGAGGCCGAGGGCACCCTGCCGGCCCGGGTCCACCGTGGCACCGGCCTGCTGGTCCTGCACGGCAGCAACTACGGCACCTGCCGCGACCTCGCCGACCGGCTCGCCGACACCGCCGGCGGGCTCGGCTGCACCGTCGAGGTCGCCCCGCTGGACGACTACGCGGGCCGGCTGCCCACCGACCGCCCCGTCGTCCTGGTCGCGGCCTCCTACAACGGCCACCCCACCGACGACGCCGCCGCCTTCGCCCAGTGGGCGCAGACCGCCGGGGCGGGTGCCGCGGACGGTGTCGCCTACGCCGTGCTCGGTGTCGGCGACCGCAACTGGGCCGCCACCTACCAGCGCGTCCCCACCCTGCTGGACGACCGCCTCGCCGCCCTCGGGGGAGAGCGGCTGCTGCCCCGCGCCGAGGCCGACGCCGCCACCGGCCTGGACGCCCCCGTCCACGCCTTCACCCGCCAGCTGCGCACCCTGCTGCTGACCCGGTACGGCGACCCCGACAGCCGGGAGGCCGCCGCGGAGGACCAGCCGACCTACACCGTCACCGAGGTCCGCGGCGAGCCCCTGGAGGCGCTCAGCCGGGTGCACGGCCTGACCCCCATGACCGTCACCGAGACCGCGGACCTCACCGCCCCGGGACACCCCCGGCCCAAGCGGTTCCTGCGGGTGGCGCTGCCCGAGGGCGTCACCTACCGCACCGCCGACCACCTCACCGTCCTGCCGGCCAACCCGCAGGCCACCGTCGACCGGGCGCTGGCCGCACTCGGCGTCGACCCGCAGACCGTGCTGAGCATCCACCCCAGCCGGCCCGGCCGCGACCGGCTGCCACTGGACCGGCCGCTGAGCGTCCGCGACCTGCTCACCCACCACCTGGAGCTCACCGGCCGGGCGGGCGCCGACCAGATCGCCCTCCTCGCCCAGCACCACCCCTGCCCGCCCGAGGCCGCCGCGCTGCGGCAGAGCGCACCGGGTGAGCACACCGTGCTGGACCTCCTCGAAGCCCACCCGGCGCTGCGCGGGGCCCTGTCCTGGCCGGTCGTGCTCGACCTCCTGCCGCCGCTGCGGCCCCGCCACTACTCGATCTCCTCCAGCCCCGCCACCACCCCGCGCCACGCCGAGCTGATGGTCTCCCTGCTGCCCGGCGGCACCGGCTCCGGCCACCTGCACGCCCTCTCCGCCGGCGACACCCTCGCCGCCCGCGTCCAGCCCTGCCGCGAGGCCTTCCGCATCGACCCCGCCGCGGACACGCCGCTGATCATGGTGGCGGCCGGCACCGGGCTCGCGCCCTTCCGCGGCGCCCTCGCCGACCGGGTCGCGGCCGGCGCCGACACCCCCGCTCTGCTGTTCTTCGGCTGCGACGCCCCCGACGCCGACCTGCTGCACGCCGAGGAACTGCACGCCGCCGAGAAGACCGGCGCCGTGTCGCTGCGTCCGGCCTTCAGCCACGCGCCGGAGAACGGCAACCGCTACGTGCAGCACCGCATCGCCGCGGAGGCCGCGGAGGTCTGGGACCTGCTGCAGGCCGGTGCCCGGGTGTACGTGTGCGGCGACGGGTCGCGGATGGCGCCCGGGGTGCGGGAGGCGTTCCGGGCCGTGCACGGCGAGGCGACCGGTGCCGCCGCGGCCGCCTCCGAGGAGTGGCTCGCCGCCCTCGTCGCGGCCGGCCGCTACGTCGAGGACGTGTACGTGCCGAACTGAGCCGACATCGGCGGTGGCCCGCAAGACCTCCCGCGGGCCACCGCCGATGTCCGGGGCGTCGCCGCCTCAGTGGACCCCCGCCACCAGCAACGCACTGCAGCACAGTGCCACCATGCCCACCACCACCGCCGTCGTGCGGCACAGCAACCGCACCCGGAGCTGGTCGTACCGCTCGGTGTACTCCTCGCGCAGTTCCCCGCACCGGTCGGCGATGCGCCGCAGCGCGGCCCGGGAGAGGTCGAGGTGGTCCTCGGCGTACAGCCGCACCACCTCCTCCCGCTGGCCCTCCGTCAGCCACTCCATGCGGTCGGCGAAGGCCTCGGCGCGCGAGCGGGCGTCCCCCAGCTCCTGCTGCCAGAGCAGGTAGCCCTCGAGCTGGGCGATGCCGGAGGCGGCCTCGTGACGGCTGTCCACGCCTGTCCTCAGGCGTCCGGCTCGTCGCGGCGGGGCCCGGTGGACGCCTCGCCGACCTTGTCGAGCACGTCACGGCGCTCGGTGTTCTCCGCCTGGTCCAGCTCGGAGATGTCCGGGTGGTGCAGGTCGAAGGCGGGGGACTCGGAGCGGATGCGGGGCAGGGAGTGGAAGTTGTGGCGCGGCGGCGGGCAGCTGGTCGCCCACTCCAGCGACCGGCCGAAGCCCCACGGGTCGTCGCTCAGCACCTTCGGGTGGTACTTCGCCGTCTTCCAGACGTTGTAGAGGAACGGCAGCGTCGACCCGCCCAGCAGGAACGAACCGATGGAGGACACCGTGTTCAGGGCGGTGAAACCGTCGGCCGCCAGGTAGTCGGCGTAGCGCCGGGGCATGCCCTCCGCGCCCAGCCAGTGCTGCACCAGGAAGGTGGTGTGGAAGCCGACGAAGAGCGTCCAGAAGTGGATCTTGCCGAGCCGTTCGTCCAGCATCCTGCCGGTGAACTTCGCCCACCAGAAGTAGAAGCCGGCGAACATCGCGAACACCACCGTGCCGAAGACGACGTAGTGGAAGTGGGCCACCACGAAGTAGCTGTCGCTGACGTGGAAGTCCAGCGGCGGTGAGGCGAGCAGCACGCCGGTCAGGCCGCCGAAGAGGAAGGTCACCAGAAAGCCGATCGTCCACAGCATCGGCGTCTCGAAGGACAGCGCCCCCCGCCACATCGTCCCGATCCAGTTGAAGAACTTCACGCCCGTGGGCACCGCGATCAGGAACGACAGGAACGAGAAGAACGGCAGCAGCACCGCTCCGGTGACGAACATGTGGTGCGCCCACACCGTGATCGAAAGGCCGGCGATGCTGATGGTCGCGCCGATCAGGCCGACGTACCCGAACACCGGCTTGCGCGCGAAGACCGGGATGATCTCGGTGACGATGCCGAAGAACGGCAGCGCGATGATGTAGACCTCGGGGTGGCCGAAGAACCAGAACAGGTGCTGGTAGAGGATCGGCCCGCCGTTGGCCGCCGAGAACACCACCGCGCCGAACCGCCGGTCGGCCTCCACCGCGAACAGCGTCGCCGCCAGCACCGGGAACGCGAACAGCACCAGCACGCTGGTCAGCAGGATGTTCCAGGTGAAGATCGGCATGCGGAACATCGTCAGGCCCGGGGCGCGCATGCAGATGATGGTGGTGATGAAGTTGACGGCGCCCAGGATCGTGCCGAAGCCCGACATGCCCAGCCCCATGAACCACAGGTCGCCGCCGACCTGCGGGGTGTGCTCGGGGCCCGCCAGCGGCTGGTAGGCGAACCAGCCGAAGTCCGCGGCGCCCTGCGGGGTGATGAACGAGGACAGGGCGATCAGCGAGCCGAACAGGAACAACCAGTAGGCCAGCATGTTCAGCCGGGGGAAGGCCACGTCGGGCGCCCCGATCTGCAAGGGCATGATCCAGTTGGCGAAACCGGCGAACAGCGGGGTGGCGAACAACAGCAGCATCACCGTGCCGTGCATGGTGAAGGCCTGGTTGTACTGCTCGTTGGAGACGATCTGCGTGCCCGGCCGCGCCAGTTCCGCCCGCAGCACCAGGGCCAGCAGGCCGCCGACCATGAAGAAGGTGAAGGACGAGGCCATGTAGAGGGTGCCGATCTGCTTGTGATCGGTGGTCGTCAGCCAGGTGACCACGGCCTTCCCGCGACTCGGCCTCGGCGGCCCGACCTCCTGACCACCGCCCGGTTCCTGCGGCCGTGCCTGCGTCTGCGCCGTCATGGCGCCACATCCCTTCCTCGTCACGAGCCGACCGCCCGTCGGGCGCGACCGGCTGACCTGCCGCGCGGCGGACCGACGTCGATCACCCCCACGCGCGCGCGGCACGGACGCCGGGCGGCCGTGACGCACCCCCCGTTCGTACGGGAGGAGCAGTGCGCACGGCGCGCATTGGGCCGAACGTGGGCGGAGGCGGCGTAAGGGCGGCCGTCAGGGCCGGCCGCCGCCGAGCACCCCGGCCAGGTCGTACCCGACCGGCTCCGCCAACTGCTCGTAGGTGCAGCTGAGCGGCGTACGGTCCGGGCGCCACCTGCGGAACTGGGCGGTGTGGCGGAACCGGTCGCCCTCCATGTGGTCGTAGCCGACCTCGCACACCCGTTCCGGTCGCAACGGCACCCACGAAAGGTCCTTGCCACCGCTCCACCGGCTCGGACCGCCCGGCATCCGCGACCGCGCGTGCGCCGCCTCGTCCGCCCACTCCGCCCACGGGTGGCCCTCGGTGCCGGTGCGCAACGGCTCCAGCTCGGCCACCAGCTCCCGCCGCCGCGCCATCGGGAACGACGCCGCCACCCCCACGTGCTGCAACCGCCCGTCCCCGTCGTACAGCCCCAGCAGCAGCGAACCCACCACCGGCCCCGACCGGTGCCACCGGAAGCCCGCCACCACGCAGTCCGCCGTCCTGGTGTGCTTGACCTTGTACATCACCCGTTCCCCGGGCCGGTAGGGCAGGTCCAGCGGCTTGGCGACGACACCGTCGAGCCCGGCGCCCTCGAAGTGCTCGAACCACTCGCGCGCCACCGCGACGTCCGTGGTGGCGGGCGCCAGATGGACCGGGGGCGCCGCGCCGGCCAGCGCCCCGGCCAGCTCCCGCCGGCGCGTGGACTGGCCCTCGCCGGTCAGCGCCCGGTCGCCGAGCGCCAGCAGGTCGAAGGCGACGAGGGAGGCGGGCGTGCGCTCGGCCAGCGTCCGCACCCGCGACTCGGCGGGATGGATGCGCTCCAGCAGCTCCTCGAAGTGCAGCCGTCCGTCGTGCGCCACGACGATCTCCCCGTCGACCACGCACCGCTGCGGCAGCTGAGCCCGCACCGCCGCCACCACCTCGGGGAAGTAGCGGGTCAGCGGCTTGCCGGTGCGGCTGCCGATCTCCACCTCGTCGCCGTCCCGGAAGACCACGGCGCGGAAGCCGTCCCACTTCGCCTCGTAGCTCATCCCCGGCGGGATGCTCGCCACCGACCGGGCGAGCATGGGGGAGACCGGGGGCATCACGGGGAGGTCCATGCTCCGATCCTGCGGTCCCCGGCGGCGACACGCGCGCGCGACGCGCGGCCTGCGGCGCGCCCGGGGCCCGTCCGAGGACAGAGGCCGCCGCCTGCGACATATCGGACGCAGGGTGACTGATCCGGCCGATCCGGTCGGGAAGCCCTAGCGTGGTGCCATGGCCGAGGCAGTGGAGCTGGAGGTCGCCGGGCGGACGGTGCGCCTGAGCAACCCCGACAAGGTGTACTACCCGGAGCGCGGCTTCACCAAGGCGGACGTCGCCCACTACTTCCTGACGGTGGCCGAGGGGGCGCTGCGCGCCCTGCGGGACCGGCCCACCACCCTGCAGCGCTTCCCCGACGGCGTGGCGGGCGAGTTCTTCTACCAGAAGCGGGCCCCCAAGGGCCGCCCCGACTGGCTGCCCACCGCCCGCATCGCCTTCCCCAGCGGCCGGTACGCCGACGAGATCTGCCCCACCGAACCCGCCGCCGTGCTCTGGGCCGTCAACCTCGGCTGCCTCACCTTCCACCCCTGGCCGGTCCGGCGGGACGCCCCCGAACACCCCGACGAGCTGCGCATCGACCTCGACCCGCAGCCCGGCACCGACTTCGCCGACGCCGTCCGCGCCGCTCACGAGCTGCACGCCCTGCTCGACGAGTACGGCCTCACCGGCTGGCCCAAGACCTCCGGCGGCCGGGGGCTGCACGTCTTCGTGCCCATCGAGCCGCGCTGGACCTTCACCGACTGCCGCTTCGCGGTGATCGCGCTCGCCCGCGAGCTGGAGCAGCGGCTCCCCGGCCGGGTGACGTCCAAGTGGTGGAAGGAGGAGCGGGGCAGCCGCATCTTCGTCGACTACAACCAGATGGCCCGCGACCGCACCATCGCCTCGGCGTACTCGCTGCGCAACCGGCCCGGCGCCACCGTCTCCACCCCGTTGCGCTGGGAGGAGCTGGACGACGCCGCCCCGGAGGACTTCGACCTGCTCAGCGTGGCGCGCCGGTACGCCGAACTCGGCGACGTCCACGACCGGATGGACTCCCGGCGCTTCAGCCTGGACGGGCTGCTGGACCTCTACGAACGGCAGCGCCGTGACAGCGGCGAGGCCGACCTGCCCTACCCGCCCGACCACCCCAAGGCGGCCGGCGAGCCGACCCGGGTCCAGCCGAGCCGGGCCCGCGACCGCTGAAAGCCCCCGCGGTGGTCAGTGCCGGCGCCGCGGCCGGCGGCCCGGCGGCTGCTGCGGCTCGGGGCGGGCGGTGGGCTGGGGCACCGACCGGGTGAGCGGCTCGTCACCGCCGACGGTCAGCGCCTCCCCGTAGTGCCGGATCTCCAGCGGCGCCCCCTCCACGAGGGAGTACGAGGCGACCGAGTCGGTGATCTCCACCCGCAGGCGCCGGCCCATCACCTCCATCGAGAACGCCAGCCGGCTCAGGCGTTCCGGCAGCTTCGGAGCGAACGACAGCGTCCCGCCGATGTGCCGCATCCCGCCGAAGCCGGCGACCAGCGCGAGCCAGGTGCCGGCGAGCGAGGCCACGTGCAGTCCGTCGCGGGTGTTGTTCTCCAGGTCCTCCAGGTCCATCAGAGCCGCCTCGCCGAGGTAGTCGTAGGCGAGCCGCATGTGCCCCACCTCGGCGGCCATCACCGACTGGATACACGCCGACAGCGAGGAGTCCCGCACCGTCAGCCCCTCGTAGTAGGCGAAGTTCCGCGCCTTCTGCTCGTCGTCGAAGGCGTCACCGCAGCGGAACATCGCCAGCACCAGGTCGGCCTGCTTGACCACCTGCTTGCGGTACAGGTCGAAATAGGGGAAGTGCAGCATCAGCGGGTACTGGTCGCTCCCCGTGCCCGGGAAGTCCCAGGTCTGGTGGCGGGTGAAACCGGCGGACTGCTCGTGCACCCCGAGCGCCTTGTCGTAGGGCACGGCCATCGCCTCGGCCGCGTCCCGCCAGGTCGCGCTCTCCTCGTCGTCCGCACCGTGCGCCGCCGCCTCCCGGGGGTGGCGCTCCACGACGTCCGCCGCGGCCCGCAGGTTCATCTGCGCCATCAGGTTGGTGTAGACGTTGTCGTCGGCCACCGCGCTGTACTCGTCCGGGCCCGTCACCCCGTCGATGTGGAAGGTGCCGTGGTGGTCGTGGTGGCCCAGCGACATCCACAGCCGGGCCGTCTCCACCAGGATCTCCACGCCCGTCTCGCGCTCGAAGTCCTCGTCCCCCGTGGCGGAGACGTAGCGCACCACGGCGTCCGCGATGTCGGCGTTGACGTGGAAGGCCGCGGTGCCCGCCGGCCAGTACGCCGAGCACTCCGAACCGTCGATGGTCCGCCAGGGGAAGGCCGCGCCCTGCAGTCCGAGCTGCTGCGCCCGGTCCCGCGCGGCGGGCAGCGTGTCCTGCCGCCAGCGCAGCGCCTCGGCCACCGCGTCGGGCGAGGTGTAGGTCAGCAGGGGGTGGACGAAGGTCTCGCTGTCCCAGAAGGTGTGGCCGTCGTAGCCGGAGCCGGTCAGCCCCTTGGCCGGGATGGCACGCCGTTCGGCCCGCGCGCCGGCCTGCAGGACGTGGAAGAGGGCGAACCGCACCGCCTGCTGCACCTCGGCGTCCCCGTCGACCTCCACGTCGGCGCGCGCCCAGAAGTCCGCCAGGTAGGAACGCTGCTGCTCCACGAGGCCGTCCCAGCCCGTGGAGCGGGCACCGGCCAGCGCCGCGTCGACCTGGTCGCGCACCGCAGGCAGGGACCGCGCACTGGACCAGCCGTAGGCCACCAGCTTCTCCAGCCGCAGCGTCTGCCCCGGGCCCAGCAACGAGGTGACGGTCAGTCGCGCGACGTCGTCGCCGCTCTCACCGGAGGTCCGCGTGGTGTCCGGCCCCCGCACCACATGGTCGGCGGCGGTGGCCACCCGCAGCCCGCTGCGGCGGGTGCAGTGCACCAGCCGCAGCCGCACGTCGTCGGCGTGGTGCTCCTCGGCCTCCAGCGGGGACTCGAGCGCCGCGGAGACCCGGGGGTCACCGGTGGCCTTCGGCAACTGCTCGTTGGTCACCAGCTCGGACTGGACCACCACCCGCACCTCGGAGTCCAGTGGCTCCACCTCGTAGGCCACCGCCGCGATCGCACGCTGGGTGAAGGAGACGATCCGGGTGGAGCGCACCCGCACCGTGCACCCGGCGGGCGAGGTCCACTCGCAGGTGCGCTGCAACTGCCCGGTGCGCAGGTCCAGGACGCGTTCGTGGGAGCGCAGCCGGCCGTAGCGCACGTCGAACGGCTCGTCGTTGACCAGCAGCCGGATCAGCTTGCCGTTGGTGACGTTGATGGAGGTCTGGCCCGCCTCCGGGTAGCCGTACCCGGCCTCGGCGTAGGGCAGTTCGTGCAGTTCGTGCACGCCGTTGAGGTAGCTGCCGGGCAGGCCGTGGGGCTCGCCCTCGTCGAGGTTGCCGCGCCATCCCACGTGGCCGTTGGAGAGCGCGAAGACCGACTCGCTCTGCGGCAGGACGTCCAGCTGGAGGCAGGTCTCCCGCACGGTCCACGGTTCGACGGCGTACGAGGAGTGGCTGATCACGCGTGGTCCTCCAGTTCCGCCAGGTCGGTGACGACGACGTCGGCGCCGTGCGAGCGCAGGGCGTCGGCCTGCCCGACGCGGTCCACGCCGACCACGTACCCGAAGCCTCCCGCGCGGCCGGCGTCCATGCCGGCCAGCGCGTCCTCGAACACCGCGCAGGCCGACGCCGGCTCGTCCAGCTCCCGCGCGGCCTCCAGGAAGGTGTCGGGCTTCGGCTTCCCCGGCAGGTGCCGCTCCCGGGCCACCACCCCGTCGATCCGCACGTCGAAGAGGCCGGCCATGTCCACCGAGACGAGCACGTCGCGGCAGTTGGCGCTGGAGGAGACCACCGCGGTGCGCAGGCCCGCGGCCCGCACCGCCGCCAGATAGCGCCGGGAGCCCTCGTAGGCCTCCACCCCCTCCTCGCGGATCTTCTTCAGCACCAGCTCGTTCTTGCGGTTGCCCAGCCCGCCCACGGTCTCGCGCTCCGGCCCGTCCGCCGGTGACCCCTCCGGGAGGTGGATGTCGCGGGAGGCGAGGAAGGAGCGGACACCGTCGGCCCGCGGCAGGCCGTCGACGTAGGTGTCGTAGTCCTCGTCGCTGAAGGGCCGGAAGCCCTCACCCTCCCTGCGGCGCAGGAAGTCGTCGAAGGTCTCCTTCCAGGCCGCGGCGTGGACGACGGCGGTCCTGGTGAGCACGCCGTCCAGGTCGAAGAGGCAGGCGCGGATGGTTTCGGGTAGGCCCAGCTTCGTCATAGGTCCTCCGCTACCCGTCCGCGCAGGTGACATCCCGCCCGGAGGAGGATTGACGCCCGTGCGGCGGCGGGTGCCACTCTGCCTAGAGTGCCCTCATGCGCCTGCTGATGGTCTCCGACACGCATGTGCCCAAGCGCGCCCGCCGGCTGCCCGGACAGCTGGTCGAGGAGATGGCGCGGGCCGAGGTGGTCCTGCACGCCGGGGACTGGGTGGACGAGGCCACCCTCGACCTCTTCGAGCAGCACTTCCGCCGGCTCGTCGCGGTCCACGGCAACAACGACGGCCCCGGACTGCGGGCCCGGCTGCCCGAGGTCGCCCGTGCCCGGCTGGGCGGCCTGCGCTTCGGGGTGGTGCACGAGACGGGCCCCGCCCAGGGCCGGGAGCGGCGCTGCGCCGAGCGCTTCCCCGACCTCGACGTTCTCGTCTTCGGCCACAGCCACATCCCGTGGGACACCTGCGCCGGGACCGGCCTGCGGCTGCTCAACCCCGGCTCGCCCACCGACCGCCGCCGCCAGCCCCACTGCACCTACCTGACGGCGGACGTGGCGGCCGGTCGCCTCAGCGAGGTGACCCTGCACCGCCTGCCGCAGCGGTGAGCGGCCGCGCCCGCCGCGGCCCGAGGAAGGCGGGGCCGCGGACCTCCCTCACCACCGTCGCCGTGCGAGGACGGGGCTGCGGGACCGGGTCCACGATGACCGCCGCGGCTCCCAGGGGCTCGGTGAGCGCTCGCAGGGCGGGCTCGGCGAGCCGCACCCACCGCTGCGCCGCACCCAGCGTGGACCGCAACCGCTGGGCACTGGTGAACCCCACGGCGGTACGGCCGCCGCGCGGGGTGCGGAACAGGCGCGCCACGCACCCCTTGGGCCCCTGACGGACCGGCACGTACAGAACGGGCGCCGCTGTCGGGCGGCGGCCGGATCGTTCTCCTGACATGGGACTGCTCCCGTGGCGTGTCTCGAGGACGGGGCCGCGCCGGGCCCCGCCGGCACCCGGCCGGGCGCCTCCCGGCCGGCCTGGACGTACCGGCGCCGCGCCGACCCCTGCCGGCGGCGGGACCCCGGTACGTGGCGGCCCGGCCGGCCGGCCCCGGGGGCGTCCGTTCGCCCGTCCGTGCCGCCGGCCCGGCCGCCGGTCACCTCCAGCCTCACCCGGACGGCCGAACCGCGCGACTCGGGACCGCGGGATGACGCTGGTCGGTTGTGTCCGCGCCGCGGACATAGCGGGCGGTGATCCGGGCACCCGGACTGACAGCCGACCGCAGGTCCGGCCCGGAGTGTCCATGCCGAGGAGGAGCGCAGCCATGGTGACCCCGACGGAGGAGCCGCAGCCGCGCCCGGCGCCCGCGCCGGCCGGCGGAGCGCGACCGTCGTGACACCCCGGGGCCCCGCGACTGCCGGGCGCCGCCCGTCGCGGGGCCCGGCCGGCGAAGGCCGGGGCTGCCCGCCGGTCCGGCCGCCCGCCCCCTCAGCCCGCACTGCCCACCGCACCCGACCGCAGGAGCCCACGTGAGTCGCCGTCCCCGCATCGTGATCGTCGGCGCCGGATTCGCCGGCTACCAGGCCGCCCGCTCGCTGTCCCGGAAGGCCAGGGGCGCCGCCGAGATCGTCCTGGTCAACCCGCACGACTACTTCCTCTACCTCCCGCTGCTGCCGGAGGTCGCGGCGGGCGTGCTGGAGCCGAGGCGGGTGTCGGTCTCCCTCACCGGGACGCTGCCGGGAGTGCGCCTCGTCCTCGGCCAGGTGGGTGACGTCGACCTGACGGGCCACGAGGTGCACTACACCGACCCGGAGGGCAGGGAGGGCTCCCTCTCCTACGACCGCCTGGTCCTGACGGTGGGCAGCGTCAACAAGCTGCTGCCGATCCCCGGGGTGACCGAGCACGCCCACGGGTTCCGCGGCATGCCGGAGGCGCTCTACCTGCGCGACCACGTCACGCGCCAGATCGAACTCGCCGGCGCCGCCGACGACCCGGCCGAACGCGCCGCCCGCACCACCTTCGTCGTGGTGGGAGCCGGCTACACCGGTACCGAAGTTGCCGCCCACGGCGTGCGCTTCACCGACGCCCTGGCCCGCCAGAACGAGGGGTTGCGCGACGGCCCGCGGCCCCGGTGGCTGCTCCTGGACGTCGCCGACCGCGTCCTGCCCGAGCTGGACGAGCGGCTGTCGAACACCGCCGACCGGGTGCTGCGCGACCGCGGCGTGGACGTCCGGATGAAGACCACCGTCAAGGAGGCCAAGCACGACGGGGTCCTGCTGGACAGCGGGGACTTCGTCGCCAGCCGCTCCCTGATCTGGTGCGTGGGGGTGCGCCCCGACCCGCTCGTGGACTCCATGGGCCTGCCCACCGAGAAGGGCCGCCTCTGCGTCGACGAGTACCTGAACGTCCCCGGCCACCCCGAGGTGTTCGCCTGCGGCGACGCGGCGGCCGTGCCCGACCTGACCCGACCCGGCGAGTTCACCCCGATGACCGCTCAGCACGCCCAGCGGCAGGGCAAGGTCTGCGCCCACAACGTGGCCGCCTCCTGCGGGCAGGGTGAGCCGCGCGCCTACCGCCACAACGACCTCGGCTTCATGGTCGACCTGGGAGGCGTGCAGGCCGCCGCCAACCCGCTGCACGTACCGCTCTCCGGCCCGCTGGCCAACGCCGTCACCCGCGGTTACCACCTGGCGGCCATGCCCGGCAACCGGGTCCGGGTCGGCGCCGACTGGCTGCTGGACGCGGTACTGCCGCGCCAGGCCGTCCAGTTGGGACTGGTCCGCTCCGGGTCCGTCCCCATCGACAGCCCCACGCCCGAACTCGCCCGCGTCCCCGCCCCCGCCGGAAAGAACGGCTGACGGCGCCCCCCGACCACCACCCGAACCGCCCCACCCTGGGCTCTGGAGGAGAGGCATGACCATCCAAGAACACGCCACGCCGGTCAACGACCACCAGACGCTCGCCGAACTCGGCCAGCAGCTGCGGGTGGACTCCGTACGCGCCGCCGACGCCGCCGGCTCCGGACACCCGACCTCGTCGATGTCCGCCGCAGACCTCGCGGCCGTCCTCCTCGCGCGGCACCTGCGCTACGACTTCACCCACCCCGACCACCCCGGCAACGACCACCTGATCTTCTCCAAGGGGCACGCCTCACCGCTCGTCTACGCGATGGGCAAGGCCGCCGGGGTGGTCGACGACCAGGAACTGCTGACCTTCCGCAAGAAGGGCAGCCGGCTGGAGGGCCACCCCACCCCGCGCATCCCCTGGGTCGACGTCGCCACCGGCTCCCTCGGACAGGGCCTGCCCGTCGGCGTCGGCGTGGCCCTGGCCGGCAAGAAGCTCGACAAGACCCCCTACCGCGTCTATGTCTTCTGCGGCGACAGCGAGCTGGCCGAAGGCTCCATGTGGGAGGCGTTCGAGGAGGCGGGCTACGCGGAGCTGGACAACCTCGTCGCCGTCCTGGACATCAACCGCCTCGGCCAGCGCGGCCCCACCCGCCACCAGTGGGACACCGACGCCTACGCCCGGCGCATCAAGTCCTTCGGCTGGCACACCATCGAGATCGACGGCCACGACGTCCGGGCGATCGACGACGCCTACCAGGAGGCTGCCTCCACCGTCGGAAAGCCCACCGCGATCATCGCCCGTACCAAGAAGGGCAAGGGCGTGGCCGCTGTCGAGGACAAGGAGGGCAAGCACGGCAAGCCGCTGCCCGACGCGTCCGAGGCCATCGAGGAACTCGGTGGCGAACGCGACCTGGACGTGACCGTCGCCAAGCCCGTGGACGCCGACCGGCGGATGACGCCCGGCAGCGGCACCCCGCAACTGCCCGCCTACGAGGTGGGGGACTCCGTCGCCACCCGGGACGCCTTCGGCGCGGCGCTGGTGGCGCTGGGCGCCGCCCGCGAGGACGTGGTGGCCCTGGACGGCGAGGTCGGCGACTCCACGCGCGCCGGCAAGTTCGGCGAGAAGTACCCCGAGCGGTACTTCGAGATGTACATCGCCGAACAGCAGCTCCTCGCCGCCGCCGTGGGCATGCAGGTGCGCGGATACCTGCCGTACGCCTCCACCTTCGCCGCCTTCCTCAGCCGGGCCACCGACTTCGTCCGGATGGCCGCCGTCAGCCGGGCCCAGCTCAACATCGTGGGCACCCACGCCGGCGTCGCCATCGGCGAGGACGGACCGTCCCAGATGGGCCTGGAGGACCTCGCGGCCTTCCGCGCCACCCACGGTGCCACCGTCCTCTACCCCTGCGACGCCAACCAGACCGCCAAGCTGGTGGCCGCGATGGCGGAGTCCTCCGGCATCCGCTACCTGCGCGCCTCCCGCGGCGAGTCCCCGGTGATCTACGGACCCGCCGAGTCCTTCCCCATCGGAGGCTCCAAGACGCTGCGCTCCAGCGACGGCGACCAGGTCACGCTGGTGGCCGCGGGCATCACCGTCCACGAGGCGCTGACGGCCGCCGACCGGCTGGCGGAGGAGGGCATCACCGCCCGGGTGATCGACCTGTACTCCCTCAAGCCGGTGGACGCCGCGACCCTGCACGCCGCGGCCGAGGCGACCGGGCACTTCGTCACCGTCGAGGACCACCACCCCGAGGGCGGGCTGGGCGACGCCGTCATGGAGGCCTTCGCCGACGGCCGGCCGGTGCCGAGGACCGTGCGCCTGGGCGTCCGCAACATGCCCGGCTCGGCCACGCCCGAGGAGCAGCTCAGCGCGGCCGGCATCGACGCCGACGCCATCACCCGGGCCGCCCGGGACCTGGTGAAGCAGAACAGCTGACCCAGCGTGCCGGCTGACGCCGGGCCGGTCCTCGTGACCGGCCCGGCGTCCGCGTCTGCCCTCCCGCGCCACCCGGCCGTCACTCCCGGGCCCACCCCCGCTCTCCCCAGGTTCTCCCAACGCGTATACGCTGCCCTCTCGTTGACGGCAGCGACGCGGCGTCACGCGGCTGCCCCGTTGCGCCGCGGGACCGACGAGTGGGGGCGGGGATGGGCAGCGTGGGACGGGTGGCCACGGCGGTCGTGGCGGCGGTGGCGGTGGCGGCGGTCAGCACGCCGGCGGACGCGGCACCGGCGGACCGCTACGACACGACCACGGCGGTCGGCGTGCACAACGCCTACGACAAGGCGAAGTACCCCTACTTCGCCGACGCCCTGGACTCAGGAGCCTCACTGGTCGAACTCGACGTGTGGACCAACGTGTTCGGCAGCCCCTGGCGCGTCGCCCACAGCAACCCGGTGGGCAACGACAACAACTGCGCGAACGCCGCGGACGCGAGCGCACTGCGCACCGGGCCCACCGACCACGACCTCGGCGGCTGCCTGGCCGACATGAAGGCCTGGCACGACGCCCACCCCGGCCACCGGCCCGTCCTGGTCAAGGTCGAGATGAAGGACGGCTTCAACGACAAGGGCGGGCGCGGCCCGGACGAGTTCGACGCGCTGGTCCGCTCGCACCTGGGCGACGCCGTCTTCGGCCCCGGCGACCTGGCCGGCACCCACGCGACCCTCGACGACGCCGTCCGCACCGACGGCTGGCCGGCCAGGTCCGCGCTTGCCGGCAAGTTCCTCTTCGAACTCATCCCGGGCACCGTCGAGGAGAACAACCCGCTGGACAAGCTCTGGACGGACCAGGAGTACGCCACCCACCTGCGGGACCTCGCCGGGCAGGGCCGGCTCGCCGAGGCGACTGCCTTCCCCGCCGTGCACGGCGCCGAGGCCGGCGACCCCCGCGAGCGCTACGCGCAGGACCTGCGGCCGTGGTTCGTCGTCTTCGACGGCGACGCCTCGGCGTTCGTCGCCGGGGCCATCGACACCGCCTGGTACGACCGGAACCACTACCTGGTGGTGATGACCGACGCGCAGAACGTCGCCCCGGCCATCGACGCCGTCAAGCCCACCGAGGCGGAGGCGCTCGCGCGGGTCGACGCGCTCGCCCGGCAGCACGCCAGCTTCGCCACCGCCGACTGGTACCCGCTGCCGAACGTGCTGCAGACGGTGGTCGCCCGCGGCTGACCCACCGGGGCGGGCGCGCCCGCCCCGGCCGCACGCCGCGACCGGGCGTGGGGCGGGTCTGCGGTGACGCGGGCCGGGCCGCCTCAGGCCCGGATCATCCCGCGGTCCCCGTGACCGCGCGGACCCGGCCCCCGACGTCCGTCGTCCCGTCGGGACCCGGCGCCGCCATGATCTGCGACCCGGCACCCTGGGTGATCGTCAGGGCCCGCCCGAGCCGGTCGGCCAGCAGCAGCGCGGCCGCGCCGGTGGCCTCGTCCTCCTCGACGCCGTCGCCCCGGCCCGGGAACGCCCGCGCCCGCACCCTGCCGGCGGCCTCGTCCTGCCAGGCCCAGGCGTACACCCACTCTCCCGGTTCCGGCACCGCCAGCGCCTGGACCTCCTCGGCGCTGCCGTACTGCCGCAGCGTGCGTGCCGGCGCCCAACGGGCCCGTGCCCTGATCCATGTCAGGTCCCCCTCGCGGCGGACGGGGACGCTCCCCGCCGCCGTCTCCACCGTCTCCAGGCCGAGCAACCAGGCCACACCGACGACCGGGTGCCCGGCGAAGGGGAGCCGCGCGCCGGGCGTGTGGATGTCCACCGTCCCGCGGCGCCGGTCGTCGACGAACACGGTCTCGCTGTAGCCCAGTCGCCGGGCGAGGGCCCGCCGGGCCTCCTCACCGGGGACCGAGCGGCCCTCGCGCACCACGCCCAGCAGGTTGCCGTGGGCGCCGTCCGGCCCGCAGAAGACGCGCAGGATGTCGATGTCGTCAGTCACCAGGGAAGGGAAGCATGTGTGCACCGCTCCGCTCCCGGCGATCACGCTCACAGCGCAACCGCCCCCGTCCTCACGCCCGTTCGGTGAGGGTGGTGGCATGAAACTTCTGGTGCTGGGAGGGACCGCGTTCGTCGGACGCGCCGTGGTGACGGCCGCACTGGGGCGGGGCTGGGAGGTGACGACCTTCCACCGCGGTCACGCCGCCGCACCCCCGGGGGCGGCGACACTCCTCGGCGACCGCAACGACCCCGGGGCCCTGGCCGCGCTGGCAGGCGGCGAGTGGGACGCCGTGGTCGACACCTGGACGGGGGCACCGAGCGCCGTGGACGACGCCGCGCGCCTGCTGGCGGGGCGCGCCGCACGCTACCTCTACGTCTCCAGCCGCTCGGTGTACACCTACCCGGCACCCGGCGGAGGCGACGAGAGCAGCCCCGTCGTCGAGGCCTCGCCGCACGACACCGGCAGTGCCGACTACGCCCGGGCCAAACGGGGCGGTGAACTCGCCGCGCTCGCGCACTTCGGGGACGCCGCCCTGCTGGCCCGCGCCGGACTCGTCCTCGGGCCGCAGGAGAACGTCGGCCGGCTGCCCTGGTGGCTGAACCGCATCGCCCGCGGCGGCCCCGTCCTGGCGCCGGGCCCCGAGGACCTCCCCCTGCAGTACGTCGACGCGCGGGACCTCGCCGACTGGCTGCTGGTCGCCGCCGAGCGGGGACTGGGCGGCGCCTACAACGTGACCTCCCGCAGCGGCCACGCCACCATGGGCAGCCTGCTGCGGGCCTGCGTGGCGGCCACCGGCTCCACCGCCGAGCTGCGGTGGACGGCTCCGGAGCAGATCCTGGCGGCCGGTGTGCAGCCCTGGACCGAGCTGCCGGTGTGGCTGCCGCCGGGCCCCGACCACGAGGCCATGCACACCACCGACGTCTCCCGCGCCCACGCCGCCGGGCTGCGCTGCCGCCCCGTGGCCGAGACGGTCCGGGACACCTGGAGCTGGCTGTGCGAGCGGGGCGGCCGGGCCCCGCAGCGTCCCGACCGCCCCGAGCACGGCCTCGACCCGGAGACCGAGGCCCGCGTCCTGGCCGGTTGAGCCCCCTTCCGGCCGGCGCCCGGTCAGGCGCCGGCCGGAAGCCGGCGAGCGGGTCCTCGGTCCGTCACCGGCCGGCCCGGATCAACTCGCGCCGCCCGCCAGGGCCTTGCCGAAGTCGCCCTCGCCCTGCTCCACCGAGCTGCAGGTGGGCTGCGCCGAGGTACCCGCACCGCCCGGGCACGGCCGGTCGCGGTTGGCCGACCACATCGAGAGCCAGGCCAGGTTCCTGGACGCGGCGAAGCCGGCGAGCTCCTTGGCGTCGGCGACCGTGAACCTCTCGGCCTGGACGTCGTTGACGCCGATCATCGGCGTGACGGCGAGATGGCTCCACGCCGCGTCGCTGCTCAGGCCCAGGTCGGACTGGATCTGGCCGTGCGCGGCGGTGGCGGCCTGTTCGGCGTACTCGCCCATGTCGCCGTCGAAGGAGGAGCCGTAGTCCATGGCCATGAGGTTGACGGCGCCGACCTCCACCCCTTGCGCCTTGGCGTCCTTCAGCAGGTTCTCGCCGTCCTGGGTGAGCCCGGTGGGCATCGTCGCCAGGGTGAAGGAGACGTCGAGGCCGGGGTGGGCCTTCTGGAGTTCCGCGACGGCCTGGGCGCGGCGGGTGTTGGCGGCGGTGTCGGAGACGGCTCCGCCCTCGACGTCGAAGTCGACCTTCTTCAGCTGGTAGGCGTCGACGACCTTGCCGTAGGCGTCGGCGAGCGCGCCGGCGCTGTCGCAGGCCAGGGCCAGCTCCTGGCCGTTCGCGCCGCCGAAGGAGACCCGCACGTCGCCGCCGGCGTCCCGGAGCGCGGAGATCTGCGCGGAGAGGTCGCCGCCGCCGACGTCGGTGGTGCCGCCCCACTCGGGCGAGCAGTCCCCGCCGGAGGTGACGAACGCCAGGTTGAGGTCCTCGGCCCCCGAGGTCTTCGCCAGGTCGGCCAGCTTTCCGGCCGAGGCGAGCGAGGTGTCGACGTAGGGCGAGAAACCGCCGGTCGTCGCGGCGGTCGAGGTGGTGCCGGGGCTCGCCTTGTCGGCCATGGCCGAACCGGCTATCGCGACGCCGCCGCCGACCGCGACCGCGGCGGCCACCGCGAGGCCGCCCAGCTTGGCTCTGCGACTCGTGCGACGCCGGTGTGTGGAGTTGCTCATGAGACCTGCCAGTTCTGTCATGGGGGGAATCCGGGCATGCGGAGCACAGGGATCGAAAGGATCTGGTGAAGATCCCGTGGGGGATCGCGCCCCGCACGCTAGCACCTGGAAAACAGACAAAAGGCCAGATCAGAGCCAGGATGGACACAAAGAATCCCGGGCGCCGGCAGATCTTCGGAGGATCGTGTGAAAGGGCGCGTCCGCCGTTGTCCGGGTGTACGACCGCAGCGCCCTCCGCTGCCCCGGGGCCGGCACCCACGTCCGCTCCCGGCCTCCCCTGCGGCTCCCGCCCACCGGGCCCCGGGGCCGGAAACCTGGGCGTAACAAGGCCGACATAGCCTCCACCGGATCGAAGGAGGCCCCCATGCAGGACAGCTCCACGCCGCGCATCCGACCAGGTCAAACCGGTGACCTCGAAGGGCTCACGGCTCTCTACAACCACTACGTGACGCACACGCCGATCACGTTCGACGTGGAGCCGTTCACCGTGGAGCAGCGCAGGCAGTGGTTCGAGGAACACCCGGCCCGCGGTCCGCACCGCCTGCTCGTGGCCGAGCAGGACGGGGAGTTGCTCGGGTACGCGACCAGCAGCGCCTTCCGTCCGAAGGCGGCCTTCGCCACCTCGGTGGAGACCACCGTCTACCTCTCGCCCGACAGTGGTGGCAGGGGCCTGGGCAGCCGCCTGTACCAGGCGCTGTTCGAGGCTCTCGCCGAGGAGGACGTGCACCGCGCCTACGCCGGGGTCACCCAGCCCAACGAGGCGTCCGACCGGCTGCACCGGCGGTTCGGTTTCCACCCCGCCGGGCTGCACGAGCAGGTCGGCCGCAAGTTCGGCACCTACTGGGACGTCGCCTGGTACGAGAAGGCGCTGCGCTGACCCGCCGCGGCGGCCCGCACGGCGCACGGCCCGCCCGCGCGGCCGTGCGGGCCTGCCTCACAGATGCGGGAACATCGAGGTGAACGCCCCCAGGGTGTTGTCCGCGTCGCGGACGAACGGCGAGTCGAAGTCCCACACCAGGAACAGCAGGAACGCGATCAGCGCGGTGAAGACACCCGCCATCAGCAACTCCCGCCCCGTCCGCCGGATCTGCAGGGTGAAGATCAGGCCCACGGTGACCACCGCACCCGCCAGCAGGCCGAACCACACCACCGGCGGCATCGTCGCCCCCGCGCTGTCGGCCCGCGCGCTGCGGGCACCGTCCGCCACGGCGACCTGGTCCACCAGCGGCTGGTACGTCTCGCCCTCGAAGTCGTTGCGCGGGTGGTAGTCGGACACGTCCGCCCGGACCTTGTCCAGCAGCCGGGTCCCCTCGGCGGTCAGCTCCTCCTTCTCCGTCATGGCGTGCCACTCCTTGTGCACCACGTAGGAGACGTAGGCGTCGACGTCGTGGCGGATGCGGTCGCGGACCTCCGGCGGGTAGGTGCGGGCGCGTTCGCTGATCTCGTGCAGCGCCTGCGCCTCGGTGTGGACGGTGTCCTCAGCCGCGCCTCTGGCCTCCCAGACGCCGGCGATGGCGAGGCCGAGCACGATGGCGTAGACCACGCCGACCATCATCGTCATGTACTCGATGACGTCGGGGGTCTCGTCGGGATTGTCGTCGTCCGGGACCCGGCGCTGGTTGAGGACGGTGATGGTCAGGACGACCGCGCAGGCCGCGGCCATGGCGATGAGCAGGACAAGCCATTCCGACATGGGACCTCACTTCGAAAGTCGACTGGGGACGCACCCGCGAGGCGGCGCGCCGGACCGGGCAGGGGCGCCCGGGTACGTGGCGGTGGGGCGGTGAACCGGCCGGCGCGACGCCCGGTGGCGGACCGGGTTCGCGGACACCGGACGGGGAGCGGGAGGGACCGGCCCGGTGGGAGCGCGGCGGGTGCCGGCCGGCGGGCCGCCCCTCAGGAACGCCGCCCACCGGAACCGCTCGATCCGCGCGGACGCAGGGCGGCGGCGGCCAGTACCGCGGGGGCGGTGATCACGAGCATCGTCGTCACCAGCGAGCGACCCCCCACCGGTTTGCGGGCCGCCGCGGGCGCGCCGTTCGGGTAGAACGACCGCGGGGTGGGAGTGGGCTTCGGCGGGGGCGTCGGCCGGGGCGTCGGTTTCGGCGGCGTGACCCGGGGCGGCGGAGTGGGCCGGGGCTGAGGGGCCACCCGGACCGGGGGCCGGGGAGCCGGCGCGGGCGGCGGTGGCGTCGGCCGCGGCCTGGGCGGCGGGGGGGTGTGCGTCGGGGTCGGCCGGGGGGTGGGCGTCGGCGTCGGAGTGGAGCACGGGACGTGCCACCGGTGGCCGCCCCGGTGGTCGCCGGGGAAGCCGTGGCCCTTGCCGGGGAAGGGCCAGCCCGGCGGGAAGGGGAAGTGGTGGTGGGTGCCCGCGTAGGAGCAGTTGTCGTGCATGGTGGCGGCCGGGGCGGGGGCGACCGCGGCCGACCCGGTGGCCAGGGCCGCCGCCGCCACGACCAGGGCCGCGCGGCACCCCCCGCGCACCAGGGTGCGGCGGACCGGCCCGGCCGCCTCGGCCCGCGGGGAGCGCAGCGGCGGGGCGGCCCGGCACCGGGTGGGCGGGGCCGCGCTCGAGGAGGTGGTGGCGGGGCCCACCCCGGTGGCGCCGGGGGGAGCATGGTGCCCGGGAGCACCCCGCAGGCGGAACCCGGGGAAGCGCGAAGGGCCCCCGAGAATCCGCCGGACAAGGCCTGGCAGCGATGCGTTCACGCCGGTGATGCTGCGCGCCCGATCGGCCCCGCAGCCGCTGCTCGGCTCTAATCCCCCCAATGGTGGGAATTACCGATGAACACCTGGGGCCGCTGTGACGCCGGCTTCCGGTGCCCGGCCCCCCATCCTCCACGGTCCGGCACCGGGCCGGGCGTCGACCGCCAGGGCCGGCGGGTGGTCCGTACGGGCCGCCGGAACTGCGCGCCGCCCCCGCGCCCCGCAGGCTGGGGAGGGGTGCGGTGACCGCCGCGGCGGCACGGCCCCCGCGCGGGGGCCGACTGCCGGCGTCCGGACCCCGAGCCGTCCCGTGACCCGCCGACCGCACCGGTGACGTGAGGAAAGGAGCCCGCAGTGGGCACCTGGCTGGCCGTCCTGTGCGCGCTGCTCGCCGCCGCCAGCAACGCCATGGCGACCGTCCTGCAACGCAAGGCCGCCCGCAACGTCCCGCTCGCCCCCGGGCTGCGGCTGGGCCTGGTGGTGGACCTCCTGCGCCGGCCCGCGTGGCTGGGCGGCATGCTCGCCGTGATCGCTGCGGCCTTCTTCCAGGCGCTCGCGCTCTCCGAGGGGGCCCTCTCCATCGTGCAGCCGCTGTTCGTCCTGGAGCTGCCGCTGGCCCTGCTCGCCGGCAGACTGCTGCTCGGCGGACGCATGGCCCGGTCGGGCTGGGCCGGGGTGGTCTGCGTGGTCGGCGGCCTCGGCCTCGCCCTGGGCGCGGCGGCACCCTCCGCGGGCACCGACCACACCACGACCCCGCGGTGGATCGTGGCCCTGGTGATCTGTGCCGTCGTCCTGGCCGCGATCGTCGGATGGGCGACACAGCGCCCGGCGGGCAGCGCCCGGGCCGCCTGCTTCGCGGGCGCCTCGGCCATCGGCTACGCGCTGACCGCCGCCCTGATGAAGGACGCCACCCACGCCTGGCAGACCGGCGGGGCCGGTGCCTTCTTCACCTCCTGGCAGACCTACGGGTTCGCACTCGTCGGCGCGCTGTCGCTCTTCATGCTGGAGAACACCATGCAGTCCGGCCCGCTGACCGCCTCACAGCCCGTGCTGACGCTCGGCGACGCCCTGGTGAGCCTCTGCCTCGGGGTGACCCTGTACTCCGAGTCCATCCGCACGGGTGCCTGGGTCCTGCCCGAGGCGATCGGCGTGGCGCTGGTCCTCACCGGGGCGGTCGTCCTCTCCCGCGCCCCGCTGACCCGGTCGGTGGTCGGCTCGGGGTGAACGGCCGCCGGTGCGGTACGCCGCCGGCCCCCCACCGACCGCACACCGCACCTGCGGCGCCCGCTACCGCCGGAAGGCGAGCGAGAGGGCGAACCGGTCCGCCTCGTCGGTCCACCAGTGGGCGAGGTCCAGCCCGGCGGCGGTGAGTTCCGCGCGGACGGTCTCCTCACGGAACTTCGCCGACACCTCGGTACGCATCTCCTCACCGGCCTCGAAGACCACCGCGAGGTCGAGGGCGGGCACCTTCACCGACTGCTGGACGCGGGAGCGCAACCGCATCTCGATCCACTCCCGTTCCGCGTCCCAGAGGGCGACGTGCTCGAAGGCGTCCAGGTCGAAGTCCGCCCCCAGTTCGCGGTTGATGACGCTGAGCACGTTCTTGTTGAACGCCGCCGTCACCCCCTCCGGGTCGTCGTACGCGGCCACCAGCGTCGCCTCGTCCTTGACCAGGTCGGTGCCGAGCAGCAGCGCGTCGCCCGGCGCCAGCAGGTCGTGCACCGACCGCAGGAACGCGGCCCGCTCCTGGGGCAGCAGGTTGCCGACCGTCCCGCCCAGGAACGCCAGGAGACGGGGCGTGGGCGAACCGGGCAGCGCGAAACCGAGCAGGAAGTCGGCGACCAGCGCGTGGACGGTCAGCCCGGGGTGCTCCGCCGTCAGCGCCCGGGCCGCGGCGGTGAGGGCGCTCTCGCTGACGTCCACCGGGAGGTAGGTGTGCAGCTGCGGCAGGGCCGAGATGAGGTGCCGGGTCTTGTCCGAGGAACCCGAGCCCAGCTCCACCAGGGTCCGCGCCCCGGTGGCCTCGGCGATGCGCGGCGCCTCACGCAGCAGGATCTCCCGTTCGGCGCGGGTCGGGTAGTACGCGGGCAGCGTGGTGATCTTCTCGAAGAGCTCACTGCCCCGCGCGTCGTAGAACCACTTCGGGGGCAGCCGCTTGGGCGTGTGACTGAGACCGGCGGCGACGTCGGTACGCAGGGCCGCGGTCGTGGCGTCGGCGGGCAGGGTGCGGGTGACGGCGGGAGTGCTCACGCGGGTGGCTCCTTGAGCGGGGTGAGGGTGACGTCGTCGCGGGTGGCGACCAGCAGCGTGCGATCGGGGACGACGGCCCAGTCCCCGGCGTCGTCGTACGGTTCGGAGGCCACCACCGTGCCGGTGCCCGGCAGGCGGCGGTGGAAGAGCGTGTCGCCCCACGTGGTGGCGGCGACGGACTCGCCGTCGTGGAGCAGGAGGTTCAGCCGGGAGCCGGGCGCCGCGCCGGCCACCTCCACGACGGTCTCGGCCAGCGCCTCGCCCGCCGAGAACCCCTGCGACAGCCGGTGGTGGACCAACGCCCACACCAGCGCCGAGTCGCAGCGGGCCTGGAGTTCCAGCAGCGCCGCCGGCGGCAGCCCGGCGGCGGGCGCGGCCAGCGAACCGGGCCAGCCGGCCACCGCCCCGTTGTGGCTGAACAGCCACCGGCCGGTGGCGAACGGCGCGCTCGCCGCCTCCGCGTCCGCGCCGGCCACGGTCGCGTCCCGGACGGCGGCCAGCACCGCGCCGCTGCGCACCACCCGCGCCAGGTCCAGCAGCGAGGCGTCGGCCCAGATCGGCCCGGCCCGCCGGTAACGGGCCGGCACCGGATCGTCGGGTGCGTACCAGCCGACGCCGAAACCGTCCGCGTTGACCGTGCCGTGCGCCTGCCGCCGGGGCGCCCAGGACTGCCGGTACAGCCCGTGCGGCGGTGAGACCACCAGCTCCCCGACCGGCAGCGGATCGCCCAGGTAGGCCAGGTGCCGGCACATCAGGCGGCCGCCGCGTCACGCGCCGTGCGGAAGCCGGCGAAGATCTGGCGCCGCACCGGAAGGTCCCAGTTGCGGAAGGTGCCGCGGCAGGCCACCGCGTCCACCGCGAAGGAGCCGCCGCGCAGCACCTTGTGGCCGTCGCCGAAGAAGACCTCCGAGTACTCCCGGTAGGGGAACGCCCGGAAGCCGGGGTAGGGCAGGAAGTCGCTCGCCGTCCACTCCCACACGTCACCGATCAACTGCCGTACGCCCAGCGGGGACTGGCCCCGTTCGTACGCGCCCACCGGGGCGGGACGCAGATGGCGCTGGCCGAGGTTGGCGTGGTCGGGGCCCGGGTCCTGGTCACCCCACGGGTAGCGGCGGGAGACGCCGGTGGCCGGATCGTGGCGGGCGGCCTTCTCCCACTCGGCCTCACTCGGCAGTCGGCGCCCGGCCCAGCGGGCGTAGGCGTCCGCCTCGTACCAACTGACGTGCACCACCGGCTCCTCGGGGCGCACGGGCTCGGTCACGCCGAAGCTGCGCCGCAGCCACCCGCCGCCCTCACGGCGCCAGAACAGGGGGGCGGTCAGGCCGTGTTCCCGTACCAGTGCCCAGCCCGCCGGCTGCCACCAACGAGGGTCCTGGTATCCGCCGTCCTCGACGAACCGCAGGTAGGCGCCGTTGCTCACCGGCGTGGTGTCGATGTGGAACGCCGGCACCAGCCGGCGGTGCGCCGGGCGTTCGTTGTCCAGTGCCCACGGTTCCGTCGAGGTGCCCATGGTGAACGGCCCGCCGGGAACCAGGACTTCGCAAGCGGTGACCTCACCGGCGGCGGGGGGCGGCGGGGCGGTGAGCGCCGCGGGGCCGCGACGGAGCTGGTGGGTGATGAGCATCGTCTCGTCGTGCTGCTGCTCGTGCTGGGCGATCATGCCGAAGACGAACCCCGCCGTCACCAGCGCGGACCCCTCCAGCCGGGTGCCCTCCAGTACGTCGAGGGCACGGCCGCGCACCTCCGCCGCGTAGGCCCGGGCCTCGGCCGGCGAGAGCAGTGGCAGCGAGGGGCGCTCGGCCCTGGGGTGCTCGAAGGCGTCGTAGACGGAGTCGATCTCGGGCCGCATCGCCTCCCGGCCGCCCACCGTCCGCAGCAGCCACTGCTCCTCCTGGTTGCCGATGTGCGCCAGGTCCCAGACCAGCGGTGACATCAACGGGGAGTGCTGTGCGGTGAGATCGTGCTCGTCGACACACGTGGTCAGCAGCGAGGTGCGGTCCCGGGCGGCCAGCAGCGCCGCGCCGGCCCGCTCGCGCACGATCGCGGGGTCCTCGGTCTGCGGTCGGTTCACGAGGTTCACGAGAGTTCCTTCCCGAACGCCGTGGCGTCCTCGGGATGCCCGCCCGCGCCGCCGGCGGGGCTGAACGGAGCGAGGGTGAACGGCTGCCCGGCCGCCCGGCGGGAACCGTCGGACCGGAAGCCGGCGGGGACGACGGGCGCCGTCGCCTCCAAGGTGTCGTCGGCGGGGCAGCGCCCCACCGCGACGTAGGCCTCGGTGAAGGCGGCCACGGCGCGCCGGACCCGGGCCGGGGCGCCGAGGCGCTCCAGCGCGTCGGCGGCCGCCTCGAAGCACCCCAGGGCCGCGGCCTGCAACCGGGGATCGCGCAGTCCCAGCCGCGCAGCGCGGTCCCACAGCGGGTTGCGGGGCGCGGCCCCCGGCCCGTCGAGGCCGGAGAGCGGTTCGACCAGGTGCCACGCGAGGTCGGCGGCGGCCGGATCGTCGAAGAGGGCCGCGGTGACGGCCAGCGGCACGATCCAGCCGTCCTCACCCGGCTGGGCGTCGATCATGCGCAGTTCCAGGTGGCCGCGCGGCCGGACGGGCGGGAAGAGCGTGGTGAGGTGGTAGTCGAGGTCGGCCCGGGTCACGGGCCGGGGGCCGCCGCCCCGGACCCAGTCCCGGAAGGTGAGCCCCTCGGGGGCGGTCCACGGTCCGTCGTCGCCGCGCACGCACATGACCGGGGCGTCCAGGGCATATGCCGTCCAGGCCGAGCGGGGCTGGGCGTCGGTGGCGGGCGCCTGGGTGCGCCCCGGGTCCAGGGCCGCCCACACGGCCTGCCGGGTGGAGCGGTAGCCGGTCCGCAGGCCGCCGCTGGTGGGGGAGTTGGCGAAGGCCGCGCACAGGACCGCGCCGAGCAGGTGGGCCAGCCGCCACCGCCGCTGGTGGCCCAGCGGTCCGGGCCCCTCGTGGCCGGCGTCGAGGCAGACCTGCACCGAGGCCGAGGCGCACATCATGGAACGGGCGGCGGGCCCCCAACGACCCAGGTAGGACGCCATGGCGTCGTACCGGGGCTCGTGCAGCAGGCGGGCGGGGACGTGCCAGGGGTGGTGGCCGAGCGAACCGAGGCTCAGACCGAGGGGGACCAGCGCGGACCGGACCAGCGCCAGGTCGGCGGTGACGGCGGCGACGCAGTCGGTGAGCGTCGGGGCCGGCCGGGAGCTGAGTTCGACCTGGCCGCCGGGCTCGAAGGTGAGGAGGGAGTGCAGGGGGAGGGCGCGCAGGGCGGCCACCGCCGCGGCGTGGCGCTCGGGAGAGACCGGACATCGCGCGTCGTCGGCGTCGTGGACCAGCCACTCCGTCTCGACGCCGATCCGCCGGGGCGGGCCGGTCTTGAAGCAGATGCCGTTCAGGTGGGCCTCGAGTTCGGCCTCCGTCACGGTCGGACGTGCGGGCATGGTTCCCCTTCCTCGACGGTCGGCCGCGGCCGATATCGCCACGAGTCCACCTAAACCGGTGCCGGCCGGTTGCTCAAGGCCGTCTTTGCGCCGATCGGGAGAGTGCCGCGACCGGTTGCCGCGCGGCCCAGGAACCCGGCCGACGCACATGTCCGACCGCGCTGCTGTGTACCCGCCCAGCGCGCCGTGAACCGCCACGGCCGGCCCGAAGCAGGCGCACGGCCCCGCGCACGGCGGCGCGGGGGGCGCTCGACCGGGGCGAACGGGCGGTGGGCGGGGCACCCCCGGCGGCACGCCGGCGGGGACGCCGTACGGTGAACTCCCGGCGCGGTGGTCTCCGCCTGCCGCTGACGCCCTGTCGGCCGGGGCGGCGGACGGCCGTGCCGGAGCGGCGTGCGATCCGCAGGGGAGGGGTGACCGATCCGGCGGGGCTCAGCCGCGCCCCGACCGCCCACCCGCCGTCACTCTCGACGGCCGTACCTCCGGAGGACGTCCTGCTCTCCCGCACCACCACCCCCGCCTCCCTGGGGCCCGACGCCGGCGAGTCACCGGCCGCTTCCCGCCGCCACGGCGGCGACCGTGCCGGGTGCCCGGGGGGCGCCGCTCTCCGGCAGCCCCCGTGGGCCCCGTGCGCCTCCTCCCTCCTTCTCGGCGCGGGTTCCGGCCTCACTGCGGACGGGCCGGGGCGCCGGGCCCGCTGCGGTGCTCTTGGACGCCGGCGCGGGCTCGCGGGGGGTGGCAGGTGAGCGCCCGCCGGCGTGCGGGGGAGCCCGCCGGTGCGGCGGCCCGCTGTACCGTCACGGTCTGCCGGGGCTGCTGCTGCGGTACCCCGAAGGTCCCCGGCCTCGACCACGCGGCCCAGCTGGCCCGGCTCCGCCGGTCGCTGGAGGGGCTGGCGCAGGTCCGCGTCACCGACTGCCTGGACGCCTGCGAACACGCCAACGTCGTCGTCGTGCAGCCTTCCGCGCAGGGGCGCAGGGCCGGCGGCCGCCCCGTCTGGCTGGGCCTGGTCAACGACAGCGACGCCACGGACGACATCGCGACCTGGAGCGCCGCCGGCGGCCCGGGGCTCGCCGCGCCGTCCGACATCCTCGACCTGTACGTCTTCACGCCCTCCCGCCGCATACGGCAGGCCCTGGAGGACTGACCGGACGGCAGCCGGCCACCGTGTCCGGTGCGGTTGCCGCAGGGGCGGCCCCCGGGCCCCCTCCGGTCCGGCGGTACGCGCGCCCCGGAGCCGGTTCCGCAGGTGAACGGCTGTTCCCACAACAGATACCGACCGCTTAGTATGCCGGTGGCGTCGAGGCCTCCCGCGGCTTCGCGCCGCCCGCGAAACCGAGCTTGTGGAGGCCCAGGTGAAGGCATGGCGCGTGTCCGAGAACGGCGAACCGCGTGACGTCATGCGGCTGGAGGAGGTACCGGACCCGCGTCCGGGGGCCGGACAGGTACTGCTGCGCGTCCTCGCGACCAACGTGAACTTCCCCGACGCGCTGCTGTGCCGGGGCCAGTACCAGGTCAGGCCACCGTTCCCGTTCACCCCCGGAGTGGAGGTCTGCGGCGAGGTCGTGGAGCTCGGCGAGGGAGCCGACGCGGGCAGGGTGGCGGTCGGTGACCGCGTCCTGGCCCAACCCGGTCTGCCTGACGGCGGGTTCGCCGAGTACGTCGTCGCCGACGCCGCAGCCGTGCGCACCGCACCCGCCGCCCTGGACGACGCCGAGGCCGCGGCCCTCCACATCGGTTACCAGACCGGCTGGTTCGGACTGCACCGGCGGGCCCACCTCCAGCCCGGCGAGACCCTGCTCGTACACGCCGCCGCGGGCGGTGTGGGCAGCGCCGCCGTCCAGCTCGGCAAGGCCGCCGGCGCCAGGGTGGTCGGAGTCGTCGGGGGCAAGGAGAAGGCCGAGGTCGCCGCCGCACTCGGCTGCGACCTGGTCCTGGACCGCCGGTCCGACGACATCGTCGCCGCCGTCAAGGAGGCCACCGGTGGTCGCGGCGCCGACGTCGTCTACGACCCCGTCGGCGGCGACGCGTACGCCAAGTCCGTCAAGTGCATCGCCTTCGAGGGCCGCATCGTGGTCGTCGGCTTCGCCAGCGGGGCCATCCCCACCGCCGCCCTCAACCACGCCCTCGTCAAGAACTACGCCGTCCTCGGCCTCCACTGGGGGCTGTACAACACCAAGGACCCGGCAGCCGTCGAAGCCTGCCACCGGGAACTCACCGACCTCGCCGCCCAGGGCGTCGTGCGGCCCCTCATCGGTGGCCGCGTCCCCCTGGAGCAGGCCGCCGACGCCGTCCAGCGCGTCTTCGACGGCACCACCACCGGCCGCATCGCGGTCCTCCCCGCCCTCACCCCGGGCGACGAGAAGGGAGCCGCCTGATGAGCAAGCCGCCCACCCCGAAGGAACTGCGCGAGCGCACCACCGAACTGCTCGCCGCCCACCCCCCGGCCACAACCGACCGGCTGGACTTCCTCCGCGCCCGCTTCGACGCGGGCCTGGCCTGGGTCCACTTCCCCGAGGGCCTCGGCGGACTGGGCGCCCCCCGGTCCCTGCAGGCCGCCGTGGACGCGCAACTCGCCGCGGCCGGCGCCCCGGACAACGACCCCCGCCGCATCGGCATCGGCCTGGGCATGGCCGCCCCCACGATCCTCAAGTACGGCGACGACGCACTGCGCAGACGGTTCCTGCGCCCGCTGTGGACCGGCGAGGAGGTGTGGTGCCAGCTCTTCAGCGAGCCGGGCGCCGGCTCCGACCTGGCCGCCCTGGCCACCCGCGCCGTCCGCGACGAGTCCGGCGACTGGATCGTCACCGGCCAGAAGGTGTGGACCTCCTCGGCCCACATGGCGCGCTGGGCCATCCTCATCGCCAGGACCGACCCCGACGCGCCCAAGCACCGGGGCATCACCTACTTCGTCTGCGACATGAGCGACCCCGGCGTCGAGGTGCGGCCGCTGCGGCAGCTCACCGGCGAAGCCGAGTTCAACGAGGTCTTCCTCACCGGTGTGCGCATCCCCGACGCGCACCGCCTGGGCGAGGTCGGCGAGGGCTGGCGCGTCGCCCAGACCACACTGATGAACGAGCGCGTCGCCATCGGCAGCTCCTCCCGCATCCCGCGCGAGGACACCCTGCCGCCCGGGGAGCCGCCGGCCGGGATGATCGCCGTGGCCGCCCGCGCCTGGCGCGCCCACCCCGAGCGCCGCACCACCGACCTCCACCAGCGCCTGCTGCACCACTGGGTCGACGCCGAGGTCGCCCGCCTCACCGGCGAACGCCTGCGCCAGCAACTGGCCGTGGGCGCCCCCGGGCCCGAGGGCAGCGGCATGAAGCTCGCCTTCGCCCGTCTCGCCCAGGAGATCAGCGGCTGGGAGGTGGAGTTCAGCGCCGAGGACGGTCTCCTCTACGACGACTGGACCTTCGCACGCCCGCAGCACGTCGACTTCACCGGCCGGGAGGCGGGTTACCGCTACCTGCGGGCCAAGGGCAACTCCATCGAGGGCGGCACCAGCGAGGTGCTGCTCAACATCGTCGCCGAACGCGTGCTGGGCCTGCCGCCCGAGCCCCGCACCGACAAGGACGTCGCCTGGAAGGACCTCCCCCGATGAGCACCGCCGCACCCCGTCCCGCCCCCCGGGACCCCGACCTGCTCTACGGCCAGGACGAGGAGGACCTGCGGTCCGCGGTCCGCGACCTGCTCACCGACCGGGGCGGCCCGGCTGCCGTCCTGGCCGCCCTGGAGTCGCCCGAAGGCCCCGACCCCGCCGTGTGGCGCGGCCTCGCCCGGGACGTCGGCGTGGCCGGCCTGCTCGTGCCCGAGGCGCTGGGCGGTGCCGGTGCCGGGCCCCGCGAGGCCGCCGTGGTGCTGGAGGAGCTGGGGCACGGTGTGGCGCCCGCCCCCTACCTCACCAGCGCGGTGATGGCCACCAGCGCGCTGCTGGCCTGCGACACCGCCACCGCTGCGGTCGCCACGCTGCTGCGCGACCTCGCCGAGGGCAACCGCGTCGCCGTGCTCGCCGTCCCGCTAACCGCCGCCCCCGGGAAGCCGCCGCAGCCGACGGTACGGGCCGAACCGACCGCCGAAGGCACCGTCCTGACCGGCGAGGTGGGCCATGTGGCGGACGCCGCCGCAGCCGACGTCCTCCTCGTCCCGGCCCGCGGACCGGAAGGCGAGGGCCTGTACGCGGTGGCGCGGGCCGACTCCGAGACCACCGCGCTCACCCCCCTGGACCTGACCCGGCCGCTGGCCGGCGTCGCCTTCCGCGCCGCGGCCGCCACCCTCCTGGCCGGCCCCGGCACCGCGGGGGAGGCGGTGGCCCGGGCGCTGCTGACCGGAGCGGGACTGCTCGCCTCCGAGCAACTCGGCCTCGCCCAGTGGTGCCTGTCCGCCACCGTCAGCCACACCGCCGAACGGCACCAGTTCGGCCGTCCGGTGGGCTCCTTCCAGGCGCTCAAACACCGGATGGCCGCCCTCTGGCTGGACGTCGCCTCGGCGCGGGCCGCCGCCCGCAACGCCGCCGACGCCCTGGCGGCCGGCGACCCCGACGCGGCGGTGGCGGTCGCGGTGGCCCAGGCGTACTGCGCCCCGGTCGCCGTCCGCGCCGCCCAGGAGTGCGTCCAGCTGCACGGCGGGATCGGCATGACCTGGGAGCACCCCGCGCACCTCTACCTCAAGCGGGCCAAGAGCGACGAGATCGCGCTGGGCACCCCCGGTCACCACCGGGCCGCCCTGGCCGACCTGGTGGACCTGGCCGCACCCTGACCGGGCGGTCCCGGGTGCGCCGGTCAGCCGCCGGTGATCTCGAAGTCGTGACTGTCGGCGTGGACCTCGCCGTCGACGCTGGCCACCTCCACGGCGTACTCGCTGCCCTTGACGACCCGCGGCAGCAACACCATCAGCTCACCGTCGGCCCGCGCCCCCACGTGGGACGCGAGCTGCGCGAGGTGCTCGTGTGCGCCCCCGCCCTCGCCCCCCTTCCCGGCCAGCCATATGTCGACGTCCCGACCGGTGGTGTTGCGCCATCGCACCACCAGGGAGTCGTTGCACCGCCGCGAGGTGTGCGCCGCGGGGGCGGTGACGGTGATGTCGCCCTCGCCGCGCTCGGCGGGTGTCGCGTACGCGGCGGGGGTGAGGGTGAGCAGTGCTCCGGTGACGGCGATCAGGCTGGTGGCCTTCCGCATCGCATCCTCGCTTCCGTCTGGTGTGACGAGTTCTCGCGGGTGTGACACCACCAGCCTCCCCGCTCCCCCTGATCGACTAAGGGAAACGCGCCCCGACCACCACGGTGGCCCGCGCCGGCGCGACAGACCGCCGGGGGTGGGCCACCATGCCCCGGCCGCCCGGCACCGGTCCGCCGGTACGGGGCCGGGGCGGCGCCGGTTTCCGGTGCACGGGAACGCGTCCGTGACGATGTCCGAAAAGCGCGCCTCGGGTAGCGTCATACGTATGGAGATCGCACCTCGTCGTTCCCTGCGGGCGGCGTTGCCGGCGCTCGTGGCCGCCCTGCTCGTCCTCCTCCTCGCAGCGGTGCCGCAGGCCTGGGCGGTCGGCGGCATCGACGAGGCGGCCAGGGCCCTCAACGCCCGCCCCGTCTACGTCGACCCACGTGCCTCCGGACAGCTCCCGCCCTCCCGGGAGCGGTCGCTGGAGAAGCGGATCGAGGACTCCGGCAGGCCGGTGTTCGTGGCGGTGCTGCCTAAGGCTGCCGAGTACCCGTCCGCCACGGTGCTGCGCGACCTGCGCACCGCCGTCGGCATCAGCGGGGTGTACGCCGTGCAGCTCGGTGACGGCTTCGACGCCGGCGCCGACCCCCAGGTGATGTCGCGGGACGCGGTCCGCAACCTGGTGGGCGAGGTCAAACGCACCCATCCGGGTGACGCCCGCGCCCAGTTGTCCTCCTTCGTCGACCAGGCCGACCGCCAGGCCCGCGGCCAGGCACCCTCCTCCTGGGACAGCGGCGGCGGCACCGGCAGCGGCGTGCTGGTCGGTATCGCCGTACTGCTGGTCGTGGTGCTGGGTGCGGCCCTGACGGTGCGGCGCCGGGCCCGCCGGCGCCGGGCCGAGCAACAGGCCGCCCAGCTGGAGTCGCTGCGGGTCGTCGTGGACGAGGACATCACTGCTTTCGGCGAGGAACTGGACCGCCTCGACTTCCGCCCCGGCGATCCCGCCGCGGACGACGCCATGCGGTCGGACTACGGCCGCGCCCTGGAGTCCTACGAGTCGGCCAAAGCGGCCATGGCCAGGGCCACCCACCCCGCCGACGTGCAGGAGGTGACGCGCGCGCTGGAGGACGGCAGGTTCGCGCTGGCGACACTGGACGCCCGGCGGGAGGGCCGGCCCCTGCCGGAGCGGCGCCCGCCCTGCTTCTTCGACCCGAGGCACGGACCCGCCGTCGACGACGTCGAGTGGGCCCCACCGGACGGGGCGGTGCGCACCGTCCCGGTCTGCGCCGCCGACCGGGCGCGACTGGCCGACGGCCGCGACCCCCTGGTGCGCACCGTCACGGCCCAGGACGGGGTGCGGCGCCCGTACTGGGACGCCGGACCGGTCTACGGGCCCTGGGCGGGCGGCTACTTCGGCGGCGGCATCCTGCCGGGGCTGCTGGTGGGAACCATGCTCGGCAACGTCATGGCCGGCCCCGCCCCCTGGGGCGGCGCGGGCTGGGGCGGGCTGGACGGCGGCTGGGGCGGACCCGACGGCGGTGACTACACCGGCGGCGACTTCAACCCCGACGACTTCTCCGGTGGCGGCGGGTTCGGGGACGGCGGTGGCTTCGGCGACGGGGGCGGGGGCGGCGGCTTCCAGGGCGGCGGCTTCTGACACACCCTGAGCCGGCCGCCGCCCGGCAGCGGTCGCTGTTTTGAGGCGCCCGGTCCCGGCCGCCCGCTCCCGCACACGGCACCCGGGAGGGTGCCCCCGGCCCCGTGGAGACCCGCGCCGGCAGGCCACCGGTCTCACTCGCCACTTGCCTCTCCGTGCCGCCACGGCGACCGGCCACCGCGGTGCTGCGCCTGCGTGCCGTCGGCGGAAAAGGGATGGACACCCCATCCCCCCAATGCAAACCTATGCTGCATGACGTATGAGCATGCATCAACTCTGGATGCCGGCCCGGTGGTGTGGCCGGCGGGCTTCCGGGCCTGTACGGGGCACGGCGGACTGCGCGAGCACGGCGACGACGTCTCCGTCGTCACCTCCGACCGGCCCGCCACCAGTGCCGCGATGTTCACCCGGTCTCTCTTCGCGGGCCCGGCGGTGGTCCTCAGCCGCGCCCATGCGGCAGGGCGGCACCTGCGTGCCGTGACGACGCTGGCGCAGAACGCGAACGTCGCCACCGGGCGCCAGGGTGAGGAGAACGCGGCCGAGGTGGTTCGCCGCGTCGCCGCAGTGCTGGGCATCGAAGAGGAGGAGGTCCTCATCGGCTCCACCGGCGTCATCGGACGTCCGCTGCCGATGGAGGCGATCCGCAGGCACTTCGACGAGACCGCGCAGCGCGGGCTCGCGGCGTTCACGGCCGAACCGCTGGACGTGGCCCGCGCGATGATGACCACCGACACCCGTCCGAAGGTCGCCGCGCGCACCGTGGGACAGGCCCGCATCGTGGGCGTCGTCAAGGGCGTCGGCATGCTCGAACCCGACATGGCCACGATGCTGGCCTACGTGTTCACCGACGCGGAGGTGTCCCCGGACGACCTGGACGGCGCGCTGCGCGGAGCGGTGCACCAGACGTTCAACTGCCTGAGCGTCGACACCGACACCTCCACCTCCGACACCGTGGCGCTCATCGCCAACGGTGCCGCGGGACCGGTCGATCCGGCGCGGTTCTCCGCGGCCCTCGCCGACCTCTGCCTGGACCTGACCCGGCAACTGGCCGGCGACGGCGAAGGCGCCACCAAGCTCCTGCAGGTCACGGTGGACCAGGCCGGCGACCACGCGCAGGCCAAGCGCATCGCCAAGAGCGTGGTCAACTCCCCCCTGGTCAAGACCGCGGTCCACGGCGCCGACCCCAACTGGGGCCGGGTGCTGATGGCCGTCGGCAAGAACACCGAGGACACCGACATCGCGCCGGACAAGGTCACCGTGCGGTTCGGCGACGTCGAGGTGTACCCCGAAGAGCCCGAGGACGACACCCTCGACAGGCTCGTCGACATCATGCGCCGGGACGAGGTCGACATCGTCGTCACGCTCGGCATCGGGGAGGCCCGGGCCACGGTCTACGGCTGCGACCTGTCCGCCGGATACGTCCGCGTCAACGCGGACTACACGACATGACCCGGCTCCTCCGCCTCGGCGGCGGCCCCGCCGGCGGCCGTCACCACTGTCGCCGAGGCAGGTGCCGTGTAGCTCGGTAGGTCATGCTCACTGGTGCTGGTGCTGGTGCTGGTGCTGGTGCTGGTGCTGGTGCTGGTGCTGGTGCTGGTGCGGGCGCTGGTGCGGACGGCCGCCCCGGCCCGTCAACCGTGCGCCGGGAGAACCCGTTTGGCGCCCAGGAACCGTGCGTAACGCGCCCGTGCCGCGAAGTCCCCGTAGCGCCACACGGCCGGCCGGCCCACCTCCCGGCAGAGATGCAGCACGGCGTCCGGCCCGAGGTGCACCCCCACGTGCGCCCCGTACCCCTCGGCCCGTCCCGGCACCGGACCGGCGTCGAAGAGCACGAGGTCCAGCGGGGCGGGGCGTGGCGCACGGACCGTGGCGGACGCGTCGGCCCACAGCTCGGCCGACCGCAGCGGCGGCACCCGACGGCCGTGGTGGGCCAGGACGGCGTAGGCGTAGCGCTGGCAGTTGGCGCCGGCCGTCAGGTCCAGCCCGTCCGGCCTCGGAGCTGCCGCCCTTTCACCCGCGACTGCCAAAGCCGGCGGCTGCGGTGGGTGAGCACCGGAGTAGGGGACCGCGAACAGGACGGGCGGCAGCGCCTCCAGCACCTTCGCCACCTCGGCGGGCCAGGAGCGGCTGCCCCGCGGCCGGCCGGCCCACGACTCGTTCATCGCACCTCCCGATGCGGGTCCCGCAGCGGGGCCCGCCAGGTCGTCTGCCCGGTTGCCCGGTTGTTCGGTTGTTCGGTTGTGGGGTCGTCCCGTGCCCGGATCGGACGTTTCCGTTCGCGGCCCTCGGTCGTTGTCTGCGGGACGGAGGAGGCCGCCACTGGTGGGGCGACCGTCAGACCACCTGATCGGCCGACCACGCCATGGGCAGTCGGAGCCGCGCGGTAGGAAACACTGGCCGCGTTCCTTACCCACCGCCGCTGGTGCGGCAGCCGAGGAGGTAGTCGTGGCGATCTCGATCTCCGTCGTCCTGTTGCTGGTGTCCCTGGCGGTGCTGCTGGTGAGGACCGGCAAACTCAAGTTCTCGCACGCGGTGGTCTGCGCCGTCCTCGGCTTCTACCTCGCAGGCAGTTCCCTCGCCCCCGAGATCCACAACGGCCTCTCCGGCGCGGCCGACCTGGTCAGCTCCGTGCGTCCGTGACGGCCGCGGGCGGCTCCGCTCCGAGCCGCCCGCGTCAACATCTCGCCTGATTATCACTCGCGCGAGCGAGAAGAACTCGCGCCGCCTTGACGTGGCTCCGGGGGCGCAACAGCCCGCACCGGCAGGGAAGTCATTCGTCAAACGTACCTTCACGGACCATATCTCTCTCCCGTTCCTTTGTTCACTTATCGGATGAATCGCTCCCCTTGGGGAGTAGCCGGACGAAACAGTTCCGGCGGAGGAGAGGGCAGACGATGGCCGACTGGAAGCAGATCCCCGGTGCGCTGGTGAGGATCACGGCGGGGGCGCGCACGAACGTGTGGGGCGTGAACGCGGGCGGCAACATCTACCGGTACACCAACGACGACGCCAGCCCCTGGCTACAGGTCTCCGGAGCGTTGACCGACATCGGGGCGGCAGCCGACGGGACGGTGTGGGGTGTGAACACGGCCGGGAACATCTACCGCTACACCGGCGACCAGCCCGCCTGATCCGCAGAAGGTGAAGCAGGGGCAGGAGCACAGCAGACGAATGGGAAGACGGTGCAGGCAACGGGGGCGGCGGCCGGAGCGCTCACCGGCCGCCGCCCCCATGACGCTCGCGCCGGGGGCCGGCCGGGTGTCCCCTTGCAGCAACCGGGGAGGCGCGGCCCTCGCAGTCGCCGCGGGGCGTGCCCGGTGCCGCCGCCTCACCCTCGTCCCGCGAAGAGACCCACCGCCTCGGCCACCGGGCGTTCCGCACCGTCGGACGGGTGGTTGACGACCGTGACGGAGTGACTGCCGGGCGCGCGTTCGACCACCTCGGTGGAGCCGCCGCCGTCGAGGTTCATCGCGTCGGCGGCGCCGAGCTCCCGCATGACCTCGGCGAGCTGGGCCACGGTGAGGCGGGCGGAGCCGGTGGCCCCGTCGAGGCCGAGCAGGTACAGGGTCCGCCCGTCGCTGCCGGTGCCGATCGCGGTGCGCACCGCCGCCGCTCCGGTGTCCAGGTCCGGCAGCGGGAGGCCCCCGCGCAGGACGGGGAAGCCGCCGACGGCGAACTTCAACCGGCCCGTGGTGCGCGCCCGGAGGGCGGCGGACACCGCGACCCGGTCACCGCGGTGGAGGGCACGGAGTGCCTGTGCGCCCCCTTCCCGGCCCACCAGCACCACGCTGTCCCCGGCGACGGCCCCGGCCCCGGGGCTCTCCGCGGTGGCCACCACCCTGCCGCGGCGGACCGTCACCTCGTAGGCGTCGGTGGTGCACGGCGCCGCACGGACGGTGTCGGTCCCGCAGACGGCCCGGGCGCGTGAGGTGGCACCCCACGCCGCGGTGTAGGCCCCCACGCCACCCACCGGCACGGCGTACTGGTTGAGGCCGCCCAGGCGCAGGACGCCGTGAGGGGTGCGCACCGTTCCCCGGAGCGTCAGCTCGTCGAGGCGGGCCCGGCGGTCGGTGCCCAGGACGAACACGTCGCGGGTGGAGGTGCCCGCGGGCAGTGCCGGACCGAACCGCTGCCCGTCGGGCACGGCCGACTTGAGCACCCGGCCGGAGGAGACGGCGGGCCCGTCCGCGGAACCGGTGGGCTCGACCCCGGGGTGCTGGCTCTCCTCGATGTTGAAGAAGTCCCCGTTGACCGCCGCGACGGCACCCCGGGCGTCGGCCATGGCGGACACCGTGCCACGCCGCGCCACCGCGCCGGGGGTGAGCAGGTCCGCGGTGACGTGGCGAACCCTCAGGTCCGCGGTGAGCAGGTGGGCGTGGGCGGTGCCGCCGGGCATCCGCAGATCCAGGGTGGTGTACCGGATGCCCGGGGCGAGCACGGTGGTGCCGGTGGCGCGCACCGGTTCGGCGGCGGCCGTCGCCGGAAGGGCGTCGGCGACCCCGGCACCGGCGAGTACGGCCCACGTCGCCACGAGCGTCAGGGCGGCGCGCGCCCGTGCGTACCGTTTCCTCACCGGTTGCTCCCACGGTTCGTGCCCGGGCCGGTGGGCCGGGGCGGTTTGCGGCGCCCGGTGCGGTCCGCCGCCGGCGGCCGGACCCACGGCGGTCCGGCCGTCCGTACGGCCACCGGGCGGGGGAGGAGGATACAGCGGGTGTGCGCGGCCGGGGCGCGTGGCCCCTCGGTGGCGGGCTCGGCACGGGACGGTGACCGCCCGGGGCGGGTGCCGGGAACCGGCGGGCTCAGCCCGCGTCGCGGACCAGGTCCATGTAGTGCGCCCAGTCCCAGTACTCACCCGGGTCGGTGTGGTCGGTGCCGGGCACCTCGGCGTGGCCGATGATGTGCTCACGGTCCTTGGGGATGCCGTACCGGGCGCAGACCGCGGCTGTCAGGGCGGCTGACTGGCGGTACATGGTCTCCGTGAACCACGAGGGGTCGTCGACCCAGCCCTCGTGCTCGATGCCGATGCTGCGGGTGTTGTAGTCCCAGTTGCCGGCGTGCCAGGCGACGTCGTCCTCCTTGACGCACTGCCCGATGTAGCCGTCGGCCGACCGCACCAGGTAGTGGATGGAGACCTCCTTCGCCGGGTTCTGGAAGATCTTCACGGCGTCGGCGTAGGTCTCCTGGGTGACGTGGATGACGACCATCTCGACCGGATACGTGGTGGGCCGGTTGGAGGCGGTGTAGTTGGAGGTGCTGGCCGGCGTCCAGTGGACGGTGGGGTAGGCGGTGGCGGCGTGCGGGGTGGCGGCGGTGGCGCGGGTACCGCCGAGGGGGGCGAGCACCGTCGCCGCGGCGAGGGCGGCGGAACCGGTGAGGAGACGGCGTCGGGACGGCTGGATTCCTGCGAACTCCATGCGTGCTCCCTGCGGCTGAGGGGACGTGGGGTAGGGGAGGGCGTCCGGAGAGCGCTGCGCGTCCCGTGACGACCCGGCAGGTCCATCATGGGCACCGACCCGCACCGTGCCAAGCCTTGTCCCTCGGTGCCATTGGCCCGACCAGTGGCGCGCCGTGGGACCGGGGCGGCCGGGTGAACTCCGGGAGAAGGGGGAGGGGCGGGGCGTGGATCCCGCCTGGCTCCTCGCCTCCGGTTCGCGGACTGCCCTGTGCCCGTGCGGGGGCGGGGGGACGACACCGCCTGTCGCCCCTCCCGCCCCCGCACGGCCCGTCGGTCTCAGCCGCAGCGGTGGTCAAGCCCCGCCGCAGGCCAGCCCCCCTGT
>NZ_JBHWGP010000013.1:0-41314 GCF_042733155.1 Streptomyces sp. NPDC059740 | reverse complement strand
CCGCGCCGCGCCCCCGGCGCCCGTCCGGGGGCCGCCCCCGGGGGGGGGGGGGGGGGGCGGCCCCCCCCCCCCCCCCCCCCCCCCCCCCCCCCCACGGCCCGTCGGTCTCAGCCGCAGCGGTGGACACGCCCCGCCGCAGGCCTCCACCCGTGTGCTCAGTGGCCGATCTCGACGTCCTCCAGCACGCCCAGCGCGTCCGGCACCAGGACCGCCGCCGAGTAGTACGCGCTGACCAGGTAGTTGATGACGGCCTGGTCGTTGATGCCCATGAAACGGACGGACAGCCCCGGCTGGTACTCGTCCGGGATACCGGTCTGGTGGAGGCCGACCACGCCCTGGTTCTCCTCGCCAAGGCGCAGCGCCAGGACGGAACTGGTCTGGTCGCGGTTGATCGGGATCTTGTTGCAGGGCAGCAGCGGGACCCCGCGCCAGGCGCGCACCTCGGAGCCGGCGAACTCCACCGGCGAGGGGTAGAGGCCCCGGGCGTTCCACTCGCGGCCGATCGCGGCGATCGTCAGCGGGTGGGCGAGGAGCACCTGCGTCTTGCGGCGCCGGGCCAGCAGCTCGTCCAGGTCGTCCGGGGTCGGGGGACCGCTGCGGGTGTGGAGGCGCTGCTTGAGGTCCACGTTGTGCAGCAGTCCGAACTCGGGGTTGTTGACCATCTCGTGCTCCTGGCGTTCCCGGAGCGCCTCGATCGTCAGCCGCAACTGCTGGTCGAGCTGGTTCATGGGGTCGTTGTAGAGGTCGGCCACGCGGGAGTGGACCCGCAGCACGGTCTGCGCCACGCTCAGCTCGTACTCCCGCGGCGTGGTCTCGTAGTCCACGAACGTGCCCGGCAGGAGCTGCTCGCCGACATGGCCGGAGGCCACCTCGATCGCGGCCTCACCGTGCCGGTTCTGGGCGGGCACCAGCGCCTCGTTGAACTGCTCGATCTGGGTGCGCAGCGGCTCCGAGCGCTCCATGACCTCGGCGAGGTCCTCGCGGGAGAGCGTCAGCGCCGTCACCCGGGTCACCGCACGCACCGTCACCTCCCAGCGCGCCTCGTCCGACAGCAGGGCGGCACTGCCGAGGTGGTCGCCGTCGGCCAGCACGCCGAGGACCGTCTCGTCGCCGTACTTGCCGGCGCCCACCTTCTCCAGCCGGCCGTGGGCGATGAGGACGAGCCGGTCGGTGGGGCGGTCGCGCTCCACCAGGACGTCACCGGGGGCGAACTGCTGCTGCTGGAAGCGGTCGGCCAGCGCACGCAGGGTCTCCTCGTCGGCCAGACCGCGCAGCGGGCCGACCTCGCGGAGCTCGGCCGGGATGACACTGACCTCGGAGCCCGTGGAGGTGAACTCCACCCGGCCGTCGCCGAGGGTGTGCCTCAGGCGGCGGTTGACGCGGTACGTGCCACCGGAGACCTGGACCCAGGGCAGGACGCGCAGCAGCCACCGGGAGGAGATCCCCTGCATCTGGGGGACGGTCTTGGTGGTGGTGGCCAGATTGCGCGCCGCGGCGGTGGACAGGCTGGTCGGCGCGGAGGCTTCGGTGTCCTGCTCCGGGTTCACCGATGTGGTCATGGGGTTCCTCACCTGTTGCTGTGCGTACGCCACGCGGAGGTGCGTGGTGGGGGAGAAGAGAAGGGCGGTGCGGCGCCACGGGGCACGGCCGGGACGCCGGGCCCGGTACCTCCCCGCCCGGGGCGGCGGGCGGAGAGGCGCTGGCGGCCCGGGCGGGGCCCGGTGGGCGGGCCGGTGCCCGCGGCGTCCTGGCGGTCGCGCCCGAGGGACGCCACGGACCCGTGGAACGGCCCTGTCGTGCAGGCGCTTCCGGCCGGGGCTCAGTGGTGGATTTCGACGTCCTCGAGAATTCCGAGGGCGTCGGGCACGAGAACCGCAGTCGAGTAGTAGGTGGACACCAGGTATTTCAGGACCGCTGTCTCGTCCACCCCCATGAAGCGCACCGACAGGCCGGGCTGGTATTCGTCCGGAATACCTGTCTGGTGCAGGCCGACCACACCCTGGCGTTCCTCGCCCGTACGCATGACCAGTACCGAACTGGTGCCCTCCGCCGAGACGGGAATCTTGTTGCAGGGGAAGATCGGCACGCCCCGCCAGGACGGCAGCGAGTGCCCGTTGAAGTCCACCGCCGTGGGGTACAGGCCGCGTCGGCTGCACTCCCGGCCGATGGCGGCGATGGCCTTGGGGTGGGCGAGGAGGAAGGCCGGGTCCTTCCACACGGTCGCCAGCAGCTCGTCGAGGTCGTCGGGGGTGGGCGGACCGCTGCGGGTGCGGATGCGCTGCCGCAGGTCGGCGTTGTGCAGCAGGCCGAACTCGCGGTTGTTGACCATCTCGTGCTCCTGGCGCTCCCGGAGCGCCTCGATGGTCAGCCGCAGTTGCTCCTCCACCTGGTTCATCGGGTCGCTGTAGAGATCGCCGACACGGGTGTGGGTGCGCAGGACCGTCTGCGCCACGCTCAGTTCGTACTCGCGGGGGGAGAGCTCGTAGTCCACGAAGGTGCCGGGCAGCGTGTGCTCGCCGTGGTGGCCGGCCGAGACGCGGACGGCCGCCTCGCCGTCGGCGTCGTGCTCGGCGCCCGGGGTGCCGTCGTGGCGGGCCAGGTGTGTCCGCAGCGCCTCGGAGCGCCCGGTGACCTCCTGCAGGGACTCCCGCCACAGGGTCACCACAGTCACGCGGGTGACGGCGCGGTAGGTGTACTGCGCGGTCGATTCGGCCTCCGCGAGCGAGGCGTCGCCCAGGTGGTCACCGCCGGCCAGGGCCTCCAGCACGGTCTGGTTGCCGTACTTGCCCTCCCCGATCCGGTCGACCCGGCCGTGGACGATCAGTACCAGCCGGTCGTCCGGCGTCCCCGCCTCCACGATCACGTCACCCGGCAGGTACTCGCGCTGCGTGAAGCGTTCGGCCAGGGCGCCCAGCACCTCGGCGTCCTCGAAGTCGCGCAGCCGGGGCAGTTCGCGGAGTTCCTCGGGGATGACGCGGACGTCGGTACCGGTCACCGCGAAGTCGATCCGGCCGTCGCCCACCGCGTACGTCAGCCGTCGGTTGACGCGATAGGTGCCGCCGGAGACCTGCACCCAGGGCAACAGCCGCAGCAGCCACCGCGAGGTGACGCCCTGCATCTGGGGGACGGTCTTGGTGGTGGTCGCCAGGTTCCTGGCGGCCGAGGTGCCGAGGCTCGTGCGTCCTGCGGCGCCGTCTGCTCCGGCCGAACCACCGTATCCGCCGTCGACGCCGGACGCGGACTGTTCCGATACCGTCATTATCGGGGGCCACCCATCTCTTCGGACATTGTGCCGGCGACGTCCCGGTGAATCCGGTGGGCGTCGCCTGAGAGGAGAAGGTATCGGCGGTGTTTTTATGTGCGCAATCACTCCAACGTGTGGATTGATCACCCGAGTTCTGGAAAGGTTAGACAGATTCCCTGGCGGACGCGGAAGCATGGTCCGGCGTGGCGAACGAGCCGAGGGGATCGGTGAGCACCGTCTCGACCGCCCGCCGGGCCGCCCCGATCAACGGCCCGTCCGCTCCCCACCGCGACACCGCGACGCCGACGGCAGGTCCGTCCTCCCCGGGCCCCGCCGCGACCCCCGACCGCCGGTGCAACTCCCGTTCCAGGGAAGGCAGCAGCCAGGGTGCCAGGTGCGCCAGTGCCCCACCGAGCACCACCGTCCGCGGATCGAGCAGGTTCACCGCCGAACTCAGCGCGATCCCCAGCGCCTGACCGGCGTGGCGCAGCGCGCGCAGCACCCGGACGTCACCCTCCTCGGCCCGGCGGGCCAGCAGCGCGGTGCGTCCCCGCGGGCCGGGGGCCTGTACGGCCGCGGCTTCGGCGGTGATCCCGGCGGCCCGCAGCACCGCCTGCTCACCCGCGTACCCCTCCAGGCACCCCCGCCTGCCGCACCGGCACGGCCGCCCGTCCGGCCACACCGGTACGTGGCCCAGCTCTCCCGCGAACCCCCGCGTACCGCGCAGGAGTTCACCGCCCACCACGACCGCGCCGCCGATGCCGACCTCCGCCGACACATGGAGGAAGTCGCCGCCGGCGGGGCCGCCCTCCCCGGCGGGGCCGCCCAGCTCCGCCAGGGCGCCGAAGTTGGCCTCGTTGTCGACGACCACCCCGCCGCGTCCCGCCACGGTCGGGGAGAGCGCCGCCGCCACGTCCACGTCCCGCCAGGTGAGGTTGGGGGCGTGCACCACCGTGGAGGTGTCCCGCGCCACCAGCCCGGGGACGGCGACGGCGAGCCCCACCGGGTGCAGCCCCAGCTCCGAGACGGCGGTGGTCGCCTCGCCGACCAGGGCGGCCAGGCGCGCCAGGACGGGCGCCGGCCGGCTGTCGCGGTTGGCCGCCTCCACCTCCCGGCGCCACCTGACGCGCCCGCCGAGGTCCACGGCCACCACGGCGAGATGGTCGACGCCGATCTCCGCGCCCAGGCCCACCGGCCCGTCCGGCGTGACGACCAGTTCGTTGCCCGGCCGGCCGCGCCCGCTGGGGGCCGCCCGGCCCGCCTCCACCACCAGGCCGGCCTGCCGCAACTCCTCCACCAGCGTGGAGACCGCCGCCCGGGTCAGGCCCACCCGCCCGGCCACCGTCGCCCGGGACACCGGTCCCTGCGCGATCACCGAGCGCAGCACCCGGGAGAGGTTGCGGCGGCGCAGGTCGCGCTGCGTGTCGGCGGTGGGACTGGGCATCCGGTCTCCTGGTGCGGGGCTTCGTCGGGCGGGCTACAACCGCGGGAGGCCGGTGACCGCCCGCAGCGACTCACCGATCCTCTCCCAGGCCGCCATGTCACGCTCCACGGGCTCCAGCCCCGGCCCCTGCGCCGTCCCCCACCGGCGCGACACCGCGGCCGGGTCCTCGCCCAGCAGCAGGCCGGCGGCCTGCGCGGCCGCGCCCAGCGCCACCAGCTCCTGCGCGACCGGGACCACCACAAACCGCCCCGAGAGCCGGCGGAGCGTCTCCTGCCAGGCCCGCCCCCGGGCCCCGCCGCCGATGAGCAGCAGCGCCTCGTCCGCCGCGGCGCCGGAGCCCCCCTCGCCGCCCTCCGCGTCCAGTACCTGCTCCAGCGCGTGCAGCAGGGTGAAGGCGGCACCGTCGTAGGCGGCCTGGAGGATCTGGCCGGGCGTGGTGTCGTGGCGCAGACCGAGCACCGTGCCCGAGGCCCAGGGCAGGTTGGGGGTGCGCTCGCCGTCCAGGAAGGGGAGGACGACGGCGGTGCCGCCGGGCTCGACCGCCTCGCGGTCCAGCCCCAGCAGTGCGGCCATCCGGTCCACGGCGAGGGTGCAGTTGAGGGTGCAGGCCAGCGGCAGCCAGTCGCCGCGCGCGTCGGCGAAACCCGCCACGATGCCGCTGGGGTCGGCGGGGCGGCGCTTCGTCACGGCGTAGGCCGTGCCGGAGGTGCCCAGGCTGATCACCGGCCGGCCGGGACGCAGGCCGAGGCCGAGCGCCGCCGCCATGTTGTCCCCGGTGCCGGGTGCCACCAACGCCCCCTTCGGCAGGGGAAGTGAGTCGTCGAGGACGGTGCCGGCGGCCTCGCCGGGCCGGGCCACCCGCGGCAGCGCCTCGGGGGAGAGGCCCAGGTGCTCCAGCACCTCCTCGTCGTAGGCCTCCGTGGCGGTGGCCCACCAACCGGTGCCGGAGGCGTCTCCGCGATCGGTGACGGCCTCTCCGGTGAGGCGTTCGGTGAGGTAGTCGTGGGGCAGGCGCACGGCCGCGGTCGCCCGGGCCGCCTCGGGCTCGGTCTCCCGCAACCAGGCCCACTTGGGCGCGGTGAAGGAGGCCGTGGGCACGCTGCCGAACCGCTGGGCCCACACCTGCGGGCCGCCCAGCTCCGCCACCAGCCGCTCGGCCTGCGCGGCGGAGCGCACGTCGTTCCAGAGCAGCGCCGGGCGCACCGGCTTTCCCGCGCTGTCGAGGGTGACCAGCCCGTGCTGCTGTCCGCCGACCGCCACCGCACCGGCCCGGCGGGCCGCGTCGCCGCACTGTCCGAGCGCCTCGGCGAGCGCGTCCCACCACTGCGCGGGGTCGCTCTCCCGGCCCGGTCCGGGGGAGACGGTGTGGGAGGACTGCCCGCGGGCCACCACCGCCCCGGTGCCCGCGTCGACGACTAGTGCCTTCGTCGACTGGGTCGAGCTGTCCACGCCGACGACGAGTGGTCCTGCCTGTGCGCTCACCTTGCGGCTCCCTGGGGTCGTCCGGTGGTCCTGGTGCGCCGGGGCTTCCGTCCGGGCGCCTCCGCATATTAGTTTGTCCCCGCACCATTTTGTAAAGTGCCATGACTAAATGGTGCAGCGCACAGGACGACGACCCACGAGGAGCCCCTTCCGTGAACTACCAGCCCGTACCCGAGGACAAGTTCAGCTTCGGCCTGTGGACGGTCGGCTGGCAGGGCCGCGACCCGTTCGGTGACGCCACCCGCGCCGTGCTCGACCCCGTCGAGGCCGTCAACAAGCTGGCCGAGCTCGGCGCCTGGGGCATCACCTTCCACGACGACGACCTGATCCCGTTCGGCTCCTCCGAGACCGAGCGGGAGGCCGTCCTCAAGCGCTTCCGGCAGGCCCTGGACGCCACCGGCATGACCGTGCCGATGGCCACCACCAACCTCTTCACCCACCCCGTCTTCAAGGACGGCGGCTTCACCTCCAACGACCGCGCGGTGCGCCGCTACGCGCTGCGCAAGGTCATCCGCAACGTGGACCTCGCCGTGGAGCTCGGCGCGCAGACGTACGTGGCCTGGGGCGGCCGGGAGGGCTCCGAGTCCGGTGGGGCCAAGGACGTCCGGCTGGCCCTGGACCGGATGAAGGAGGCCTTCGACCTGCTGGGCGAGTACGTCACCGAGCAGGGCTACGACATCCGGTTCGCCATCGAGCCCAAGCCGAACGAGCCGCGCGGCGACATCCTGCTGCCGACCGTCGGCCACGCCCTGGCCTTCATCGAGCGCCTGGAGCGGCCCGAGCTCTACGGCGTCAACCCGGAGGTCGGCCACGAGCAGATGGCCGGCCTGAACTTCCCGCACGGCATCGCGCAGGCGATGTGGTCGGGCAAGCTCTTCCACCTCGACCTCAACGGCCAGACCGGCATCAAGTACGACCAGGACCTGCGCTTCGGGGCGGGTGACGTCCGCGGCGCCTTCTGGCTGGTGGACCTCCTGGAGCGCGGCGGTTACCAGGGCCCGCGCCACTTCGACTTCAAGCCGCCGCGGACCGAGGACTTCGAGGGCGTGTGGGCGTCCGCCGCGGGCTGTATGCGCAACTACCTCATCCTGCGCGACCGGGCCGCGGCCTTCCGCGCCGACCCGGCTGTCCAGGAGGCGCTGCGCGCGGCCCGCGTGGACGAACTCGGTCAGCCCACCGCTGCCGACGGCCTGGCGGGTCTGCTCGCCGACCGCACCGCCTTCGAGGAGTTCGACGTCGAGGCGGCGGGCGCCCGCGGCATGGCCTTCGAGCGCCTCGACCAGCTCGCGATGGACCACCTGCTGGGGGTCTGAGCGAGCCACTCCGCGGTGACGGGGGCCGGGGCGAGCGCTCGCCCGCGGGGGACGGGGCAGGTCGCGCGGCGTCGCGCGCCGGCCCCGTCCCCCGCGGGCACGCCCCGGCTTTCCGGAGATCCGGCGGTTCATGCCTGCGCGGGCGAGTTCCGCCCGATCGTGTGCCTGAGCACCGCTTCCCGCACCACGGCGTCCGCCCTGCCCGGATAGTGAAGTGGCCACCGGGCACGGGCTCCGGTTGCTCTCAGCCGGGCCGGTCGCGGCCCGCCCCGGCCCTCCTCACCGGGAGGCGCCGGCACACCGGGAAGAAGAGGTGCATGCGTCATGCGTACGTCCGAGGCGACCGACCGGGTCCAGCTGGTGTTCTCCCTGTTCGACGCGGACGGGAACGGCTACCTGGAGCGCGGGGACTTCGAACTGATGGGGAGCCGGGTGCTCGCCACGGAGCCCGGGGCCGACGAGGCTGCCAAGAGCGCGCTGCTGGGGGCCTTCCGCCGGTACTGGACCACCCTCGTCACCGAGTTGGACGCCAACGGCGACGGCAAGGTCAGCCGGGAGGAGTTCACCGCGATCGTGCTGGCGCCGGAACGCTTCGAGGAGACGGTCGACGAGTTCGCCGAGGCGCTTGCCGCCTACGGGGACGTGAACGGCGACGGCTTCGTGCCACGCCCCGTCTTCGTCGCCCTGATGACGGCCATCGGTTTCGCACGCCCCAACATCGAGACGCTCTTCGAGGCCTTCGGCCCCGTATCGGGCGACCGCATCCCGGTGGCCACCTGGGCGGAGGGCATCCGGGAGTACTACCAGCCCGAGAAGGCCGGCATCGCCGGAGACCACCTCACCGCCGGACTGGTGGGGTGACCCGGGCCCGGCGGTGACCGGGCGGGCGCACCGGGCGGCAGAGCCCACCGGCCCGCACCCGCGACCCGGAAACGCCGCAGCTCCGCCTGTGCACTGCACGGGCGGAGCTGCGGGACGGGCTCCTCAGGCGCGGGCCTCGGCGGCCGAGGGCTTCGGGATCAGGAAGGACACCCCGAAGGCCACGGCGATCAGCACGATTCCCGCGATCATGGCGGAGACGTAACCGCTCACCGACCCCGCGGCCGGATGCGTGGCGGTCTGCACCGCGTCGAGCACCGCGAAGCTGAGCCCGGACCCCAGGTTGAAGGCGCCGGCATTCAGACCCGGCAGGAATCCCGGGTTCTCCGAGGGCGAGAGGACGATGCCCAGCCCGTTGAGCACGATGTTGGCGACGCCGGCGTACGTGACGCCCAGCAGCACCGCTCCCACCAGCAGCCAGACCCGGCCCTGGAGGGGCAGGGTGAAGGCCACGAAGGCCACGGAGACGACAGCGCCCACCAGCCCCCAGCGCAGCACCCGGCCGTAACCGAACGTAGCGGCCAGCCGGCCGGCGAGCGGGCCCATCGCCAGCCCGGCCAGCGCGTAGGGCGTGAGCGTCCACCAGGCCGAGGCCTGAGCCGACATCCCGGTCCCGGCTGCGGCATCCTGGGCGAAAGCCGGGACCAGCCCGTTCATGACCGCGAACACGCCGGTCATCGTCAGCAGGGTCACCAGCAGCAGCGGCCAGGTGGAGCGCCGCCGCAGGTGGAAGGTGGCCACCAGGGGGTGCGCCACCCGGCCCTCGGTCCGCCAGAACAGCGCGAAGGCGGCAGCCGAGACCACCACGTACGCGGCGAAGAGGCCCCAGTTCGCAGCGGCCAGCTTGCCCGCCTCGTCCAGCGCCAGCAGCATCGTGCCGACCGAGACGGCCAGCAGCAGGGCACCGGGCCAGTCCATGCGGCCGGCCCCGGCCTTCGACTCGCGGGTCAGGCCGGCCACGAGCACCGAACCGATCGCCGCCACCGCCGCCATCGTCCAGAACACGGCCGCGAAGCCGAAGCGGTCGGTGAGGAAGCCGCCGGCCACCGAGTCGACACCGGCGATACCACCGTTGACGGCCGTGATCACCCCGAGCAGAGTCCCGTACCGCTTGGGCTCGACGACCTCGCGGCGCAGCATGATCAGACACAGCGGCACGGTCGGGCCGCACACGCCCTGCAGGATGCGGCCGACGAAGAGCATCGGCACGTTCGTGGCCAGGGCGGACACGACACAGCCCACGACCATGAGGGCGAGCATGCCCGCCAGCACCTTGCGGCGACCCACCACGTCGCCCAGCCGCGGCAGGAAGAGCGAGAAGACCGCCGCCGAGGTGAAGAAGGCGGTCTGCGTGACGCCGATGCCGGCGGCGGAGGTGTGGAGTGTGGCCGCCATGTTCGCCAGCGCGGGGCTGAGCATGCTGGCGTTGAGCTGGAAGGCGAAGCACGCCACCAGCAGCGCCGTCATCAGCGCACCGATCCGGACCGGCCGCCCGGAGCCCTGGGCCGGCCCGGTGGTGAAGCCCTCGGCCGTGGTGGCGCTCATGCCGACACGTCCCCGATCCGCTCCAGGGCGTCCACGACCAGGTCCCAGAAGCGGCCGTGGTCCAGCTTCACGGCGACCTGCGTGGTGCAGTCGTCCGGGGCGGGGCGACGCAGGTCCGTGACGGTCATGCCGAGGGTCAGGCCGCCGCTCAGTTCGATGTCGACCGGGGCGCGGCGGACCGTCATCACGTCCGGGTCGATCACGTACGCCACCGCGCACGGGTCGTGCACCGGCGGGTGCGCGAAGCCCTGCTCCTCCAGGTAGGTCTTCCCGAAGAACTCCAGCAGCTCGCCCACGAACCTGGCCGGGCCGGTGCCGAGCGCGGCGATCCGCTCGGTGACCTCGGGGGTGGCCAGCGCCTGGTGGGTGAGGTCCAGGCCCACCATGGTGACGGGCCACCGCTCGTTGAAGACGATGTGCGCGGCCTCGGGGTCGATGACGATGTTGAACTCGGCCACCGGGCTCCAGTTGCCCTCGTGGTAGCCGCCGCCCATCAGCACGACCTCGCGGACCCGCTCGGCGATCCGGGGCTCCTTGCGCACGGCCATGGCGATGTTGGTCAGGCCCGCGGTGGGCACGATGGTGATCTCGCCGGGCTCGTGGGACATCACGGTGTCGATGATGAGGTCCACCGCGTGCCGCTCGTCGAGCGCGAAGGCGGGCTCGGGAAGCTGGGGGCCGTCCAGGCCGCTCTCCCCGTGGATCTCCAGCGCGGTCTGCACGGTCCGCACCAGCGGCCGAGGGCAGCCCGCGGCGAACGGCACCCCCGTGATGCCGGCGATGCGCGCCACCGACAGGGCGTTGCGGGTCACCTTCTCCAGGGTCTGGTTGCCCACCACGGTGGTCACGGCGACGAGCTCGACGTCGGGATTCCCGTGGGCCAGCAGCATCGCGATCGCATCGTCGTGACCTGGATCGCAGTCAAGAATGATCTTCCTGCTCAACGTGAGCCCCTTTTGTTCGGCCGGGACGGGTGGGGGAGTGCTCCCGCCGACGCCGCCGGCGTCTGCGGGAGGGGCGCCGGCCGGTACCCGGCGCACAACGCGCCCGTCGACAGCCAGGGAGAGCGCCTTGCGGCGCAGGACCACGACACCGTGGGCAAACGTTCTCCGACGACTCTGCGGACGGTGGCGCGCGGTTGTCAATGCTCTGCGGTGTACGTCACACGTATCGCCTGATCAGACCCAGATTGTCGCCCGTTCTGGCAGCCAATGCGTGGTGGTAACGTTTGCCCGCAGTCGGGGGTCAACCGCCTCCGGGCGGCGGCAAGGAGGCAGCCAGGTGACCGATGTGACGCTCAGGGAGGTGGCCCGGCTGTCCGGCTGCTCGGTGTCCACCGTCTCCCGGGTCCTCTCGGGCAACCGCCCCGTCGGCTCCGAGACGGCGGGTCGGGTGCGGGCGGCGGCCGAGAGTCTGGGCTACGTGCCCAACCAGGTCGCACGCTCCCTGCGCAGCCGTTCCACGGGCACCGTGGGGCTGGTGCTGCCGCAGATCGCGAACCCCTACTATCCGGCGCTGGTACGGGAGTTGACGCGTGCCCTGCTGGCAGGCGGCCGCGCCGCACTGCTCGCCGACTGCGACGACGACTCCGAGGCCGAGGCCGCCCGGGTCGCCGACCTGCTCGGCCGCCGCGTGGACGCGCTGCTCGTCATCCCGGTCGACGAGCACCGCAGCCGCGCCACCGTCGCCGACGCCGCGGCCCGCGTGCCGTTGGTCCTCCTGGACCGCGGTTGCGGCCCGCAGGTCGCCGACTCGGTGGCAGTCGACCACGGCGTCGGCATCGCGATGGTCATGGAACACCTGGCGGCCACCGGCCGGCGGCGGCCGGCCTTCGTGGGCGCGGCGGGCAACGACTCGGCCGCCGCGGAACGCGCCGCCGCCTACACCGCCGGCCTCGCCCACTTCCCGCAGGCCGACCCGGGCGCGGTGGAGCTCGGCGACTTCTCCGTGGAGTGGGGCAGGGCCGCGGTGGACCGGCTCCGGCCGCTCCGCCACGACGCCGTGGTCTGCGCCAACGACCTCATCGCCATCGGCGTCATCCAGCGACTGCGGGAACGCGGCGCCGACGTCCCCGGGGACGTCGCCGTCACCGGCTTCGACGACATTCCCATGGCCCGGCTCACGGTCCCGGCGCTGACCACCGTCCGCCAGCCCGTCCGTGAACTCGCGGCAGAAGCAGCGGCGTTGCTGGACCGGCAGCTGTCGGGCCAGGCGGGCGGGGCCCGCCGCTCCGTACGCCTCACCCCCGAACTCGTCGTCCGCGCCTCCACCGTGCATCCCCCGGTGGCCGACGCGGCCCTCCCGACCCAGCACACCCCCCGCGCGGGTTCCGAAGCGGACTCCGGCGCGCACGACCCCGCTAAGGAAACGCAGTGATCTCCGTCGTCGGAAGCCTCAACCTGGACCTCGTCGCGGGGGTCCCCCACCACCCGGTGCCGGGTGAGACCGTACTCGGCGGTGACATCGCCGAGCATCCCGGCGGCAAGGGCGCCAACCAGGCCGTCGCCGCAGCCCGGCTGGGCGGCCGGGTCGGGTTCGTCGGGCGTGTCGGCGACGACGAGGCCGGCCGTGCGATGACAGAGGCGGTGCGCGTCCAGGGGGTGGACACCCGCCACCTGGCGGTCACCCCCGGCGTGCCCACCGGCCGCGCGATGATCGCCGTCAGCCCCGAGGGCGAAAACACCATCATCGTCAGCCCCGGGGCCAACTCCCGGCTGTCGGAAGCCGACTGCGAGAGCGCCGCTGACCAGCTCCGCAACGCCGGCGTCACCGTCCTCCAGCAGGAGGTGCCCGACGAGGCGAACCACGCGGCGGCCCGGCTGGCCGGCGGAACGGTCCTGTACAACCCGGCGCCGGCCGTGGCGGGGGCCGTCCCGCCGCCCCAGGTCGACATCCTGGTGCCCAACCGCACCGAGCTCGCCGCCCTGGCCGGCTGCGAGGTGCCGCGCACCGTCGAGGAGGTCACCGCGGCGGCCCGCCGGCTGCGGGGCGCGGCGGCGGTCGTGGTGACCCTCGGCGGTGACGGCGCCCTGGTCCTGGAGGGCTCGGCGCACCGCCACGTCCCCGCCTTCCCGGTGCGCCCGGTGGACACCACCGCCGCCGGCGACTGCTTCTGCGGGGCCCTGGCCGTCGCCCTGGACGAGGGCCGGACCCTGGAGCAGGCCGTGCTGTGGGCCGCCGCGGCCGCGGCGCTCAGCACCACCCGGGCCGGCGCCCAGTCCTCCCTGGCCCGCCGGGGCGAGGTGGCACAGTTCCTCGAACAGCACGGTGCCGGCCGCTGAGCCACCGGCCCTGACCGCCCTCAGCCGACCGTGAGCACGATCTTTCCTCGGATGTGTCCCCAGGCGGCGCGTTCGTGCGCCGCCCGCGCCTGCGCGAGAGGGAACGTGCTGTCGACGGCGACGCGGACCGTGCCCGCGTCGAGCAGGCGTGCCAGGCCGGCGAGTTGCGCGCCGTTCGAGCGGACCTGGGTGGCCGTGACGGTGACGCCCAGCTTCGCGTTCTCCTCGTCGTCGAACTCGCCGAAGTACACCGGGAAGGCAGACCCGCCCCGTTTGAGGGCGAGCAGGAAGCGCCTGCTGCCGCGGCCCCCGACGGTGTCCAGGACGAGGACGAGGACGAGGACGAGGACGAGGACGGGGTCGCGGGCGATCTCCTCAGGCCGGTCCCTGGCGCAGTCGATGAAGGCGTCGGCGCCGAGTCCTGCCGAACGCGGGGAGCGGCGAGGGGTGAGGGCGGCGGGCCGCCCGCGAGGAGCGGAGGGAACGGTGGGCGAAGGGGGGCGCCCGGGGCAACTCATCGCTCCCGGCGTCTTGTTGGCGGTTCGCATCCCCCCTACAGTTCCCCGTTAGCACGGCCTTGGGAGCGCTCCCGAATCCCCCCACCGTCTGTCTTCGAGGGACATCATGACCTCCAACGTCCGCACTTTCCGATCCCTGCGCGGCCTCGCGGCGGCACTGCTGCTGACGGCCGGCTCTCTCACCGCGGTGACCGCCGCCGCGGGGCCCGCGGCGGCCGACACGCAACTGTGCGACGAGTTCGCCTCCACCCCCGTCAGCGCCGGCTACGTGGTGCAGAACAACCGCTGGGGCACGACCCAACCGCAGTGCGTCAACGCCACCGACGACGGCTTCGAGATCACCCAGGCCGACGGCTCGGTCCCCACCACCGGCGGACCGAAGTCCTACCCGTCCATCTTCAACGGGTGCCACTACACCAACTGCTCACCCGGTACCGCCCTGCCCGCCCGGCTCGGCTCCATCGCCTCGGCCCCCAGCAGCATCAGCTACCGCTACGTGGACGGTGCCACCTACGACGCCGCCTACGACATCTGGCTGGACCCCACTCCCCGGACCGACGGCGTCAACAAGACCGAGATCATGATCTGGTTCCACCACACGGGCGGCGTGCAGCCCGTCGGGTCCAAGACCGGCACCGCCACGGTCGGCGGCCGCAGTTGGGACGTGTGGGCCGGCAACAACGGCGGCAACGACGTCATCTCCTTCGTGGCGCCCTCGGCCATCGGCAGCTGGTCCTTCGACGTGAAGGACTTCGCCCGGTCGGCGATCGACCACGGCCTGGCCACCGACGACTGGTACCTCACCAGCGTGCAGGCCGGCTTCGAGCCCTGGGTGAACGGTGCAGGGCTCGCGGTGACCTCGTTCTCCTCCACGGTCAACGCCTCGTAGTACCCGGGTCACCCGAGGTCCCCGGCAGGGCCGGAACAGGTCCTCGGCGCCCGCGAACCGGCGGCGCGTTCCGGCGACCGCAAACCAGCCCTCGGGCGAGGGCGTCTCCCCGAGGGCTGCTCCGCGCGGCCTCAGAGCGCGGCGAGATCCGCCACGACCTGCGCCAGTTCGGGCAGGGCCCGGAAGCGGCGCTGCAGGCCACGTGCGCGGAAGCGGAACCCGGGGTCCTCCAGCACCGCGGAGACGGCTCCGGCCAGGGACTGCTCGGTGACGTCCTCGGCGCGCAGCCGGCGGGCGACGCCGAGTTCCACCAGGCGTTCCGCGTTCGCGGCCTGCTCGGCGAAGAGCGGCAGGGCCACCATCGGCACGCCCGCGTCCAGGGCCTCGCGGGTGCCGTTGAAACCGGTGTGGGTGACGAAGGCGTCGCAGGCCGGCAGCAGCGCCTCCTGCTGGACGAACGAGGTCAGGTGCACGTTGCCGGGGCGGGCGCCGGCCCACGCCTGCGGGTCCTGGCCGGCTCCCAGGGCCACCACGCCCGTGACGGGGAGCGCGCCGAGCGTGCGCACGATGGTGTCGAGCATCGCGGTGACGCCGGTGCCCGGCAGGTGGCCGGCGTTGGAGCCGAGGGTGGCCAGGACCAGCGGACGGTCGGCGGGCAGGTCCGCGAACTCGGGCTCCAGCGGGGCGTCCTGGCGTTGCGGGACCCGGTAGTAGCGCCCCGTGGACAGGCGACCGGCCTCGGGGTAGACGGCCTCGGGGACCACCGCCGCCCGGAAGGACCGCAGCGGGTGCCAGGGGTCGTCCACGGGGGGCAGGTCCAGGGCACCACGCTGCCGGTTGATCTCGGCGAGCACGGCCGGGTGGCCGTGGGGCGCCATGGGGGAGATGTCGAGCACGCCGTGGCGGAGTCCCAGCCGTTCGGCTGCCAGATACCCGCCGAACTCGGTCGACTCGCGCAGCACCAGGTCCGGCTTCCACTCCTCGGCGACCTCCAGCAGGTCGCGCGCGGCGCGGCCGGCCAGCAGTCCGGCGAAGCACGCGGCGAAGAGCGCCGGGTCCAGGTCGATCGTCTCCCGCCCTGCCCGGTCCAGGGACGGCGGGGTGAGGCCGGCCGCCGTGATCTCCGGGGCCCGCATGGCGACGGGGATCGGCGTGAGGTGGGGGAGGGTGAAGGCGGGCAGCCCCTCCTTCGCCACCAGGGGGGCGACCTCGCCACCGGTGGCGATCGCCACCTCGTGGCCCGCCGCGCGGGCCGCCCGGGCCACCGGGAGGACCACCGGTGCCAGGTGCGAGTAGGCGGCCTGGGCCGTGAACAGGATGCGCATCTCTCTCCGGTGCCGCGAGCGTGCCGCAACCGACCGGCGCGGACGTCCGCGTCCGACCGGCGGCCTCGATCTTGACTCCCGCAGTCTACGGCGCCCGTTCGCAGCGCTGTTCGCCGCCCCGGAGGCCTGCCTCCCGGTCCGGCCGCGGCAGTTGCGGCCCGCCGCCTCCCGCGGCCCGGACCCGCCCGTGCGTTCCTCACGGCCATCGGTGACAGACGTGACTGTTCGCAGGGGAGTGTGCGGTGGAACTCTCAGTGAGCCGTCACCGAGGGGGGCCGATGGACCAGCGATACGAGGTGTACTGCCTCGCCGACCGACGCTTCTACGAGAGACCCGACCGCCACCGTGCGGACGGTCCGGGGACGCCCTCCCCGGACGCCCCGGTGGCAGGGGGGCTCTTCGAGGCGGTGAGCCGGCCCGTGCCCGAGGGCTGGCGGGCCCAGCTCGGTCCGGACTGGTACCAACTGCGGCCCGCCGCGGGCCCAAAGCGGGAAGGCGCCGTGGCGGCGCTGCCCGCCCAGGGCTGGAAGGTCCACGTGTCGGCCTGCCTGGACAACGCCGAGAAGGTGGCCGGGCAGGTGTGGGACCACTGCGTCGCCGCCGGCACCGCCTTCAAGTTCGTCCCGGGGCCGCGGGCACTGCACCTGAAGAACTCCAAGTACGCCGACCGCGGCGCCAGCGGCAAGTTCGCGACCCTCTACCCCGTGGACGAGGAGGCCCTCCACACGGTGCTGCGCGAACTCGGCGCGCAGCTGGCGGGCGAACCCGGACCGTACATCCTCAGCGACCTGCGCTGGCGGGAGGGACCGCTCTACGTGCGCTACGGCGGGTTCAGCCCCCGGTACTGCGTCGACGAGCGGGGAGCCCTGGTGCCGGCGCTGGCGGACCCCGGCGGAACCCTCGTCCCCGATCCGCGGCAACCCGCCTTCCGTCCCCCCTCCTGGGCGCCGCTCCCCGACTTCCTGCGGCCCGAGCTGGAAGCCCGCGACGCGGTGACGATGACCGAGGTGCCCTACCGGGTGGACGCGGCGCTCCACTTCTCCAACGGGGGTGGGGTCTACGCCGGGACGGACCTGCGCAGCGGCGCGAAGGTGGTGCTCAAGGAGGCCCGCCCGCACGCGGGTCTGGCCGCCGACGGGGCGGACGCCGTGGCCCGGCTCGGCCGGGAACGCGCCGCGCTGGAGCGGCTGTCGGGGCTGGGGGCCGCACCGGAGTACCGCGACTGGTTCGTCCTCGGCGAGCACCGCTTCCTCGTCATGGACCACGTGCCGGGCCGCACCCTCAACTCCTTCTTCGCCGACCGGCATCCGCTGATGAGGACCCGCCCGCCGACGGCGGCGGAGCGTGCCGGGTACGCGCGCTGGGCGCTGCACCTGTACACGGCGGTGGAGGAGAAGGTGGCCGCGGTGCACGGCCGGGGCCTGGTCGTCAACGACCTCCACCTGTTCAACATCATGGTCGCCCCCGACGAACGAGACGTCACCCTGCTGGACTTCGAGGCGGCGGCCGACGTGTCCGAGGGCGTGCGCCAGGCCCTGGCCCACCCCGGGTTCGTCGCCCCCGCCGACCGGCGCGGCTTCGCCGTCGACCACTACGCACTGGCCTGCCTGCGGCTCGCCGTCTTCCTGCCGATGACCAGCCTGCTGGCCCTGGACCGGGCCAAGGCCGGCCATCTCGCCGAGGTGGCCGCCGAGGAGTTCCCCGAGGTGCCGGCCGCCTTCTGGCGGGAGGCGGTGGACACGATCGTGGCCGGGCACCCCCTGGCCCCCGCCGCAGTCGCACCGTCCGCGCTCCCGCCTGCCGCAGCCCACGCCGCCACCGTGCCGGACCCGCCGCACCCCGACCGCGCCGCCCCGCCCGCGGTCCCCGGCGGGGGTCCGCGGGCCTCCGCCCGGCGACCGGCGGACCGCTACCTGCCCCTCGACCTCACCGACTGGCCGCGCGCCCGCGACGCGATGACCGCTGCCGTCCTCGCCTCGGCCACCCCGGACCGGGCGGACCGCCTCTTCCCCGGTGACATCGCGCAGTTCGGCGAAGGGGGCGGCCTCGGAGTGGCGCACGGTGCGGCGGGGGTGCTCCTGGCCCTGGCGGAGGTCGGTGCCGCGCGCCACCCGGAGGGAGAGGAGTGGCTCCTGCGGCGGACCGAGGCCCCGCCCCACGGCACGCCGCTGGGTCTCTACGACGGGCTGACGGGCGTCGCCCTGGTCCTGGACCGCCTCGGGCACCGGGAGCGCGCTGCCGAGCTGCTCTCCCGCGTCCTCGCCGAGAACTGGCGACGGCTCACCCCCGACCTGCACGGCGGCCTGGCCGGGCTGGCCCTCACGCTGGACCACCTGGGACGGACCCACGGCGAGGCGGGCCTGCGTGCGCACGCCCTGGAGGCAGCCGCCATCGCCGCCGACCGGCTGGCGGCGGGACTGCCCCGGGCCGGGCTGATGAAGGGCGCCACCGGCCTCGCCCTGATGTTCCTCAGGCTGCATGAGAGCACCGGGGACACCACTCTCCTCGACCTCGCGGGCCAGGCGCTCCACGCCGACCTCGGCCGGTGCGTGACCGACCGCGACGGCACGCTCCTGGTGGTGGAGGGACGGCGCAGCCTGCCCTACCTCGGCGGGGGGAGCGCGGGACTGGGCATGGTCATCGACGACTACCTGGCCCACCGCGCGGACCCGGCCCTGGAGGCTGCCCGCACCGCGCTGCTGCCGGCCTGCACCGCGCTGTACTACGCGCAGCCCGGTCTGCTGCGCGGCCGTGCCGGCACACTCCTGCACCTGGCCCGTACCACGGCCCCCGGCGGCCCGCGGTCCCACGCCGCGCACCCCTCCGGCAGCGGTGACGGCGCGGCCCCACCGGCGTCCGCGCTGCGTACGCAGGTGCGGGCCCTGGGCCGGCACGCCCTGCTGGTGGACGGGCACCTGGTCTTCCCCGGCGAGCAGCTCCTGCGGCTGTCGATGGACCTGGCGACCGGCACGTCCGGTGTCCTGCTGGCCCTCGGGGCGGCGCTGGCCGAGGCGCCCGCCCACCCGCCGCAGCTGCCGTTCCTGCCACCACCCCCGCTGTCACCTGCGCGGTGACGGCCCGTCGTCCGCCCGGCGCGACGACCCCACAGACCGGCCTGGCGCGCCGCGCCTCGCCGTGCCTCCGCAAGCCGGAGGCGGTACCACGTCCCCGAACGACCGATCGAAAGGACACGGAGATGGCTCTCCTCGACCTCCAGGCCATGGACACCCCCGAGCACGGCGGCGGTGACGACGTCGCCGGCAGCTTCGCCAGCCTGCTGCTGTGCGCCAGCGTCGCCAGCGTGCTGCTCTGTCTGTGAGCCCGGTGGGGAGCGGCCCGTCGGCACCCGCGGTGCCGGGGCCTCTCCCTCCCGCCCACCGCTTGCGCGGTGAGCGGAGCTGAAGTGCCCGCGTGCGGCCCCGGAACTCCGGGGCCGCACGTGCGTTTCGCCGCGTCCCCGCAGCGTGCTCCCCGTCTCCGCGGTACACCACGATGGCCTCGGCTTCCGGGCTGCCCCGCGCTCCCGCAGCCCGCCCGGCGCCGCCGGGGGCGCGTCCTGTCACCGGCGGCGGGGACAGCGTGGGACGGTCACAGCCAGCCGGCACCCCGGGAGATGCGGATGGCGTCGATACGGTTGCGGGCCCCGGTCTTGCGGGTGATCGCCGACACGTAGTTGCGGACGGTGCCGGCCGACAGGTGCAGGAGGGCGGCGATCTCGGGCACGGTCGCGCCCTGTGCGAGCAGCGACAGCACCTTCACCTCACGGCCGGTCAGCGGCATGTCCGCAGCCTGGAGGAAACCGAATCCCAGAGCCGGGTCGACGTGGCGTCGCCCCTGCGCCACCTGCCGGATGCCCTCCGCGAGGACGCGGGGGGAGGAGCCCTTCCCCACGAATCCGCGCGCGCCCGCCTCGTAGGCCAGCCGCAGGGGGCCGGGACGCTCAGAGGAGCCCAGGACCAGCTGCGCCGGCCCGGAACCGGGGGGCAGGCCGACGCGCGCCGTGTCGGCGGCGGGGGAGGACGTGGCCGTCGCGAACCCTGTGTGGTGCGGACCGGCCACCCCCTCGGTGGCGCTGTCGGCGTCCACCACCACCACGTCGGGCCGCAGACGGACGAGGGCTTCCGGGGCCCCCGCCGCCGTCGCTGCCTCGACCCGGAGGTCCCTCTCCCGTGCGAGTACCTCCACCAGGGCGTCCCGGTAGAGGCCCAGTTCGTGCACGAGCAGTACGCGTATCACCACGGTCCCCCTCAAAGCCCCCGTGTGGTTGTCGGTCCCCGCATTCCTACCGGCAAGGCCGTGGCTCCCGACCCTGGAGATCCGGCCGGTCGGGGGCAGGAGGGCGCACGGGGGAATCCCGTGCGCCGGTCATCTGACGCGGACGCTCCGGGCGTCCGCCGAAAAGCGGCGCGTGCGCCGGGCGCGGAGAGCCGCACGGGCCCGGCGGGCGGGTGGCCCGGAGTCCGGCCGCGGCGGAGACCGGCAGGTGGGGTGGGGGTGCGCAGCCGTGTTCCAGGTCGGTCTGCTGCCGCCCGGGTGGCCCGCCGCCGTCCGGCCCGGCGCCGGGGAGAGCCTCCCTTGGAGGCCCGCCTCCCCCGGCCCGACGAAGAGACGGGAAAGTTCGGTCACTTCTGATCGTCATCGATCAGTCAGCGACCGGCAGCCGGCGGGCGGCCGGGGTGAAGTCCTCCGCCAGGTGGCCGGAACCGGTTTCCCTCGCCGGGAGGCCGTCCGTCCTCGTGCCCGGCGCGGGCCGACGGCCCGCACTCGTGCCGGTGCGGCGAGGCCTCACGGCCGCGCCCCGCACGGCCCGGGAGGGTGGGCGCGATGACCAAAAATCCGCACACCGAAGCGCAGTTGACAGGGTGAGGGGCGGCGTGAGGACGGGGATCCGGGTTGCAGCTCGGTCACCGACTCGCCAGCGACCCCCGGCAGAGGGGATCATGCCTCGCATGACATACCCCCCTCCCCCTCAGAACAACCAGCCGCCGCACCAGAACCCCGGTGGATACGGCCCTCCCGGCGGTGGCGCTCCCGGGGGCTACGGCGGGTACGGGGCTCCTGCGGGCGACTACCCGGGCCAGCCCGGCGGTTACGGCCAGCCCGGCGGTTACGGCTACCCGGGCGCACCGGGGCCGGGCGGAGCGGCCGGCCCGGGCAACGGCGCCTGGCCGCCTCCGCCGCCACCACCCGGCGGGAACGGCAACGGCAAGAAGATAGCCGCCATAGTCGGCGGTGGCGTCGTCGTCCTGGCCGTCCTCATCGGGGTGTTCGTCGCCGTCAACAGCGGCGGGAGCTCCGACGACCAGGCGGCCTCGGGCGGCACGGCCACCGCCTCCCCGTCCCCGACCGCGGACGACCCCACCGACGAGCCGACCACCGACACGAGTCCCTCCGCCGACCGGACCGGCTCCGGCGACCACACCGACGGCCCCGTGCCCTTCTACGAACTGCGCAAGGGCGACTGCTACAACCTCGCCGACGAGTCCTCGGCCAACGACGAGGGGCGCCGCTGCGACGAGTCGCACGACGCGGAGGTGGTCGCCGTCCACGAACTCCCCGCCGGGCTGACGAGTGAGGACGCCATCAAGAACAAGGCGCAGGCCCTGTGCAAGAAGGACCTGGACACCGCCTCGGTCCGTCAGCCGCACGGGACAGCCGAGGGCACCTACGTGCAGTACCCGAGCCTGAAGGGCTACGACCTCGACATCCGCTCCCTGAACTGCAGCCTGACCCACGACAAGGACATGACGGGCAAGCTCACCGCCCCGCTGGCCCACTGAGCGGAGTGCGCAGGGCCGAAGCGCACCCGATCCGCCACCTCTTACGGACGTCCGTGGGCAGGTGGGAGGCGGTGTGGTGCCCCACCGGCGGGAAAAGCCGGCCGAACCAGGTGTAGGGCGTCCCCGCAGTGGTAGGCGCAGTAAGACGCTCCGCTCGGGTGTCGGCCTTGTTCGGGGCCGGCACCCGCGGATGAGGCGCCGGCCTTCACGGGCCGCGTCCCGTCCACGGCGGTGCGCCCGGCGAATGATCGCGTCGGGGACATGGGATGAGCGCGCCGCCACACCCCGGTGTGGCGGCGCGCCGTGCGTCAGCGCCCCGGCCCCGTGCCGTCGAGGGCCGCGGCGACCTGCCGCACGGTGGCCGGACCGATCCGGCAGCAGCCGCCCACCAGCCGCGCCCCGGCAGCGACCCAGCCAGGCACCGCCGTGGTGTCGAAGCCCTGCGGCCCGTGCCAGGCGCGGGCGCCGGCGTCCCAGTGCTCCCCGCTGTTGGGGTAGACCACCACGGGCTTGCCGGTCACCCGGGCCGCGATCTCCACGGCCGCCGCCACGTCCTGCGGAGCACAGCAGTTGACGCCCACGGCGATCACCTCGTCCACCTCCGCGGCCGGCGCGAAGGCCTCCGCCAGCGGCTGCCCGGCCCGCGTCCGGTCGCCGTCGACGCTGTACGACAGCCAGGCGGGCACGCCCAGGCCGGCCACCGCACGCAGCAGGGCCCGGCCCTCGGAGGCGTCCGGCACGGTCTCCAGCGCCAGGACGTCCGGCGCCGCCTCGGCCAGCACCTCCAGCCGCGGCCGGTGGAAGCGCTCCAGCTCCGCCTCGCCCAGCCCGTACCGGCCCCGGTACTCCGAACCGTCGGCGAGCATGGCCCCGTAGGGCCCCACGGACGCGGCGACGTACCGCGGGCCGCTCCGTCCCGGGGCCCGGTCCTCCTGGTCGGCGGCGGTGCGGGCCAGCTCCACGCTGACCCGCAGCGCCTCGTCCGTCTCCCGTCGCCCCAGACCCCGGCGGGCGAAGCCCTCATAGGTGGCCTGGTAGCCGGCGGTGGTGACGACGTCGGCGCCGGCGGCGAGGTAGGCGCGGTGGGCCGCCACGAGGGCCTCGGGCGCCTCCAGCAGGAGCCGGGCCGACCACAGCTCGTCGCTCAGGTCGTGCCCTGCTGCCTCCAGCTGGTTGGAGAGCCCGCCGTCCAGGACCAGCGGTCGCTCGGCGAGGGCTGCGCTCAGGGGTGGGTTTCCAGCTGCCATGGTCGGGGGCCTTCCCGTCGGTGCTCGTGCTCGTGCTCGTGCCGCGCACCGAGGGGCCCTAGGGGATCGCCCCGATACCCGGCCGGGCCGCGGGGTGGGATCGTATCCGGTGAGGTGGTGCCGTCGTCGGCGGGTCCGGCGTGGTGACGGCCCGCTCCGGTCGCGGGCGCGGGGCCACGGGGAACGTCGTGACGCTGCCGGGCGTTGTACCTAGTCAGGACAGTGCGCGGCGCATGCCGCGGAAAGGGCGTGGACGATGTCACTTCAAGCCAAGGTCGCCGTAGGCGGCGTCGCGGTGGGCCTGGTGCTGCTGTTGCTGCTGCCGTTCTGGGCGGCGGTACTGGTCATGGTGGGCGTGCCGGCCGTCGCCTATCTGACGCTGGACTCCTCGCAGCGGCGACGGCTGCGCCGGGTCAGCCGCCGGGAGCTGCGCCGCTGACCGGCTCGGCGCGGCCGGCGGCTCCCTCGGCCGACCGGCTCGCCGCGTCACACCGGGCAGCGCCAAGGGCGGCGCCCGCCGGGCAGGGGCCGGCGCGGTCGGGCAGGTGTCACACGGGACGGGCGGCCAGTGCGTCCAGCCCCGTCAGCAGCCCGGGCAGCTCCGGGCCGCGGCCCACCGGCAGCACCTCACCCGGTGCGTCGTCCAGCAGCACGAAGGCGATGTCGTCGGTGCGTGCGATCATGCTCCACCCCGGCCCGTCGACGCGCAGGGCGCGCACCTCGTCCCCGGCGTAGGTCGAGCGGATCCTGCCGGGCGGGGGCGGTTCGGTGAGATAGGCCGCCGCCTCGTCCAGCACCCGCCGCACACCAGGATGCGGCGCGGCCCCCGGGGAGACGAAGGTGTCCTCGTCGTCGACCTGCTCCCGCCACGCCGCCCAGGCCAGGGCGATCTCGTCGGCACCCAGCCGGCGCTGTGCCGCGCCCCAGCCGGTGGCGTCCGGCGGCCGGAGCGGGGGATGCTCGCCCTCCACCGGCTGCGGGTCGTGCGGCGCGGGGACGCCGGGCGCCGCCACGGCCAGGGCCAGCGGCCAGCCCCCGAGCACCGCGACGACGCTGCTCGCGTCCGGTGAGAGTTCGTGCTCCATACCGCAGTCCCAGGCGGAGACGGCGCAGGCGACGGCGGTGACGTCCTCGGTGACGACGGTCCACCGGGCACCCTGGCCGTCCTGCCCGAGCAGCAGCCCGTACCCCTCGGCGTACGGCTCCAGGCCCAGCGTCGCGCAGACCTCCGGGTAGTCGTCGCCGAGCACGCTGGGGAACCGGCCCGGGGTGAGCAGTACCGCCGTGAGGACGTACAACTGGTCCTCGGCCTCGGCCTCCGGTGCGGCGTCGGCGTTCGTGGGCATCTGGGCCATCCCTCCGCTGATCTTCGGCGCACCTTAGTGGCTCGAGTCGGCGCTGTCACCGGTGGGGACGGCGGTGAGGGAGACGCGGGGGCCGGGGAGGAGGGGGCGTCAGGGCTTTTCCGGAGTCCAGCGTTCCAGGTCGCCGCCGCGCCACTCGACGACTGCCGGGTCCTCCAGCGGCACGTCCTCGGGGTCCGCCGCGAGCCCGGCCCGCCGCAGGAACTCCGCGACGTCCCCCCGTCCGTACGCCGTGCCGACGATCCGCCCTCGGACGGTGACCCGGCGTCCGCCGCCCGCCGTGGGCGGATGGACGATGACGGGGGCGTGCTCCATGCTCTCCACCCTCTCTGCCGCGACCCGCCGAACCCGTGGGGGCTCGGCGCTGCTGCGGACCGCCGCGGGCCGGGCGTTCCGCCGCCCCCAGCCTGCGCCGGTGGGCCGCGGCCCGCACCTTTGCCGGGTCTGGGCGGGGCTGCGGACGCCGCGTTCCGACCGCCTCGCCCCGGACCGCCTGCCGTGGGGGCGGGGGACGAGGCGCTCCCACGTCCCGGTGCCGGGACCCGCCGGGCCGGGCGTCCCGGCACCGGACACCCTGCGGTGCCCCTCTGCTCAGGCCTCTTCCGGGGCGGGCCGGGGCCCGTCGGCGGCGTCGGGCCGGCGGACCGCGACGGCCAGGAACCGGGCGTCCTCGTCGACGTAGGACCGCAGGTCCCAACCGGTCGCGGCCAGGGCGGCCGTGAGGCGGGGCTCGGCCCGCAGGTCCTCGTCGGTCAGCGGATAACCCTTGCGGGCGGCCAGCGCGGCCCGGCCCAGCGGGTGGAACAGCGCCAGCATGCCGCCGGGCCGCACCACCCGGGCCAGCTCGGTCAGCTGACGGAGCGGGTCCGGCAGATGGGTGAGCAGCCCGGCGGCGAAGACGGCGTCGAGGACGCCGGGGCGCAGCGGCAGCCGGGTCACATCGCCCAGTACCGGAAGGGCCAGGTGGTGCCGGTCGTGCGCGGCCACCTCGTCGAGCATCTCGGGGGTGACGTCGATGCCGAGGACCGTGCCGGTGGGGCCGACGGCCTCCCGCAGGGGCGGCAGGGCGCGTCCGGTGCCGCAGCCGGCGTCCAGGACCCGGTCGCCGGGGCGGAGCCCGAGGCCTGCGACGGCGGCGGCGTAGGCGGGGCCGTCGTCGGGGAAGCGGTCCTCCCAGGTGGCGGCTCGGGGGCCGAAGAACGCCCGGACCTCGGCCGGGGTGCGGGCCTGGCCGGGCCGCCCGGCGCCGCCGTCCGGGGCCTGCGAGTCTGCGCGCACCTGCTGCCTCCTGGTCGAAGTGAGGGTCCGCCGGCCCTGCGAGCGCCGCCGGGCCGGGGCCGGGCGGTGGGGGGCAGGGCGACGAGCCGCTGCCGTTGTGCACCGGGCCGGAGGCCCAGCAGACCCCGTTCCGCGATGCGGGTCAAGTACGTGGTGTGTGCACCTTCCCGGTCCTGACGGCCGGTCAGGGGTGTGAGGGGCGTCGCGCTCGTGTCGGGGTGCTTGCCCCGGCGCGGAAGGTGGGCAAGGCTGGCAGGCGGGTCGACCCGGTCGGCCCGTGAAGTGACTGACGGGGAGACGGGGAGGAGACCGGCATGGCGGACAACAGCGCACTCGACTGGTTGCTGGCCGATCTGACCAAGCGGGTGGACCGGGTGCGGCACGCGCTGGTCCTGTCCAACGACGGCCTGGTCACGGGGGCGAGTGACGCGCTGCGGCGGGAGGACGCCGAGCACCTCGCCGCCGTCGCCTCGGGGCTGCACAGCCTGGCGAAGGGGGCCGGACGGCACTTCCGTGCCGGCGGAGTGCGGCAGACGATGATCGAGTACGACGCCGGACTGCTCTTCGTGACGGCTGCGGGGAACGGCAGTTGCCTGTGCGTGCTGGCCGGCCCCGAGGCGGATGTCGGGCAGGTCGCCTACGAAATGACGCTGCTGGTCAGCAGAGTGGGGGACCACCTGGGGGTGGCTGCCCGCCAGCTCGGCAGCAACCCACCGGCCGGCACGAGCGCCTGAACACCGCTCCGTCCCGCTGTGCCGGGGCGGAGCGGTGGTGGGTCCGGGCCCGGGTGCGGTCGTCACCGGACGGGCGACTCGGCGGACGCGCTCTCGTCATGGACGCGGGCCGTCACGGCGGCTCCTGGCCGGCCCGCGCCGGGGGTTTCTGCGCCTGCGGGGGTCAGTAGACGGTGATGTCCCAGTGGTTGCCCTCGTCGCAGTAGAGGTTGCCGGAGGCGGCCTTCCACTGCGGGTACCCGTCGCCCCGGTAGCCGATGTAGGTGAAGCTGTTCTTCACGTAGGCGTCCAGGCAGGAGTTGTGCGAGGTGTCCACCTTGTAGCCGTTGTAGTGGCTGTAGGTGCCGGAGGCGTGACCGACCTCGGTGCCGCCGGTGATGTTGATCGCGCAGCCGCTCGCCCGCTTCAGCGTGATCATCGCGTCGACCGTGCCGGAGTTGATCTGCTCGTAGGAGGTGCAGGTCGAGTTCGAGCGCGTCGTGCAGTTGCCGCTGGAGCTGTGGGTGACGCCCGCGGCGCTCAGCTTGCTCGCCGCGGCGGACTGGGACATCTTCGTGCCGCTCGCGTCCGCGGTCGGGGCCAGGAACGCCAGCGAGGCCAGGGCGAGGGCGGCGGGTGCGAGGGCTCTTCGAGCGAGCATGCTTCCTCCGGTGGTGGAGGTCCCGACGAGGTGCTCGGGACGGCGTGGGGGAGTGCCGTGAGCTGCGGGGACGGTCCTCGTGCCGGGTCCGGGAGACCACGCACGACGGCCACCGCCCCCGGGCGGCGACCGATCGGCCAAGACTGTACATGACAATTGTTGCCGGTGGTCCTCTTCGGCGGGGCTCTCCTGCGGTCCGGGCAGCCGGGGCGCCGGCTATCCGGTGGCGACGCGGGTGCACCGGCCGGCCACCCGCAGATCCGACTCCACGGCCTCGGCGGCCGCCCGCAGGTGGGGCAGCAGCCTCTCCCGTGAACCCTCGGCCGTGGACGAGCTGGAGTGGGTGGAGACGTTGACGGCCGCCACCGGTCGCCCGGAGGCGTCGCGGACCGGGACGGCCAGTGAACGCAGGCCCTCCTCCAGTTCGTTGTCGACCATCGCGTACCCCTGTGCCCGGACCTCGGCCAGGAGCCCGGCCAGCCGCGCCGGATCGGTCACGGTGTACGGGGTGAGCGGTGCCAGGCCCTCCGCGGGAAGGTGGGCCGTGCGCTCCTCCTCGGGCAGGCCGGCCAGGAGTGCCCGCCCCATGGACGTCGCGTAGGCCGGGAAGCGGGTCCCCACGGTGATGTTGACGCTCATGATGCGCACGGTGGGCACCCGTGCCACGTACTGGATCTGGTCGCCGCGCAGGACGCTCACCGAGGCCGACTCGTGCACGCGCTCCACCAGCGCGGCCAGGTGGGGTTGGGCGATGTCGGCCAGGGTGAGCCCGCTCAGGTGGGCGAACCCCAGATCGAGCACGCGGGGGGTGGGGCGGAACCGGCCGTCCCCGGCGGTGACGTAGCCGAGGTGTTCCAGGGTGATCAGCGCCCGGCGTGCCGTCGCACGGGCCAGCCCGGTGCGCTCCGCCACCGCCGTGAGCGGCAGCGCCTCGGCGTCCGCGTCGAAGGCGGCGAGCACCGAGAGGCCGCGGGCCAGCGACTCCAGGAAGGTGGGGCCGAGTTCCTGCTTGACGCTCCGCGCCCACGGGGCGCGTGCCCCGGCGTCCGGTGCCCCGGCGTCCGGGCGGGGGGCCCGCAGCACCTCCGCCATCCGCGCCGCGGTCGCCCGGAGCCGGGGCAGCGCCGCGTCCCGCAGGGAGTGGGCGCTGTGCCGGCGGGTGTGGCTGACGGCGCTCAGTGCGCACACCGCCCGTCCCTCGGCGTCGTGCACCGGGACGGCCACCGCCACCAGTCCCGGCTCGATGAGCTGGTCGTCCAACGCGTACCCGCTCGTGCGGGCGGCGGCGACGCGGTCGGGATAGGTCTGCCCGGCGTCACCGCGCCCCGCGGGGACGGCGGGGAAGGCGTCGTCCCTCGGGTCCGCCTCGTGCCGCGCCTGCCAGCGGGACCAGTCCTGCGCCGTCCAGTCGGCTGCGAACAGTGCGCCGGGAGCCCCGCGTTCGGCCGGCAGCAGGTCGCCGATGCGGAAGGTGAGCGACATCGCGCGGCGGCGGGTGGTCTGGCGCACGAAGCGGACGCCGTCGCCGTCGGGCACCGCCACCGACACCGACTCGTCGAGGGAGTCGGCGAGTTCGGCGGTCAGCTCGCCGAGTGCGGCCAGGCCGCTGGAGACCAGGTAGGCGTTGCCCAGTTCCATCAGACGCGGCGCGAGGGTGACCTCCCGGCCCGAGAGGTGGACGTGGCCGACGCGGTGCAGGGTGCCGGCGACCCGGTCGACGGTGGAGCGCGCCAGCGCCGTCGAGCGGGCCAGGTCGCCCAGGGTGGACCGGCCGCCGGCCGCGGTGAGGGCGCGCAGCACGGCCAGTCCGCGGACCAGGGGGCCCACGGTCTCGCGCGGGGCGGCGGGGGCGGCGGCATCGTCCGGGACGGGGGGCATGGGCTGCTCCAACGGGGGTGCGGGCGGTGCGGCCCACGCGGCGGGAAGGCATTGACAGGGCGGTCGGCCCGGGTGAGACTCACCCCGAGCAGAAATGAACTCTAGTTCACTCTGCGAACAACTCTACCAGTCCGGGGGCCGAACCGGCGAGGAACGGTCCCTCGGACGCACCGGAGAGGCAGCGGTATGGACAAGACGGTCACCTCGGCGGCGCAGGCCGTGGCCGACATCCCCGACGGTGCGTCGCTCGCCGTCGGCGGCTTCGGCCTCAGCGGCGTCCCGACGACCCTGATCGACGCCCTGTTCGAGAGCGGGGCCACCGACCTCGGCGTCGTCTCGAACAACTGCGGAGCCATGGGGACGGGCCTGGCCAGACTCCTCGACGCGCACCGCATCTCCCGCGTCACCGCCTCCTACGTCGGAGCCAACGAGGAGTTCGCCCGCCAGTACCTGGCCGGGGAGATCGAGCTGGAGCTCATCCCGCAGGGCACCCTCGCCGAGCGGCTGCGGGCCGGCGGCTGCGGCATCCCCGCCTTCTACACCCCCGCCGGGGTCGGCACCCTGGTCGCCGAGGGCGGCATGCCCTGGCGGCACGGCCCCGACGGCAGCGTGCTCGTCGCCTCGCCGCCCAAGGAGGTCCGCGAGTTCGACGGCGGCTCCTACGTCCTGGAGCGCGGCCTGACCACCGACTTCGCCCTGGTGCGGGCCGCCCGCGGCGACCGCCACGGCAACCTCGTCTTCAACAAGTCCGCCCGCAACTTCAACCCGCTGGCGGCCATGGCGGGCCGGGTCACCCTCGCCGAGGTCGAGGAACTGGTGGAACCCGGCGAGATCGAGCCGGACCAGGTCCACCTGCCCGGCGTCTTCGTCCAGCGGGTGGTCGCGCTCACGCCCGAACAGGCCGCGCACAAGCCCGTCGAGCGCCGCACCGTCAGCCAGCCCCCCACCGAGAAGGCGGTGCACGCCTGATGCCCTGGAACCAGACCGAGATGGCCGCCCGCGCCGCCGCCGAACTCACCGACGGCTCCTACGTCAACCTCGGCATCGGGCTGCCCACACTCATCCCCAACCACCTGCCCGCAGGCGTCCACGTGGTCCTGGAGTCGGAGAACGGCCTGCTGGGCGTCGGCCCCTACCCGGACGAGGACGGGGTCGACCCGGACCTCATCAACGCCGGCAAGGAGACCGTCACCGTCCTGCCCGGCGCGGCCTTCTTCGACTCCGCCCTCTCCTTCGGCATGATCCGCGGCGGCCACATCGACGTCGCCGTCCTGGGCGCCATGCAGGTCTCCGCGACCGGCGACCTCGCCAACTGGGCCGTCCCCGGCAAGACCATCAAGGGCATGGGCGGCGCGATGGACCTCGTCCACGGCGCGCGGCGCGTCCTGGTCCTCATGCGCCACACCGCCAAGGACGGCACCCCCAAGATCCTTCAGAGCTGCGAACTGCCGCTCACCGGCGCCGGCTGCGTCGACCGCATCATCACCGACCTGGCCGTCCTGGATGTGAGGGAGGACGGCCTGCGGCTGGTGGAGACCGCCCCCGGCGTCACCGTCGAGGACGTGCGCCGCGCCACGGCTGCCCCCGTCCTCGTCCCCGAATCCGCCCTCACCCCCGCCGGCCTCGCCGAGTCCGCCCGCCACGACACCGGGAGCGTCCTGTCATGACCGCTCGACTGCGCGAGGTCTACCTCGTCGACGCCGTCCGCACCCCCGTCGGCAAGTACGGCGGCGCGCTGGCCGGCACCCGCCCCGACGACCTCGCCGCCCACGCGCTGCGCGCCCTCCTGGACCGCACCCCCGACCTCGACCCCGCGCGCATCGACGACGTCGTCCTCGGCAACGCCAACGGCGCCGGCGAGGAGAACCGCGACGTCGCCCGCATGGCCGTGCTCCTGGCCGGACTCCCGGTCAGCGTGCCCGGGGCCACCGTCAACCGGCTGTGCGCCTCGGGCCTCGAAGCCGTCGTGCAGGCAGCCCGCGCGGTGGCCGTCGGCGACGCCTCGATCGTGGTGGCCGGGGGAGTGGAGTCCATGAGCCGCGCCCCCTGGGTGCTGCCCAAGCCCGAGCGGGCCTTCCCCGCCGGCAACCAGGAGCTCTTCTCCTCCACCCTGGGCTGGCGCATGGTCAACCCCCGGATGCGCCCGGAGTGGACCGTCGCGCTCGGCGAGGGCGCCGAACTCATCGCCGACAAGTACGGCATCACCCGCGAACAGCAGGACGCCTACGCCCTGGCCAGCCACCGCAAGGCGGCCCGCGCCTGGAGCGAGGGCCTGCTCGACGGCGAGACCGTACCCGTCCCCGGCGTCGACCTGGCCCGCGACGAGACCATCCGCGACAACACCTCCCTGGAGTCGCTCGGCGCGCTGCGGCCGGTCTTCCGCAAGGAGGGCGGCACGGTCACCGCCGGCAACTCCTCCCCCCTCAACGACGGCGCCGCGGCCCTGCTGGTCACCGACGAGGAGGGGCTGGCCGCCACCGGCCGCGAACCCCTGGCCCGCGTCAGCGCGAGCGCCGTGACCGGCATCGAACCGCAGTACTTCGGCCTCGGCCCCGTCGAAGCCGTCACCAAGGCACTGCGCAAGGCCGGCCGCGGCTTCGGCGACCTCACCACCGTCGAGCTCAACGAGGCGTTCGCCGCCCAGGTCCTGGGCTGCCTGACGCAGTGGCCCGACCTCGACCCCGACCTCGTCAACCCCCGCGGCGGCGCCATCGCCGTGGGCCACCCGCTCGGCGCCTCCGGGGCCCGCATCACCGCCGCCGCGGCCCACCAACTGGCGGCGGCCGGCTCCGGCACCGCCGTCGCCACCGCCTGCATCGGCGTCGGACAGGGCCTCGCGCTGGTCCTCGAACGCTGACCCGGACCACCCCGACCGCCGGCCCCGCCCGGTGCCACCGCCGACCGTCGTGCCGGTGGCGCCGGCCGGGCCCGCCGGAAACCCGCCGGCCCGCACCACCGGACGAGGCCCGCGCCCGCCGGCCGCGCCCACCCTCCCGTCCGGCCCCCAGGAGAACCCACATGACCACTCCCGCCACCGCGCAGGCCACCACCGGCCCCCTCACCCAGGACGTCATCACCGGGGAGATCGGCGAGGCCCGCGAGGCCTACGTCCGGCGCCGCGCCGACGGCGACCCGGCCGTCCACCACCCCGACCGCGGCTACGCCCCCTACCGCAGCAGCCTGCTGCGCCACCCGCTGCGCCCACCCGTCACCGTCCACGACCCCGACGCGGTCGAACTGTCCGGACCGGTCTTCGGCGCCACCGACGTCACCCCGCTCGACCACGACCTCACCCGGCAGCACCGCGGCGAGCCGCTGGGGGAGCGCATCACCGTCACCGGCCGCATCGTGGACCGCGACGGGCGCCCGGTACGCGGCCAGCTCGTCGAGATATGGCAGGCCAACGCCTCCGGGCGCTACGCCCACCAGCGCGACGACCACCCCGCCCCGCTGGACCCCAACTTCACCGGCGTCGGCCGCTGCCTCACCGACGACGACGGCACCTACCGCTTCCACACCATCAAGCCCGGCGCCTACCCCTGGCGCAACCACCTCAACGCCTGGCGCCCCGCACACATCCACTTCTCGCTCTTCGGGACGGCGTTCACCCAGCGGCTGGTGAGCCAGATGTACTTCCCCGGCGACCCCCTCTTCCCCTACGACCCCATCCTGCAGTCGGTGACCGACGACGCCGCCCGGCAGCGCCTGGTCGCCACCTACGACCACGATCTGTCCACCCCCGAGTGGTCGCTCGGCTTCCGCTGGGACGTCGTCCTGGACGGCCCCGCCGCCACCTGGGTCGAGGAGGGCCGCTGACATGACACTCCACCCCACCCCCTCCCAGACCGTGGGCCCCTTCTACGGCTACGCCCTGCCCTTCCCCGGCGGCGGCGACATCGCCCCCACCGGCCACCCCGACACCCTCACCCTCCACGGCTACGTCCGCGACGGCGCCGGAGCGCCCGTCCCCGACGCGATCCTGGAGTTCTGGCAGCCGGCGCCCGACGGGTCCCGCACCGGAGCCCCCGGCTCGATGCGGCGCGACCCGGTCGACGGCGGCCACCTCGGCCGCAACGGGGTGGACTTCACCGGCTTCGGCCGGGTCCCCACCGACGCGGCCGGCCACTACGTGCTGCGGACCCTGCCGCCCGGCGGCGTCCCCTACCTGTCGGTGGTCCTCTTCGCCCGCGGCCTGCTGCACCACCTCCACACCCGCGTCTACCTCGGCACGCCCGATGCCGACGCGCCCGAGGACGAGCTGCTCGCCGCCCTGGAACCGCAGCGCCGTGCCACGCTGCTCGCGTCCGCGGAGGACCACGGCCGCCACCGCTTCGACATCCGCCTCCAGGCCGAGAACCCCCACGAGGAGACGGTCTTCCTTGCCTTCGACTGACCACGGTCCCGCCGACCTGCCGGACCCGGACGAGGCGGCCGACACCGGCCTGCTCAGCCCCGTCCGGGCCGGCGGCGCCGTCGAACGGGCCACCGCGGACACCGCCTACCTGCGCGCCATGCTCGACGCCGAGGCGGCACTCGCCCACGCCCAGGCCGACACGGGCCTCGCCCCCGCCGCCGCCGCGCGGACCGTCGCCACCGCCGCGGCCGAGGCGGCCGGCACCCTCGACGTGCGCGAACTGGCCCTGTCCGCCCGCTGGGGCGGCAACCCCGTCATCCCCCTGGTCCGCGCCCTGACCGCCGCCGTGGCCGGACACGACCCGGCCGCCGCGCCCTACGTCCACCGCGGCGCCACCAGCCAGGACGTGCTCGACACCGCCACCATGCTGGTCGCCTCCCGCGCCCTGGGCCACGTCCTGGCCGACCTGGACCGCGCCGCCGGGGCCCTCGCCCGCCTCGCCGCCGCACACCGCGACACGCCCATGCCCGGGCGGACCCTGACCCAGCACGCCGTACCGACCACCTTCGGCCTCAAGGCGGCCGGCTGGCGGTCCCTGGTGCTGGACGCCCGCGACCGCCTCGCCGCCGTCCGGGACACCCTGCCGGCCCAACTCGGCGGCGCCGGCGGGACCCTGGCCGCCTTCCACGCCTTCGCCGAGGGGGACGCGCAGCCGCCCCGGCCGGACCTCGGGCCCGCCCTGCTGGCCGCCTACGCCCGCCGGACGGGCCTGGCAGAACCGCTGCTGCCCTGGCACACCCTGCGCACGCCGGTGGCCGACCTGGCGGGCGCGCTGGCGCTGACCGCGGGTGCCCTGGGCAAGATCGCCGCCGACGTGCTGGTGCTGAACCGCACCGAGATCGGCGAGGTCGCCGAAGGCAGCGGCGGAGGGTCCTCCGCCATGCCCCACAAGGCCAACCCGGTCCGGGCGACGCTCGCCGCCGCCGCGGCCCGGCAGGTGCCCGCGCTCGCCGCGATCCTCCACGGCTCCCTGGTCGCCGAGGACGAACGCCCCGCCGGGGCCTGGCACGCCGAGTGGCAGCCGCTGCGCGAGGCGCTGCGCTGCACCGGCGGCGCCGCCCACGCCGTCGCCGAACTCACTGAGGAGCTGCGCACCGCGCCCGACCGGATGGCACGCAACCTCGCCGCGACCGGCGGACTGGTCGTCTCCGAACGCCTGGCCGCCGTCCTGGCCGGCCGCATCGGCCGGGAGAAGGCCAGAGAGGTCCTGGACGACGTCTCACGCCAGGTGGCCCGTGAGGGCGCCGACCTCGCGACCGCCCTGGCGAGCCGGGACGAGGCCGCGGCGGCCTTCAGCCCCGGGGAACTGCGCGACCTCACCTCCCCCGCCCACTACACCGGCTCGGCCGCCGCACTGGTCGACCGCGCGCTGGCCCGCCGCTGACCGGGCCCCGCAGCCCGCGGCATCCACCGTCCGAGCCCCGCCCCCCGAAGGAGCACCACAGCCGTGACCGCCCGCCCCGGCCCCACCGCCGCCCCACCGGCCTCCCCGGGCCTCCACCACCGCGTCGACGGTCCGGCCGACGCCCCCGCCCTGGTACTCGGCCCCTCGCTGGGCACCTCGCTGCGGGTGTGGGACGCACAGCTCCCCGACCTCGCCCGCAGCCACCGTGTCGTGCGGTGGGACCTGCCCGGTCACGGCGGCAGCCCGGCCGGTCTGCTGGCGCCGCAGGCGAGCGTCGCCGACCTCGGCCGCCTCGTCCTCGACCTCGCCGACTCCCTCGGCCTGGAACGCTTCGCCTACGCGGGCGTCTCCCTGGGCGGCGCGGTCGGCAGCTGGCTCGCCCTCCACCACCCCCGGCGGCTGACCTCCCTCGCCGTGCTCTGCTCCTCCGCCCACTTCGGCGAGGCCCCCGACTGGCGGGAGCGCGCCGCCCGGGTCCGGGCCCAGGGCACCGCCCACCTGGCCGACATCAGCCGGGAACGCTGGTTCACCCCCGCCCACCGCGACACCCCGCAGGCGCAGGCACTCGCCGCCGACCTCCTCGCCGCCGACCCCGAGGGCTACGCCGCCTGCTGCGAGGCACTGGCCACCTTCGACGTCCGCGCCGACCTCGCGGACGTCACCCTCCCCACGCTCGTGCTCGTGGGCCGCCAGGACCCGGTCACGCCGCCCGCCCACGCCCGCGAGATCGCCGACGCCGTCCCCGACGCCACCCTCGTGGAGGTCCCCGGCGCCGCCCACCTGGCCGCGGTGGAGGCCCCGGCGCCGGTACTGGCGGCCCTCCGCAGCCACCTGGCCGCGGACTCCCCGGCCACCCCGGCCGGCGCGGCGCCCGAGGACGACACGGCCCGGCGCGCCGCGGGGACCCAGGTGCGGCGCGCCGTGCTCGGCGACGCCCACGTCGACCGCGCCACGGCCGCCACCAGCGAGTTCACCGCCCCCTTCCAGGACTTCATCACCCGGTACGCCTGGGGGGAGATCTGGACCCGGCCCGGCCTGTCCCACACCACCCGCCGCTGCATCACCCTCGCCGCACTCGTCGCCCGCGGCCACACCGACGAACTGCGGATGCACGTCCGGGCCGCCCTGCACGGCGGAATGACGGCCCACGAGATCAGGGAGGTCCTGCTGCAGACCGCCGTCTACTGCGGCGTCCCCGCAGCCAACTCGGCGTTCGCCGTCGCCGACCGGGTGATCGAGGAGGAGGCACGATGAGGCACACGTCCGTCGGCATCGTCGGAGGCGGCCCAGCCGGCCTCCTGCTCGCCCGGCTGCTGCACCGCGCGGGCGTCGACTGCGAGGTGTGGGAGAGCCGCGAGCGCGGCTACGTCGAGGCCCGCCAGCGCGCCGGCATCCTGGAGCAGAGCACCGTCGACGTGCTGCGCGAGAGCGGCGCCGGCCGGCGGCTGGACCGGGAGGGTCTGGTCCACGACGGCGTCGAACTGCGCTGGTCCGGCCGCGGCCACCGGGTCGACTTCCCCGCCCTCACCGGTGGCCGCCGGGTCTGGGTCTACGCCCAGACCGAGGTCGTCAAGGACCTGATAGCCCTGCAGCTCCAGGACGGGCCGCCGCTCCACTTCGGGACCCGGGTCCGGGCGGTGAGCGGCGTCGAGACCGACCGGCCGGCGGTCCACCTGGTCCGCGGCGCGCAGGAGGAGACCGTCACCTGCGACTACCTCGTGGGCTGCGACGGCTTCCACGGCGTCACCCGGCAGGCGCTGCCGCCCGGCGCCCTCACCACCTACGCGCGCGAGTACCCCTACGCCTGGCTCGGTGTGCTGGCCGACGTCGCGCCCTCGCAGGAGGAACTGGTCTACGCCCACTCGCCCCGCGGCTTCGCCCTCCTCAGCATGCGCTCACCCACCGTCAGCCGCCTCTACCTCCAGGTCCCGCCCGGCACCGACCCGGCCGACTGGCCCGACGGACGCATCTGGGACGAGCTGGACGCCCGCGTCGCCGTCGACGGCGGCCGTCTGCTGGAACGCGGGCCCCTCACCGCCAAGTCGGTGCTGCCCATGCGCAGCTTCGTCACCGAGCCCATGCGCCACGGCAGGGTCTTCCTGGCCGGCGACGCCGCCCACATCGTGCCGCCCACCGGCGCCAAGGGCCTCAACCTGGCGGTCGCCGACGTCGTGGTGCTGGCCCGGGCGCTCGCCCACCGGCAGCAGACCGGCTCCGCCGAGCTCCTGGACGCCTACTCCGACACCTGCCTGCGCCGGGTCTGGCGCGCCGAGCACTTCTCGTACTCCATGACCAGCACCCTCCACGCCGACCCGGAGCAGGACCCCTTCACCACCCGGCTCCAGACCGCGCGCCTGGACCGCATCGCGGCCTCCCCGCACGCCGAGGCGGAGTTCGCCGCCCAGTACACCGGTGCGCCCATCGGCTGAGACGCCCTCCGGCCGGCCGCGGGGCCCGGGGCGGGCACCACCCGTCCCGGGCCCCGCGCCACCACCGATACGCCGCACACCCCACGACACCGGGAAAACCGCAGAAGCAGCCGTCTTCCGGACACCCTGTTGCCGTCAACTCCCCCTGCTGTCACGCTCCCTGAGTCGAACGTCGTTCGACGACACCGGCACGCGCCCCACCGCGAGCCGGTGCGCCTTCACGGGGAGAGGACACCCTTCGTGGACAGCACCCGACACCCGCGCGCCCGCCGGGCACTGGTGGCGCTCGCCGCCGCCACCGCCCTCGCGGCGACCGCGGCACCCGCCACCGCCGCCCCGGACGCCGCCCCCACCGGCAGCCACGCCGCGGTCACCGCGTACGACGACACCTACTACCAGGACGCCGAGGGGAAGACCGGCACCGCCCTGGAGAACGCCCTCCACACGATCATCAGCCATCAGGACACGGTCACCTACGACCAGGTCTGGGCCGCCCTCCAGGACACCGACGAGGACCCGGCCCACCCCGGCAACGTCATCCTGCTGTACACCGGCCGGTCCCAGAGCAAGGCCGAGCACGGCGGCGACGTCGGGGACTGGAACCGCGAGCACGTCTGGGCCAAGTCCCACGGCGACTTCGGCACCGCGACCGGCCCCGGTACCGACCTCCACCACCTGCGCCCCGCCGACGTCACCGTCAACGACGTGCGCGGCAACAAGGACTTCGACGAGGGCGGCAGCGCCGTCTCCGGGGCCCCCGGCAACTACTCCGACTCCGACTCCTTCGAGCCGCGCGACGCCGTCAAGGGCGACGTGGCCCGCATGATCCTCTACATGGCCGTCCGCTACGACGGCGGCGACGGGTTCCCCGACCTGGAACCCGACGACAAGGTGGACAACGGTTCGGCGCCGAACATCGGCCGGCTCTCCGTCCTGCTGAAGTGGAACGACCAGGACCCGCCGGACGCCTTCGAGGAACACCGCAACGACGTGATCTACGAGCAGTACCAGCACAACCGCAACCCGTTCGTCGACCACCCGGAGTGGGCCGACCAGATCTGGTGAGCCGGAGGCGGGGAGGACCCCCGGGCCGCTCCCCGCCACCGCGTGCGGCGGCCCGGCGGCGAGGCCGGTGCTGCGGCGGGCCGCCCAGGTCCGACTCCACGGCGGGGCCCGCAGCCGACGGTAGAATCGGCCTCCGCGCCCCGGGGACGGCACCGCACCCGCAGCCCGCGCCGGCGACGGCCCGCCCGGCCGCGACGGTCCCGGGCCCGCCCGTCCCGGTGGCGGGACGGACACCGGCGGCGCCCGGCACAGGAGGAAGACCCCGATGAGCATGCGGCTGCACCAGGCCAACGCCTCCACGCTGCTGCGCCGCACCGGGGCCGACCACTGCGCCTACTGCGGCACTCCCGTGGAGTGGTTCGACCGCTACGACACCCAGCGCATCCCGCTGACCGTGGAGGTCCCCAGCCGCCACGTCCCCGTCCGGTTCCGCTGGCACGTCGACAAGGGCATCGCCTACCCGGGCGAGGACGCGCGCGCCGGCGGCCACTGCCGGCTGCCGCACCCCACGGTCTGTCCCGCCCTGGACCACACCGACCTGCCCGAGGAACTCGTCGACGTGGTGCGCCGGCTCGCCGTGCGGATGCGGGCCCGGGTGGCCAGGGGCGAGTTCACCCCGCAGCCCCCGCCCGAGCAGCAACCCCCGGCCCAACCCGCCGCTGCGCGCAGCGGGGACGCGGGCGCGGCGGCTGCCGACCGGGTCCGGCACACCCTGCACTACTCCACCGTCCTCCTCCTCGCGCCCTGCCGGATCGAGGACGTCCGCTGCGTCGCCGCCCTGGAGGACGGCGAGCGCTGCCCGGAGCCGATCTTCGCCGTGGAGGAGGGCGCCTGGGAACGCGTCGACGTGCCGTACGCGCCCGGACGCGAGGGGCAGACCATCCTCTCGCGCACCGGCGGCACCATGTGGGTGTGGTCGCTTCGGGCCGCCGGCTTCACCACCGTCAGCCGCTGGTGGAAGCAGCGCTGCACCAGCCACGACGACGTGGCGGGCTCCCCGGACCAGTGCCCGCGTGAGTGGGTCGAGTTCCACCCGCTGCGCCACTCCGAGCACATCGTCACCGACCGTCCGCAGGGCTACGACCTGCCCCCGGCCCCCGCCGACGACCTCACGGTCTTCGACGGGCCCCGGGAGCGGACCAGGTGCGCGGAGTCAGGCTGCAGCAACGCCACGGTCGCCCCGGTCCCCGCGGACTGGCGCTGCTGGCAGTGCGTGCGCCAGGCGCGGCGGCGCGCCGCCGTACACCGGCGCCGCCAGAACGGGCCGGCCCGGTGAGAGCCGCTCCCGGCACGTGCGGCGTGGGCCGGGGGCGCGGCTGTCACCGGACGGGGGACGGACGCCCCGCCCCCCGTCCGGTGGACGAGGGGCGGGAGAGGCCGGGCGGGTCGTCCCTCAGTTGAGGGTGTCCGGGTCCGGGCCGGTGCGCAGACCGCGGTCGAGTGCGGCCAGCGCCGCCATCTCCGACTCGTCGAGGGTGAAGCCGAACACGTCGAGGTTCTCGCGGATGCGGGCCGGCGTGACCGACTTGGGGATCACCACGTTGCCGAGCTGGAGATGCCAGCGCAGCACCACCTGGGCGGGGGTCTGGCCGTGCCGGGCGGCGATGTCGGTGACCGCCTCGTAGCTGAGCACCGCGCCCTGGGCGAGCGGGCTCCAGGCCTCGGTGACCACGCCGTGCCGGGTGTGGAACTCCCGCAGCTCCCGCTGCTGGAGGCCGGGGTGGGCCTCGACCTGGTTGACGGCCGGCACCACCCCGCTGTGGTCCAGCAGGCGCTGGAGGTGGTGCGGCTGGAAGTTGGAGACGCCGATGGCGCGGGCCCGGCCGTCGGCCAGGATCCGCTCCAGCGCCCGCCAGGTCTCCAGGTAGCGGTCGCGGGCCGGGGTCGGCCAGTGGATCAGGTAGAGGTCGACGTACTCCAGGCCCAGCCGGGCCAGGCTGGTGTCGAAGGCGCTGAGGGTGGTGTCGTACCCCTGGTCCTCGTTCCACAGCTTGGTGGTGACGAAGAGGTCCTGCCGGGGCAGGCCCGAGGCGGCCAGGGCCCGGCCGACGCCGGACTCGTTGCCGTAGATCGCGGCGGTGTCGATGGAGCGGTAGCCGCTCTCCAGGGCGTGGGTGACCGCGGCGGTGGTCTCCTCGTCGGGTACCTGGAAGACGCCGAAGCCCAGCTGGGGCATGGTGACGCCGTTGTTGAGGGTGACGTGCGGGACGGTGCTCATGATCGGTTTCTTTCGTCGGGGGGTTGCGGGCCCGGGGCACCGCGGGGCGGCGCCACCGGGCGGGTTCAGCGGGGGTCGGAGGCGAGGTCGCGGCCGGGGGCGGGGGTGTGGGAGGCCACGACCCGCCCGGAGGTGCCGGTGCCGCGTCGGTCCAGGGCGCCGGAGACCAGCGCCAGGACCAGTGCGGAGGCCGCGAGCACCGCGCCGACCCAGTTCGGGGCGGTGTAGCCGAGCCCCGCGGCGATGACCACGCCGCCGAGCCAGGCCGAGAGGGCGTTGCCCAGGTTGAAGGCGCCGATGTTCACCGCGGAGGCGAGCGTCGGTGCGCCGGACGCCTGGTCGAGGACCCGCTTCTGGAGCGGCGGGACGGTCGCGAAGCCGAGCGCGCCGATCAGGAAGACCGTGACGGCGGCGGCAGCCCGGTCGTGGGCGGTCACGGTGAACACCGCGAGGACGACGGCGAGTGTGCCGAGCGCCGTGCAGAGCATCGGCATCAGCGCCCGGTCGGCGAACCGGCCGCCGACGAGGTTGCCGGTCACCATGCCGGCCCCGAAGAGCACCATGAGCCAGGTGACGGAGGAGTCCGCGTAGCCGGCGACCTCGGTCATCATCGGGGCGATGTAGGTGACCGCGGCGAAGACGCCGCCGAAGCCGAGCACGGTCATGGCCATGGCCAGCAGGACCTGTGCGTTGCGGAAGGCGGCGAGCTCGTGGCGAAGCCGCACCCCCTCGGGTTTGGGCACGTCGGGGACGAGGCGGGCCACCCCGGCGAAGCCGAGGACGCCGAGGGCGGCGACCAGCAGGAAGGTGACGCGCCAGCCCGCGCTCTGGCCCACCCAGGTGCCCAGCGGGACGCCGACGACGTTGGCGACGGTCAGGCCGGTGAACATCATCGCGATGGCGCCGGCCTTCTTCTCGGGGGCGACCAGTTCCGCGGCGACC
>NZ_JBHWGP010000012.1:0-223708 GCF_042733155.1 Streptomyces sp. NPDC059740 | reverse complement strand
AGGGAGCCGAGCTTGTTGACGGCCGGGATGAGGGAGGAGGAGGCGCAGACCCGGGCCACCTCCTCGATGACGACGACCGTGGCCAGCGCGTCCGCACCCGCCCCGCCGTAACTCTCCGGGACGTGCACCGCGTGCAGGTCGTTTGCCACCAGCGCGTCCAGCGCCTCCTGCGGGAAGCGCGCCTCCTCGTCGACCGCCGCGGCGAACGGCGCGATCTTCGCCTCCGCCAGTGCACGTACCGACTCCCGGAGCATCTCGTGCTCCTCCGAGGGGCGGTAGAGATCGAACTCGGACACGGGATCCTCCTGGGGACACAGACTCAGTTCACGGCACTCAGTACCCCGTATTGTGCACATCTAGTTCCCTCCTACGGAAGTCCTGCCAGGAAGTGGAGTAAGTTCCTCCCATGACCGCAGACCAAGGCCCCGAGGAGACCGGCACGGAGGCGCGTCCGACCAGGGACGCCATCGTGACGGCGGCGTTCGAGCTCTTCGCCGAGAACGGCTACGAGGGCACGACCGTCGCCGACATCGTCACCCGGGCCGGCGTCGGACGCCGCTCCTTCTTCCGCTACTTCCCCACCAAGGAGGAAGTGGTCTTCCCCGACCACGAGGGCGCACTGGAGCGGATGGTGGAGTTCCTGCGGCAGGGGTGGCAGGACCCCGACCCCGTGCACCGGGCCTGCGAGGCGGCGCGGCTGGTGATGCAGATGTACGCCGCCGACCCGGAGTTCTCGGTCAACAGGTACGCGCTCACCCGTACGGTGCCCGCCCTCAAGGCGTACGAGAAGTCCGTGGTCTGGCGCTACGAGCGCGCGCTGGCCTCCTACCTGGAGAAGCGCTTCGCCGCCCTCCCGGACGGAGGCGCCCGGGCCTGCGCGGTGGCTGCCGGCGTCGTGGCGGCACACAACTACGGACTGCGCTCCTGGCTCCGCTCGGGCGCCCTGGGCGACGTGGCGGCCTGCGTGGACCAGGCCCTCGAACTCGTCAGGCGCACCTGGTCCCAGGCCGAGGAACCGATCGTCGTCATCGCGCGCAGCGGCACGCCGGCCTGGCGGATCGTCCAGCAGGTCGAAGCCGCACAGCGCGAGCATACCAAGGGTACTCAGGATCACACCTGACCGGAACTGAGGTCCCTGGTGGTCGCCTCGACCCCTGCGTCGTGAGACCTAGGACGATGGTTCGGCGGGCCGCCCGATGCACCGCGGCAGGGGGGATGGTCGGATGGCGGGGTGAGTGATGCAGCGAACGCACCCGGGTCGGCCGTCCGTCTCCGTCTGGCCAGGGAGGAGAACGTCTGGTTGTGCACCGTGCGTCCGGACGGCTCGGCCCACGTCACACCGGTCTGGTTCGTCCACCAGGGTTCGACGTGGTGGATCGGTGCGGATCACACCTCGGTCAAGGTGCGGAACATCCAGAAGGAGCCGCGTGTCTCCCTCGCCCTGGAGGACGGCCGGTCCCCGGTCGTCGCCGAGGGCGACGCAACGGTGATCCGGGGCGGGTTCCCCCGGGAGGTCGTGGCCGCGTTCGAGCGCAAGTACGGCTGGGACGTGTCCGCTCCCACTCGTCCGGGAGGCGAGCGCGTGCTCCTGGAAGTGCGGGTGCGCCGTTGGCTGCTGGCCGGGACGGCACAGTGAACGCTCGGCCTCCGGCAGTCGGGCGTGGCGGCCCGCGCGGCAGGCGTCGGTAGCCGGTCGGCCCCCTGACGCCCTCCCCGGCGCCGCCCCTTGAGGGGGGTGGGGCCGGGCGCGAAGGCCGGGGGCAGGTCGGGGGGCCGTGCGTGCGTGACCCGCAGTGTGACCCTTCGGTTCGGGGGGTGCGGGCTGTGGTCGCACCCGGCGCCGCGGCCCCCCACCCACCGTGCGCAGAGGGCCGGGGGTCAGGCCTCGCCGTTGAGCATGGCGGCGGTCAGGACGTTTCCGGCGACGCCCCAGCCGCCGTCGGCGACCTCGTCGACGAGTACGACGGTGGTGGGGCGGGCCCGCTCACCGTAGATCTCCGCGTACAGGTCGGTGGCGCGTTCGACGATCTTTCTCTTGTCCTCGGCGGTGACGGTGCCTGCGGGGACCTTGAAGTGGGCAAAAGGCATGGGTAGCTGCTCCTTGAGTTTTTTTCGTCCGTGGTGCACGCACGTGCGTGTCCGGGGAAGAGGGCCGGGGACGCCGTTGTCCGGCTGGTGACGGCGTGGTCCGCGACCGGCGTGGCGGGAGGTGACCGGCGGCGCCCGTGCGGTGCGGTGCGGGAAACCGCCGGCTGCGCCGGTGGCCTTCACGCCGTTCGACTGCGCCCCCGGACCACGCCCCCGGTTGGCGGGCAGGACCCGGCCGTTCACCAGGTGCCCTGCCGGACGGCCGCGTCGTGCGCGTGCTTCACCCGACGGCAGGCCCCTCCCCGGCGAGCCTGACGGAGTCCGCCCGGCCGGTACCGCGTGATCCGCCGGCGACGACACAAACACGCACGGACACCGGTGCAGGGGTGGGTGGTTCGTGGTCATGGCCTCCACGATGTGCGGCCCGGGCGGGCGGAACCAGGGGATGTCATCCCCTGGGTCGGCGGCCCGGCCGGTTGCAGAATGACAGGCATGGGTTCTGTGAAACACACCGAGCTGGGGGCTTTCCTGCGCTCACGGCGTGCCCGCATCCGCCCGGCCGACGTGGGGCTTCCCCACGGGCCCCGCCGCCGGGTGCCGGGGCTGCGCCGCGACGAGGTCGCCCAGCTCGCCGGCGCATCGGTGGACTACTACAACGAACTTGAGCGCGGCGCCGGGTCCCAGCCCTCCGAGCAGATGATCGCCGCGCTGGCGAGGGCCCTGCGCCTGACCGCCGACGAGCGCGACTACCTCTACCACCTGGCCGACCGCCCGGTGCCCGCGTCCGGGGGAAGCACCTCGCACGTCCACCCTGGCATGCTCGACCTGCTCGCCCGCCTGCCGTCGACACCCGCGCAGGTCATCACCGACCTGCACGTCACGCTGGTGCAGAACCCGCCGGCGGTGGCGCTGCTCGGGGACCACTCCGGCTTCCGGGGCGCCCGGGCCAGTTTCGTCCACCGGTGGTTCACCGAACCCGAGGCCCGGCGGCTCTATCCCGAGGCCGACCACGTGGGCCAGTCCCGGGCGTTCGTCGCCGACCTGCGGGCCGCCGCCGCCAGGCGGGACGCCAAGGACACCGAGGCCGGCTCCGTGATCAACGCGCTGCTCGACGCCTCCCCCGAGTTCGCCGCCCTGTGGGCCGACCACGACGTGGCGTTCCGCCGCGAGGACCGCAAACGTCTCCAGCACCCGGAGCTGGGCCTGATCGAGGTGAACTGCCTGAACCTGTTCAGCGAGGACGGCCGGCAACGGCTGCTCTGGTTCACCCCCGCGGTGGGCACCGCCAGCGCCGGCCTCCTCGACCTGCTCGCCGTCCTCGGCACCCAGGAGGTCACCGGTCCGACACCCTGACGGCCGCGCCGGCCACCGCGTCGGTCCGCGGTGCTGAGCAGGCGGCACCCGTCCGCGCGTGGGCTGCCGGTGGAACGACGCCCGGACGAGCTCTCACCGGGGCTGCCCGCCGGTCAGTCCCCGGGACGGGTGTCCCTACCGGCCATGAGCGCCTGGTGGCTGTGGCGGACGTGCTCGCGCATCACGCGTTCCGCGCCGTCGCCGTCCTTGGCGAGGAGGAGGCCGGGTACCCGGTGGTGCTCGTGGTCGGACTCGCTCAGTCGCCCCGGCCGGGCCAGGGAGGCGGGCGTAGGCGAGCTGGTTCATGAGCGTGCGGTGGTGCGCCTCGAGTGCGGAGTTGTCGGCTCCGACGACGATCAGGTCGTGGAAGGCACCATCGGGTCCGGGCGCGGGACCTCGGGGGTGGTCGGCCACCGCGGCGTCGAACTCGGACACCGCCCCCACCCAGCAGCCCGAGCGACGCCGGACCGTGCGTCGGCGGGACTGAACGCACTCGTGGCCAAGAGCAGTTGGGTACGACCTCCGGTCCCGGGGGCGCCCGGTGCGTATCGCTGCGTCTACCGGAAGCCGAGGCGCGGATCAGTACCGGTCAGCTCACTGCTGGCGGCCCACAGACGGGCAGCGACGGCTGGATCGGCCATGTGAGGGAGGACGGGTTCACGCCGCGGCACGCCACGCAGCCCGAAGACCCTCGGCCCCCACAGCTGCCCGCCCGCCACCTCCCCGTCGAGGACGGCGCGGACGACAGGCCAGGCTCCGGCGTCCTTGCCCTGCACCAGGAGCCCTGCGGGCAGAGCGCGCAGCCGCTCACCGGGGGTGGTCACGTGCACCGGCGGGCGGGACGGGGTGAGGGGGTCCAGCGCGCCGCCGGGGTGGGCCACCACGCTGAGCACCGTGCTCCCGGCGGCTCGCAGCCGGCGGTCGAGTTCGAAGCCGAAGCTCATCTGCGCCAGCTTCGACCGGCCGTAGGTGCGCTTGGGCCGGTAGTCCCGGGCCGACTGGAGATCGTCCGGGTCCAGGCGCTCGGACCGCGCCGCGAAGCTCCCCACCGTCACGATGCGGCCTGCCGGGGCCGCTGAGAGCAGGGGTGCCAGGGGTTGGGTCAGTGCGAAGTGGCCGAGGTGGTTGGTGCCGAACATCAGCTCGTGGCCGTCCCCGGTCCGCCGCCGCGGCCCGTCGTCCAGCGCGACCCCCGCGTTGTAGACGACCGCGTCGAGACGATCGACGTCCAGCCTGTCCACGGCGGTCCGCAGGGAGGACAGGTCGGCGAGGTCCAGTGGGAGGTGCCGCACCTGCGCGCCGGAGACACGCGAGCGGATGGCGGTCATGGCGGCGTCGGCCTTCACGGCGTCCCGGCTGCCGAGCACGACGGTGGCGCCGGCGGTGGCGAGTTGCTCCGCGACGAAGTACCCGATCCCGGCGTTGCCCCCGGTGACCAGGACGGTACTGCCCTCGGCAGACGGCAGCCGGTGGACGTCCCACGGCCGGCTCTGGGATGCGGAAGACACGATGACAGGCTCCTTGGGCTCGGGCGCCGGTACTCCTGGAGAGCACCGACCCGCCCAAGGTCGCAACCTCCACCGACAGGGCGCCGACAGATCACGGCCCCCACCGACAGCTTCCGACATTCGCCGGACAACTGCGGCTTCCTGCGGGCCACTCCCGCCGCACCACTCCGACCGGCCCGCAGGAATGGCCCGACGGGTGGTCCGGCGGGCTGCTGCGCACCGGTGCCGGTCGGGAGGGGCGGGACGTGGGCGTCGCGGACGGCGCCGATCAGACGTCCGGGGTGTGCTGGTGGATGCACTGCTGGTCGTTCGGCTTGACGATCTTCCAGACGCCGATGAGCGGGATGACGCCGTACACCGACTCGTTGGGACGGCCGCAGGCGGCGAGGTGCGGGGTTTTCCCGATCATTCCCAGCAGATAGGTCGGGTCGAGGTAGTTCAGCAACGCATAACCACCGCCGCACTCCTGTGGAATCACGTACCACACCTGGGCCTTGGCTTCGTCGGTGCCCTCGGTGACAGCCACCTTGGGCTTCCAGATGATGCCGTTGGCGATGTCCGCAGGATTGGCGCTCATGTAGCGGTCCGCCGGAAGGTTTCCGGCGCCGTCCTGCAGCAGGTTCTCGAAGCTGTAAAGATTGTTGCCCTCGTGGTTTCCCTCCAGGTGCATACGGAAACGGTGGCTGCGGTCGGCGCTCGCAGCCACCTTGTCCGGGACCACCTGCAGGTCACCGGAACGCTTGGCGTATCCGCCGGTCACCTGGTGCACGAGCATCACCGGGTCCTTGTCCACGACGGAACTGACGACGGCGTCCAGGGTATTGGGGTGCATGGCGCTCCTCCTCGGATTTCGACTGTCCGGGTTTCCGGCACGGTGCGGCCCGCATACGCACGACGGGCGAATTTCGCGGGATTCTTTCGACGCAACGGACCGAATGCGTCGCGATGACGGTTTCGCGACCGGTCGAAACGTGTCGACCTTCCGTGTTATTTCCGCTGCCCCGGGACCGAACCTGCATTTTTCCCCGCTTCACTCAAAAGTGCCGGGAAAATGATGCGGAGTAGGCAGGCGGTGGCCTCTGTGGTTCCCGGGACCTGAGGGGGTGCAGAGCCGGCGGTGGGGGCGACGGGCGGGAGAGGACGGCTGCCGCGGAGGGGCGCCGGCTCGGGCATCAGGCACCGACCCTGCGGCCACCGTGCGGCCAGGGGCCGGGCGGAGGCGCAACCACTGTGCGCAGCGGGCGCCGTGACCGGCTTTCGAAGAGCGCGAGGATGCGGGAATCCCCGCCGCGGCCCGAGCACCGTACTGCACGTCTGCCGACGTCCCGGGCCGCCACGGCACGGCCGGTCTGCGGTCAGCCACCGCAGACCGGCCGGTGCGTCAGCGCAGTGTGCTGCCGAACAGCGCCTTGGTCGCGGTGGCACCGAGGTCGGCGGGGCCGAACGCGGTGGCGCCGGTGGTGGTCAGGCCGGACGCCGTGCCGTTGAAGGACCACAGCGCGCCCGCGGAGTCGTTCTCGGCGCTGGAGGAGACCGCGATGTCGCGGTGGCCGTCCCCGTTGGTGTCGGCGAGCGTGCAGGCGGCCCCGAACTTGTCGCCCGTCTCGGCCACCCCGGGCACTCCCGCGGTGTTCTGGTGCACCACCTGGCTGCCGGAGCCGGTGACCCCGGTCGACGTGCCGTGCAGCAGGGCGAAGGAACCGGCGTTGGTGAGGCCGCTGAAGTCCTCGCCGCTGATGCCGAGGAGGACATCGGCCTTGCCGTCGCCGGTGACGTCGGCCACCGAGACACAGGAGCCGACGTCGTCACCCTTCTCCTGGGCGCCGTAGAAGCCGGGCAGGGTCTGGTCGAAGGTCTGCTCGCGGTCCTGCTTCGGATAGTCGGCCGACCCGAAGTCGATGGTGACCTTGGACGTGGCGTCGTTGGCGCCGACGACCACGTCGTCGTACCCGTCACCGTCCACGTCGCCCACGCCGACCGCTCCGCCGTAGCCCTCGGTCGTGGCGTGGGTGAAGCCGTCCGGGCTCCCGAGCAGGACATGGTTCTGCCACATGCCGTCGCCGTCGTAGACGCCTGCGACGATGTCCTCGCGGCCGTCACCGTTGACGTCCCCGGTGGCCTTGGCGATGACCGGGCCGGCTACGGAGTGCGGGCCGTTGATGCAGGAGTCGTCGTCGGCGCAGGCCGCGCCGTTGTCGTCGTAACCCCACCACTCCGACTTGTCCAGGAAGTTCAGCTTCCCGGCCGGTTGCCCGGTCGTGCGCGAGACCGGGCCCTTCCACAGGGCCGCGGGCTGGGCCGGCGGGTCGTCGCCGTAGCTGCCCGGGTCGCCGAAGAGGGCGAGGTCGGCCTTGCCGTCACCGTCGAAGTCGCCGACGGTCGGGGTCTGGCCGTACCCCTTGATCTCGGTGCCGCCGGTCAGCCCCGTCGGAGAACCCCACAGGATGACGCTGGACAGGCCGGCCTTGCCCGAGCCGATCACCAGGTCGCTGTAGCCGTCGCCGTCCAGGTCGCCCTTGCTGAAGGCCGAGCCGAACTGCTCCTTGGCGGCGGCCGTGCCCGGAACGCCGCTGGTGGAACGGGAGAGGATCGACTTGTGTGCGGGCGAGAGGCCCGAGGCCGAGCCGTAGGTCACCACGACGTACCCGGCCGTCGCCTTGCCCGAGACCGTGCCGCCCGGAGCGCCGGCGACGACGTCGGCGTAACCGTCACCGTTGAAGTCGTCGGTCTTCGCCGCCTGCCCCTTCGCCGCCTTGGCACTGGCCGCGGAGGGGCTCTGGGCCGGGTGGCCGGTCGCGGCGAAGGCAGGGGTGGCGGCAAGCGCCCAGGCGCTCAGTCCGCCGGCTGCCAGAAGCGCGGCGGCGGCGCGGGCGCGGCGGGCACCGCCGGATTTCCGGGACACGCGAGGACCGGTTCCAACTGAACTTCGTATGTGCGTCATTGCTCTTTCCTCCGGTCGTCGGTCCTTGTTCACCACCGAGGACACGCAGGACGCGGCAGTTGGTTGCATCGTCCATCGGATTCGGCGGGCCGCGAGCCGGGTGCCGCGGGACCCAGGTGTGTTGTCCCGGCCCCGCGGCGGAGCGGGAACCGGCTCTTCCGACCGCGGGGACCCCGATCAGGTTGGAGGCCGGCAGAGATGCCGCTCACGGTCGCCCGGAATGACCGGAGCCGCCAGGTGCACACAGGGCCCCTTTGCTGCTTTGGCACGGATATTTGCGGTTTCCTCAGAGCGGCCGCACGGTGTGTGCATGACCGAAAACGTGAGTGTCGACGAGTTCGACGTCGTGGTCGTCGGCGGTGGTGTCGCGGGGTTGTCCGGTGCTCTGACGCTGGCCCGCGCCCGCCGCTCGGTGATCGTGGTGGATGCCGGGGAGCCCCGCAACGCTCCGGCTGCCAGAGCGCACGGCTTGCTGTCACGGGACGGGACACCGCCCCTGGAACTGCTGCGCGCGGGGAGGGACGAGGTGGCCTCCTACGGCGGCAGGCTACTGTCCGCACGTGCGGTCTCGGCGACGCGCACGGCGAGTGGCTTCGCCGTCAGGACCGACACCGGTGACGTGGTGCGCGGGCGGCGGCTGCTGGTGACGACGGGGCTGGTGGACGAACTCCCGAAGGTGCCCGGCCTGCGGGAGCGGTGGGGTCGGGATGTGCTGCACTGCCCGTACTGCCACGGCTGGGAGGTGCGCGACCGGCCGATCGGCGTGCTGGGCACGAGTGCGCTCTCGGTTCACCAGGCCCTGCTGTTCCACCAGTGGTCCGCGCAGATCACCCTGTTCGTGCAGTCCGGTGTACAGCTCGACGAGGAGCAGGCGGAGCGCCTGGCCGCACTCGGCATACGGGTCGTTCGGGGTGATGTGACCGGTGTGGACGTCGTGGAGGACGCCCTGGCCGGTGTTCGCCTTGCCTCCGGGCAGCGGATCACGGTCGAGGCCCTGGTGGTCGCGCCGCGTTTCACGGCCCGGAGCGCGCTGCTGGAGCAACTCGGCGTCGGGACGGCGGAGCACCCCGCCGGCATGGGGACCCTCGTCCCGGCCGGGCCCGGTGGCAGGACCGCGGTGCCCGGGCTCTGGGTGGCGGGCAATGTGACCGACCTGGTGGCCGCTGTCCCCGCGGCCCAGGCTGCAGGTGCGGGGGCCGGCGCGGCGATCAACCTCGACCTGGTGGAGGCCGACGCCGACGCAGCCGTGGCCCGGCACCGATCCGCCGCCGAAGGCATCTGCAGCGCGACTGCCGAGGCCGAGGTCTGCGAGCGGCTCCAGGGCAGCCGACGGCACGGTCTCGACTCGCTGCTCGCAGCCGAAGGCGACCCTGCCTGACTGCCGGCGGACGGTACCCCATTAGGCCCGGGGCGTCACCCGGCGGAACTCCCGGCGGTGCGCCACCCTTAACCGCGCCGGGCCCAGGCGGTCAGGAGCGCCGCACCGGCAGTCACCGGTGAACTGTTCGGCGTGCCCGTATGCGCACCGCCCTCCGCCACTCCCCCCGGTCTGCGGTCTGCGGTCTGCGGTCTGCGGTCTGCGGTCTGCGCCACGACGACTCCCCCACCACGACAGCCGGTTGATCACTCCGGAGTGCCGGCCCGCGCCAGGCGCACGCCTGCCGATGGTATGGACCTGCCGTCGTCCCTTGGCTACTGTCCGCCTCACGTCGCCTGCGGGCGCGTACCGGCTCGGCTGTTCCATCCCACTCGTCAGGAACACAGAGAGGCCACTCCGTGAGACCTTCCACAGTGTTACGCACAGCGCTCACCACGCTCGTCCTGGCCGGGAGCTGGGCGGTGACCGGGGCCGGCGCGTCGGCCGACGCCTCCGTCTCCCCCTCCCCCGGGTCCACCGCCGCCTCCTCATCGGACGAAGCTCCCGCATCGGCCGGGCTGCTGTCCGCCCTGCAGAAGGACCTGGGCCTGACGAAGGCGCAGGCAAGGGCTCGCCTCGCGGCGGAGAAGACCGCCGTCAAGGTGGAGAAGAAGGCCCGTACCGCGGCCGGGTCGGCCTACGGCGGCTCCTGGTTCGACCAGAACAGCGGCACCCTGACGGTCGCCGTCACCGACGCCGGCAGGGACGCCGCCGTCCGGGCGACGGGCGCGACGGTGCACCGGGTGCGGTACAGCGCGGAGCGGCTGGACGCCGCCAAGGCGCGGCTGGACAGGCTCAGTGCCCCGGCCGGTGTCGCGAGCTGGGAGGTCGACCCGATGACCAACCGGGTCGTCGTCGACGTGGTCTCGGCGCACAAGTCCGACAACGATGTCCGCGACTTCGTGGCCCGCGCCCGCGCGGCGGGACCGGTGACGGTCCGGGAGACCCGTGGAACGCCGCACACCACGGCCGCGGGCACGGTCGGCGGCGACCCGTACTACACGGGCAACGTCCGTTGCTCCATCGGCTTCTCGGTGAACGGCGGGTTCGTCACCGCGGGCCACTGCGGGCAGACCGGCGCGTCGGTGAGCGGCTGGGACGGTTCGTACATCGGCAACTTCCAGGGGTCGACCTTCCCCGGCAACGACTACGCGTGGGTGAACGTCGGCAGCGGTTGGTGGACGGTACCGGTCGTGCTCGGCTGGGGCACCATCTCCGACCAGCTGGTCCGCGGCTCCAACGAGGCACCCGTCGGCGCCTCCATCTGCCGCTCGGGCTCCACCTCGCACTGGCACTGCGGGAACATCCAGGCCAAGAACGTCACCGTCAACTACAGCCAGGGTGCGGTGTACTCGATGACCCAGACCAGCGTCTGCGTCGAGGGCGGCGACTCCGGCGGTTCCTACATCAGCGGTGACCAGGCGCAGGGGGTCACCTCGGGCGGATCCGGAAACTGCACCAGCGGCGGCCAGTCCTTCTACCAGCCCCTCAACCCGATTCTCAGCCACTACGGGCTGACCCTGCAGACGTCCTCCTGACCTCCCCCCGATCCCGACCTCGGCGCCCCGCCGCACCCGTGAGAACCGACCCGGCCCACTGCCGGCGCGGACCGGGCGCGGTGGCGGCCGTCCGCTCGTCGGCCACCGCCCGCCCCGCAGGGGTGAGTTCAGGCGCTGGGTACGGCGAGGCGGTGAAGGGGCGACCCGGCCCCTTCACCGTCAGGGCGGCACTGGCGCGGCCCCCCACAAGGCCAGACCACAGCAGACGATCACATAGATGCTGAACACGGAACAGACACCCAGAACCCCCCACAGAACTGCTCTGAGCCCTCTGCGCATGAGGCGACTCCTCGGAAAGGCGGTACCCGGGCAAGGTTCCTACCGCACATCGGCCCGCTCGGCAGGGGGGTGGCTGTCACGGGAGGCGGGTTCGGGCAGTGGCCCGTCTTCCCGGCAGGCAACGGAAGCGGCAGCGCCCGGCCGCGTCACCGGCGGACTCCGCCGCTCGGGCCCGGTCCCCGTTCCAGGGACTCGGCCGAAGTCGCTGGTCAACCAGCGTTCGATGGAGGTGTAGGGAAATGTGCGGGGCCGGTGGGTACCGGCCACCGGCGAGATGTCGGTGATCCGGTCGAGGCGGAAGGTGCGCCAGTCGTCCCGTTCGACGTCGAACGCCACGAGGTACCAGTGACCGGCGCGGAGGAAGTGGCGGTACGGCTCGACCAGACGGGTGGAAGGCCGGCCGTGCCGGTCGAGGTAACGGAACCGGAGCCTGCCGTCCTCGGCCACTGCGTCGGCTATCACGCCGACGGTCGCTGCCGTGACCACGGCGCCGGGCTGCTGCAGCACCTCGGTGGCGAGGTCGATCGCGGCTGCGCGGCGACGCAGGGGGCGGGGCAGGACTTGGTCGAGCTTGAGCAGGGCGCTCGCCGTGACCTCCTCCTCGGGGAGCCAGGCACGGATCAGGTGCAGGCCGGCCACCAGCGCGGTGATCTCGTCGGCGGTGAACAGCAACGGCGGAAGCCTGCCCCCCGGCCTCAGCCGATAGGCGCTGCCCGGCCCCGGACGGGCCTCGACCGTGTACCCGAGCCGGCGCAGCCGCTGGATGTCGCGCCGTGCGGTGCGGACGCTCGTACCGAGGCGTGCGGCCAGGTCGGTGGCCGTCCACTCGCCACCCGACTGCAGCAGGGTCAGGGTTCTGGTCGTCGGGGTCGGGTCCATGCCCTCAGCCTCGCAGGAGAGGAGGACAGGTTCAGGCCGCCTCTGCGCCTAACCTGAGGCCGACGCACCGAAGGAGAGGGAACATGCAGATCGCTGTCACCACCCCGACCGGCAACGTCGGCCGCCACGTCGTCGCCGGCCTGGTCCGCGCCGGCGTCCGCCCGCGTGTCCTGCTGCGCGATCCCGACCGGCTCGCCCCCGGCATCAAGGACGAGGTGGATGCCGTGCAGGTCGACCAGTACGACGCCGACGCGGTGGCGGCGGCCACCGAGGACGTCAGCGCACTGTTCTGGGTGGACCCGACCACCGGCAGTGAGGACCCCCTCGCCGACTACGCCCGTGCGACCCGCAGCGTGGTCCGCGCCGTCACCCGGAACCGGATCAGCCGCGTCGTCTTCCTGAGCAGCGTCGGCGCCGAGAAACGTCACGGTGCCGGCGAGATCGACGGACTGGCACACACCGAGACGGCCCTGGACGGTATCGGCGTCGACGTCACGCATCTGCGTTGCGGTTACTTCTTCACCAACCTGGAACTGCAACTCGACGCCCTGCGAGCGGGCACCCTCCAGGTGGTCCTTCCCCTCGACCAACCCATGGCCTGGGTGGCGCCTCGCGACATCGCCGAGGTGGCCGTCGCCCGGCTGCTTTCCCCTGCCTGGTCCGGGCGGTGCGTGCAAGCGGTGCACGGCCCCACCGACCTCACCTGGGAACAGGTCGCCGGGATCCTCACCGCCGCGACCGGCCGGCGGATCGACGTCCAACGGATCACCGACGACGCCATGCGCGCCCAGCTTCGCCAGGCCGGCATGACCGACGGACTGGTCGAGGCCGTGCTGGGAATGTCGACCGGGCTCCGCGAGGACTTCGTGCCCGAACAGCGCCGGACCGTCCGGACCACCACCCCGACCACCCTCGCCGCCTGGGCCTACGACCGCCTCCGACACCAGATCACCGACGCGTCGTGAGTGTCCCGGACCGGTACCGGGACGCCGCTCCCGCACGGCAGGGGCCGGCTGCGAACGGGGCCGCCCTACGGAGCGCCCGGCCTGCGGAGGCTTCGGACGCCCACCGGGACGCTTGCGGGAACCGCCCACCCCCGACAGGAGGTCATGTCCGGCATGAACCTGGAGCACGCGCCGACAACCGAGTCCACCAGCGACGCCACCCCCGACGCCCGACCCGGCTGCGCCCCTGACCGCCCGTTCCGCGTACGGCTCACCGTCCGCCACGCAGACCTGGACACCAACGGCCATGTGCGGGGCTCGGCTTATGTGGACTTCGCCGACCACGCGCGGTGGGCCTGCCTGCAGGAAGCCGGGGTGGACCCGGTGGAGATGTCCCGGTCCGGGCTGGGCCCCGTCAACCTGAGAACCACCATCGACTTCCACCGGGAGCTGCGCGCAGGCGACGAGTCCGTCGTCACCTGCACGTTCACGTACGAGGGGGGCGAGAAGAAGACCGGCCGCGCGACCCAGGAGCTTCGTCGCACCGACGGCACACTGGTCGCCACGGTGGAGAGCGTCTTCGGGCTGCTCGACCTCACCACCCGTCGCCTCGTGCCCGACCCGGCCTCGCACTGGCGCCGGTTGGCGACCACTCCCTGCCTGCTGGGCGCGGACTGACCCGGGTTTCGTGGCGCCCGTCCCCCGGCCGCGCTTCCACCTTCCCAGCAGGCGGTCCGTGCGTGATCGCGGGCGTCCCGCCCGGACCGGCCCCTCGCTCCACCCGGTGCCCACCGGCGAGACCCCCGCGACCCGTTGCTCGCCGCACACCGACGGCTCGGCTGCCCCGTCGCCGGTGTCCGGGGCCGCAGCGACCGGCCCCGGCAGGCTCCGGCCCTACTTGACCTTGTCCACGAACTCCGTCGTGTAGGTGCCGCCGAGGTCGATGGTGGCGTTCTGGAGGTTCGGATTGAACGCCTTCAGGACGCGCTGCACGGTTGCGGGACCGTCCGCGGGCATCCGCCCGTCCTTGGTGAACATCGGCAGCGTGTTGCTGATGGCCTGGGCGTAGAGCGCGGCTCCCCCCTGGGCGTAGTCGGCCGGCATCTTGGCCGCGATCTCCTTCGCGTCGTGCTGGGAGATCCAGCGCAGGGTGCGGACGAAGGCGTCGGCGAGCTTCTGGGTGGTGTCCTTGTGGGACTTCACCCAGGCCGTGTTCATGTAGAGACTGGAGGACGGGTACAGGCCGCCGAGCGCCTTCCTCGACCCTTCGGGCGTGCGCATGTCGACGAGGATCTTCCCGATCTTCTTGTCGAGGATCTGGGCGACGGTCGGGTCCGTGGTCATGCCGCCCTGGATGGACCCCTTCTGCAGCGCGGAGATGAACGTCTGCCCAGCCCCCACCGCGACGTTGGTGAACTTGTCCGTCGCCACCCCGCTGTGGACGGCGAGGTACTTGGTCAGGAAGTCGGTGGACGAACCCAGGCCGGTGACCCCGAGCTTCTTGCCGGCGAAGTCCTTCGGTGAGGTGAGGCTCCCGGCTGCCTTCGCGGAGACGACCTCCACCTCGCCCGGTGTCTGGGCCAACTGCACCACCGACTCGACCTGTTTGCCCTTCGTCTGCAGGTCGAGGGTGTGGTCGTAGAACCCCACGACGCCCTGGACGTTGCCGGCCACCAGCGAGGTGGTGGCGTCCACCCCGGCCGGTTCGGTCAGCAGCTCCACGTCGAGTCCCGCGTCCCGGAAGTAGCCGAGCCGCTGGGCGAGCATCGCCGGCAGGTAGATGACCTTGTCGATCCCACCCACCATGATCTTCACCTTCTCGCCGTGCCCACTGCCGCCGCCGCTCGCGTCGGAGGAGGAGACCTCGTCGGCACAGCCGGTGAGGGCGGCGAGGGTCAGCAGGGCGGCTGCGGTGGTGGTGAGCCGGACGGTGAGTGAGTGGCGCTTCATGTCGGTTTCTCTCCTTCGCGGACAGTGGCGGTGGGGCCGGTTCAGTGGGAGTCGGGAGCCGCCGGCTTCCAGCGGAAGAGGCGTCGCTCCAGGAAGGTGAGGAGCCCCTCCGCCAGGAGTGCGACGACTGCGAGGATGACCATCGCGGCGTACACACCGGCCGAGTTGAAGGTGCCCTGGGAGGCGGAGACGAGCAGACCGATGCCCTTCGTCGCGCCGATGTACTCGCCGACGATCGCGCCGATCAGGGCGAAGCCGAAGCTCACGTGGAGGCTGGTGAAGATCCATGACGTGGCTGCCGGGATCACCACCTGCAGGGTCACCTGGCGATCGCGGGCCCCGAGCACGCGGGCGTTGTCGATCAGCCGCCGGTCCACCTCCCGCGCTCCCTGGAAGGCGTTGAAGAACACCGGGAAGAAGACGAGCACCACCGCGGACGCGATCTTCGATGCGGGCCCGAGCCCGAACCAGATGAGGAAGATGGGCGCCAGCACGATGCGGGGAAGTGCGTTGAGCACCTTGATGTACGGGCCCATGACGTCCGCGAGAAAGCGCACCCGCCCCAGCGCGATACCCAGCACCACGCCCACCACGACGCCGGCGACCCAGCCCAGCAGCGCCTCGTACAGGGTGTACCAGATCTGCTCGGCCAACGATCCCTGCGCCGTGCCGTGCAGGGTCCACTGCTGGATCTGCTCCCAGATCCGGGAAGGCATCGAGAAGTTGAACGGGTCGATGACCCCCGTCCGGGAGAACCACTCCCACAGCCCCAGGACGCCGACCAGCAGCAGGGCACGCGTGCCGAGCACGAGGGCACGCCGCCGGCGGGCCAGGCGGGTGCGTTCCTGAGAGCGTTGTTCCTTGGTGACGGGCCTGTACAGCGCGGTGGTGGTGTCAGGCGACACGGTCGGCTCCCCTCTCACGCGTGATGCGCACCTCTTCGCCCAGCGACGACCAGATCTCGCGGTAGATCTCCACGAACCGCGCGTCGAGACGGATTTCCTCCACCGTGCGGGGCCTGGGCAGGTCGATCTCGAACACTTCCTTGACGGTGGCCGGGCCCGCCGTCATGACCACCACCCTGTCGGCGAGCGCGATGGACTCCTCGAGGTCGTGGGTCACGAACACCACCGACGAGCCGGTGCCGGACCAGAGGTGCAGGAGTTCGTCGGACATCAGGGCGCGGGTCTGCACGTCGAGGGCGGAGAACGGTTCGTCCATGAGCAGCACCGCGGGATCGTTGACGAAGGTCGCGGCCAACGCGACGCGCTTGCGCTGCCCACCGGAGAGCTGGTGGGGGTACCGGTCCTCGAAGTCGCTGAGGCCGACCTTCGCCAGCCACTCCCGGGCGCGCTCCCGGGCGTCGGCCTTCGCGACCCCTCGGAAACGCGGCCCGGCCATCACGTTCGACAGCACGGTCCGCCAGGGAAAGGTGGCGTCCTGCTGGAAGACGAACCCGACCTGTTCACTGATGCCCCGCACCGGCTTCCCGCCCAGCAGGACTTCGCCCTCCGTCGGTTCCTCCAGACCGCTGACGAGCGTCAACGTGGTCGACTTGCCGCATCCCGTCGGCCCCACGACGGCGACGAACTCGCCCGGTCGGACGATCAGGTCCAGCTCCCGCACCGCGGTGTGCGCGACACCCGACGGTGTGCGGAAGACCTTGCTCACTCCGCGGAGCTCAATGGCTTGCCCGCCTGCGTGGCTCTTCATGAGGCGGCACACTAGGGAGATGGCGCCCGGCCCCGGAAGCTTCCGCCCGCAACCGGCGATTGTGCTCGTTGCGGTGGGTTCTGCCGATTGTGCCGACGCCGCGGGCAACTCAGTCGCCTCCAGGGCTTCCGGCCCCACATGCCGCCCGTTACGGTGCGTTCACCCCGGTGGAACAAGTGGCCGCCGGGGATCGTCCCCGACGGCAGGAGTGCTGTGGCCCGCTTGCACTTCGGCTGGCCCCGACGCGTCTTCGCCCAGGTGCTCGCCGCCCAACTGCTCATCACCACGGGCGTACTGCTGCTCCTGACCGGCCTCTTCCTCCAGCCGCTCCGCGCCCAGCTGGACGACGAGGCCGAGCACCAGGCGCTTGCCATCGCCCAGACCACCGCGGCGGACCCCGACATCGAACGGGGCGTGACGCACAGCGAGCCCCTGCCGAGCGGCCCTGTCCAGCAGCAGGCGGAGCGGACCAGGGCGGCCACCGGCGCACTCTACGTCGTGGTCATGGACCGGCGAGGCGTGCGCTGGTCCCACACCGACGCGTGGCGCGTGGGCCACCGGGTCTCCACCGACCCCAGCGCGGCCCTGCGCGGGAACATCGTCCTCCAGGTGGACCGCGGAACCCTGGGCGTCTCCGCACGCGCCAAGGTGCCGCTGCGCACACCGGCGGGTACGGTCATCGGTGCGGTGTCGGTGGGCATCGCCTACTCCGGCATCCACGATCGGCTGCTGGCCGCGCTGCCGGGACTGCTGCGTTACGCAGGCGCCGCCATGGCCGTCGGCGCCTGCGCCGCCTCGATCGTCGCCCGCGTGCTGCGCAAGCGCACCCACGGCGTGTCGGTCGGGGACATCTCGGCGTTGCTGGCAGAGCGGGACGCCATGCTGCACGCGGTGCGGGAAGGGGTCCTCGCGCTGGACCGGGAAGGCCGGGTGCGGCTGGTGAACGACGAGGCCGCCAGACTCCTGACGCTGGGAGACCGCGTCGAGGGGCAGAGTCTCCAGGACGTCCTGCCGGCCGGCAGGTCCCGCGACGTCATCGGCGGTCAGGTCGCGGGCCGCGACCTGTTGACGGTACGCGGCAACCGGGTCCTCATCGCCAACCGCATGCCCACGCACGACGGCGGCTCGGTGATCACCCTCAGGGACCGCACCGAGGTGGAGCTCCTCGGGCGGGAACTCGACTCCACCAAGGGCTTGCTGGAGGCCCTGCGGGCCCAGGAGCACGAGTTCGCCAACCGCCTGCACACCGTCCTCGGCTTCCTGGAACTGGACATGACCGAACGCGCCAAGTCCTACGTGTCCTCACTGACCTCCGCACGCAGGTCCAGCCGGGAGGAGTTCACCGAGCGCATCGGCATCCCGCTGGTCTCCGCTCTCCTGGTCGGCAAGTCGGCGGTCGCGGCGGAGCGCGGGGTGCGGCTGCAGCTTTCCCCGGCCACCTGGCTGCCACCCGGAGTGATCGACCCGTCAGACGTGGTGACGGTGCTGGGCAACCTCATCGACAACGCCGTCGAGACCATCGGTGGAGGCCGCGTCCCCGAGCCGACCGTCGAGGTGGAGATCGTCTCCGAGGGAGGCACGGTGACGGTGCGGGTCAGCGACAACGGACCAGGTGTGCCCACGGAACTCCGTACCCGCATCTTCGAGGAGGGGTGGAGCACCAGGGACACCCCCGGCAGGCGCGACCGCGGTCTCGGACTGGCACTGGTGAAGAGCCTCGTCGAGCGCTACGGAGGGGATGCCCGGGTGGACTCCCGCGCCGGCGGCGGAGCCCTCTTCACCGTCACCTTTCCCGAAGTCCTCGCCACCGACGGGCAGGTGGCGGCCGACAGGCCGTGGCAGGAGTCGCTGACGTGATCGATGTACTGGTGGTGGACGACGACTTCCACGTGGCCGAGATCAACGCGGCCTACGTGGACCGGCTTCCGGGGTTCCGCACCGTGGGCGTGGCACACAGTGCGGCGCAGGCTCTCGCGGACGTCCAGCGGCACAACGTCGACCTGCTGCTCCTCGACCACTACCTGCCCGACCTCACCGGGCTGGACCTGGTGGGCCGACTACGTCAGGCGGGCCACCGGGTCGACGTCATCATGGTGACCGCGGCCCAGGACGTCGAGACGGTCGAAGCCGCACTGCGCAACGGGATCCTGCACTACCTGGTCAAGCCGTTCACCTTCGACGGTCTGCTTTCCAAGCTGGGTGCCTATGCCGAACTGCGGCGGACGCTGCGGGACGTCGGCGACGGCACGACGACGGGGCAGCGGCAGGTGGACCAGATCTTCGGCGCCCTCAGGGCCGTCACCGACGTGGCGCCGGCCCCCTCCAAAGGCTGGTCCGGGCCGACCGTCGACCTCGTCCTGCGCATCGTGGGAGCGGCGGACCGGCCCCTCTCCGCCCAGGACATCGCCACCGAGGCCGGCATCAGCCGGTCAACCGCCCAGCGCTACCTGCGGTACCTGGAGGAAAGGGGCGCCCTACGGCTGACCCTGCGCTACGGCGACGCCGGACGCCCGGAGCACCGCTACGCCCGCATCAGCGGTCCGCGTTGAGGCGGCTGCACTGCAGGCACGCCAGTCGGCGGCCGACCCGGCGACCGCCTCAGCTCGGTGACGGCGCAGTAACCCTTGCCGGGGTCGAGGAGACGATCTAGCCTCACGCGCGGCGTCTGACAACGATGTCCATGGGTGGCAACACGGCGGGAGCGGTATGCAGTCAACGCGATACGCACCAACCCGGAGCGGCTCGAGAGCACGGCGGCTGAGAGACCGACTGGGGGCGGCTGTGCTCTGCATGGCCCTCGCTGCCGCGGGCTCCGCGGCCGTGGCCCCGGTGAGCGCGAGCGCCGCCACGCAGCCGGCTGCGGTCTCCGACGTACGGCCGCCGGCGGGGGCGGATCTGACGAAACTGGTCAATCCCTTCATCGGGACCGAGAACGAGGGACTGGACTTCCCCGCCGCGGGCGCACCCTTCGGCCTGGTGCAGGAGAGTCCGCTGACGAGGAGATCCGGCGGCACCGGGTGTGACACCGAGTCCGCGGACACGGTCGTCGGGTTCAGCCAGACGACGATCAACGGGTGCCGGTTCAACTACCTGCCGATGATGCCCACGACCGGCGCCGTCAGCTCGACCGACCCGGCGCAGTACGCATCGGCCTTCAGCCACGCGAAGGAGACCACCGGCCCTGACTACTACCGGACGAAGCTCGACCGGTACGGCGTGACCGTCGGGCTGACGGCGACCGCGCGGACCGGGTGGCAGAAGTACACCTTCCCACGGACCAGTCAGGCGAACGTGCTGTTCAACGCCGGTGCGGGCGTCACCGGTTCGGAGATCCACCTGGTCGGCAACCGGACGGTCGAGGGGTGGGTGGAGGACTCGAAGAAGACCTGGTTCGTCGCGGAGCTCAGCCGGCCGTTCACGTCGTACGGCACCTGGAAGGGCACCGATCGGAGCCCGGGCTCACGCGAGTCGGCCGCCAAGGGCTCCAACGGAGCGTGGGTGTCCTTCGACACGACGAAGGACGACACCCCCGTGGTCGCGAAGGTGGGGCTCTCCTTCACCGGACCCGACGGCGCCCGGAGGAACCTCTCGGCGGAGACGGGGAAGCTCGGATTCGACTTCGACGCCGCACACCGGGCGCTGAAGGGGCAATGGAACACGATGCTGCACAAGGCCGCGATCGGTGGCGGTACGCACGACCAGCAGGTGGCGTACTACACGGCGCTGTACCACTCGCTGCTCGATCCGAACATCATCGGCGACGTCGACGGCCGCTACGTCGGGGCCGACAAGAAGGTCCACACCGCCGGCGACTACACCCCCTACAGCAACTTCTCCCTGTGGGACACCTACCGGACGCAGAACCAGCTCCTGGAGATGCTCGTTCCCGAGGTGGCGCACGACGTCGACATGTCGATCCTCGCGGTGGCCCGGGAGGGCGGCGCACTGCCGCGCTGGTACCTGGAGGACCAGGAGGGCAACATCATGACCGGCGACCCGGTCACACCGTTCCTGGTCGAGGGCTGGTCGAAGGGGCTGCTGACCGGGGCGGACGCCCGGGAGGCCTACGGGTTCCTGCGGGCGAACGCGACCGAGGTGCCGCCCGCCGGCGTCCGTGAGAACGGCCGGGCCGGCGCCGCCTACTACGCGGCCCGCGGGTACATCCCCTACGGCCTCAACATCAAGCCGAGCGCCGACTGCGACGAGGGAGCGAGCGGCACCTGCTGCCCCACCAGGACGAACGACAACGACTGCTACTACGGAACGTCGGCCACGCTGGAGTACGCAGCAGCCGACGCCTCGTTGGCACTGATGGCCAAGGGGCTGGGCCACACCTCGGACGCCGCGATGTTCGCCAGGCGCGGCGAGTCGTACAAGAACGTCTTCGACACCCGGATCAAGCAGTTCCGACCGCGTACCGCGGCCGACGGTACCTGGCTGGCCCCGTACGACCCGGTCACCAGCGACCACGCCTTCCACGAGCAGAACGCGAGCCAGTACCAGTGGATGGTGCCCCAGGACCCGGCGGGGCTCGTCGGCATGCTGGGGGGCAGCGAGGCGACGACCAGCCGGTTGAACGAGTTCTTCGCCTACGACGACCTCCTCACCGACCCGGCGGGGACCGCGCACACCGCCTGGGTCAGCGACCCGTACGACTACTACGGCTCCACGAAGTACAACCCGAACAACGAACCGAACCTCATCGCGCCCTACCTGTACGCGTGGACCGGGCAGCCCGGCAACACCGCGACGGTGGTCAGGGCGCAGGAGAGCCTGTTCACGAACAGTCCCGGCGGCATCCCCGGCAACGACGACATGGGCGAGATGTCCTCCTGGTACGTGATGTCGTCGCTGGGGCTCTACCCCACCACCAGCGGCGGCAACTTCGACGTCCTCACCACTCCGCAGTTCCCCTACGCCCAGGTGCGGATCGGTGACTACGGGAAGACCCAAGGCGGCACTCTGACGATCTCAGCGCCGGGCACCAGCATGGCCAACCGTTACGTCGCCTCCGCGACGGTGAACGGCAGGGCCTGGGACAGGGCATGGGTCCACCAGGCCGACATCGCCCACGGCGGACACATCGACTTCGCCCTGAGCACCGAACCCACCCCGTGGGCGACGGACGCGAAGGACGCCCCGCCGTCGATCGACACGACGCCGGATCCGCAGCGCCGGCTCAGCGCCGACGTCACACCCGACCATGTCGTCACGGAGGCCGCGGCGGGCCACCCCGCGCAGCAGCAGGTCGGCCTGACCCTGCTGGCCACCACTGCGCACACCGCGCGGGTCGCCGTGACCGCGAAGGCCCCCAAGGGGTGGTCGGTCTCGCCGGCCCGCACGACGGCGAAGGCCGACTCGCACGGGCTCCCCGCCCAGATGGACGACCGGCTGCGGATCACCGTGCCGGCCGGAACCACAGCAGGCACCTACCGGGTGTCGGTCACCGCGAAGCTCCCCGGAGCGGCTCCGGTCGAGAAGACCGTCACCGTCCTCGTCCAGCACTCCGCGCGATGCGCGATCCGGACGAGCGCCTCGTGCGCCGTCGACCTGAACGAGGCCTACAACACCGACGGCGTCGCCACGCTCGCCGCACCGGGCCAGGGGGACTTCGACGGCACCGGTCTGAGCTACGCCGCCGACCAACTGCCCGCGCCGGGACCGGTGACTCTCGGCCAAGTGACCTACCAGGCACCTCCGACCTCCGGCACCAGCCGCAACTTCGTCAGGTCCACCGGGCAGGCGATCGCCCTGCCCTCCGGCCACTACGGCAGCCTCCACATCGTGGGCGCCTCCGACAACGGCAGTACCGGTGCCGCGTCGGCCACCGCCGTCGTCACCTACACCGACGGCAGCACCGCGACGGTTCCGCTCGCCCTCACCGGCTGGACGAACAAGGCACAGGATTTTGACAACACCGTCGCTTGGAAGACCGATTACCAGCTCAAGGCCGGAACCGGGAAGACCACCACCGGGGCGTCGCTCTACGAGGCGACCGTCCCGCTGGAGCCCGGCAAGCGGATCCGGTCCCTCTCCCTGGCGACACCGTCCGTGCCGGCCTGGGTCGCCCCGGGCTCCGGAGGACTCGACTGGCAGCGCAACAGCGACCTCGAGATCTACGCGATGACCCTGCAACGCTGACCGTCGTCCTCACCCCTGCCCCACGGGGGCACCGCGATCGGGGGGAGGCCCGGGCCCACGAGCCCGGGCCTCCCCCTGATCGGCGCGCGGCGGGTGCGGTTCCCGGCTCGGCGGCGATGGGTGGCTGCCACTCGGGCGGGACGTTCGCGCCGCGCACGTGTCGCCGCCTTCACCCGTGCCGGCGCCGTACGCCCGTCAGGCACTGCCGCAGCAGCCGCGCAGGCGCTGGACCGATCCGGAACCCTTGCCGGGAGGAGTTGCCGCCCCGGGCGGTTGCTCCCCGAGGCGGTCAGCGTCCGGTGAGGCGGGCCGTCAGACGGGACAGCAAGGCGACGGACTCGCCCAGTCTGCGTTGCTCCTCGGGGCCGAAGGTCTCGCGGATTGCGGCACCCAGGGCACCCGCGCGGCGGGCGCGTTCCCGCTGGAGGCGGGCGCGGCCGGCGTCGGTGAGGTGCAGCAGGAGCTTGCGGCCGTCCTCGGGGTGCTGCTCGCCGCGGACCAGGCCGGCCGCGGAGAGGTCCTTGACCGACTTGGCGGCCGACTGGTGGGTGACGCCCCGCAGGCGGGCGAGGTCGGCCGTGGTCAACGGGCCGCCGCGGTCGAGGTGCCCGAGGACCGCAGCCTCGCCGGGAGGCATCGAGTCCACCGCGCGCACCGCCCGGACCAGCTCACCGACCGACTGCCGCAACTCCTCGGCCAGCGCGTCCTCATCCATGGAGCCATCCTAACCGGCCCCCGGAACACAGTTGTACAGTTGAGTTGTACAGATAGGCTGTGCAACTGTGGTCAAGTCAAGGCTGGAGGACGTGTCGGTCATGGAGCTCACCAAGTTCGGCCATGCATGTGTGCGACTCGAGAAGGACGGGCGCCGCCTGGTCATCGACCCGGGCGGCCTGAGTGACCCGAGGGCGCTGGAAGGCGCCGACGCCGTGCTCGTCACCCACGAGCACTTCGACCACTTCTCGGAGGAGCTGCTGCGCCGGGCAGCCGCGGCGCACCCGGGCCTGCGCATCCGGACCACCCCCTCCGTCGCGAAGCAACTGGACGGTCTCGGCCCGCAGGTGGCCACCACCGGGGACGGGGACGCCTTCTCCCTCGCAGGCTTCGACATCCGGGTCCACGGGGCCTGGCACGCGGTCATCCACCCCGACGTCCCCCGCATCCCCAACATCGGCTTCCTGGTGGACGAGACCCTCTTCCACCCCGGTGACGCCCTGACCGTCCCCGGCACTCCGGTCGACACCCTGCTGCTGCCCGTGCACGCCCCCTGGTCCACCGTCGGCGATCTCATCGACTACGTGCGCGAGGTGGCTCCCCGCAACGCCTGTGCCGTGCACGACGGCGCCCTCAACGACATCGGCAGCGCGATGGTCGAAGGCTTCCTGGGCGCGCAGGGTCCCGGGGTGCCGGCCCGCTACCACCGGCCGGCCCCGGGCGCGAGCATACGCATCGGCTGAGGCCCTGTGGCGCCGGGATCACGCGACCTCCGTCCCGGTGCCCTCCCGCGCCACCCGCCGGGGCGGGCGTCCAGGGCTGCGCCGGGCCTCCCGGGGCCGCGGTCGGTCCTGGCCGGTTGCCGGAAGGCCGTACGGCGGGAGTGGGGCGGCGCCGAGGGAGCCGGGCGGTGCGGGCGGCCGGGCCTCAGTGCTCGTCGGTGGAGTGCGGGTTGGCTGCCGCGCCCTCGGTGTTCAGCAGGACGGCCACCGGGTCCGGGCCGAGCCCGAGTGCCGTGCGGCGTGCGTCGGCGCCGGGGCCGGTGAGCGCGGTGCGGACGCCGGCCAGGGCGGCGGCCCCGCAGGGGCCCGAGGAGAGACCGAGCGCCGCGAGGTCACCGGCCGCGCGAGCGCTGTCGGCATCAGCCACGAGGACAGCGGCATCCAGACCGTTCTTCAGGTGAGGCCAGGCGATGCTGGACGGGGTGCCGCAGTTCAGTCCGGCCATGGTGGTCTCGCCGGTGGTGACGCTGACGGCCTCACCGAGGCTGAGGCTTCTCAGGACGCAGGCCGCAGCCTCCGGCTCCACCGACAGCAGCGCCGTGGCCCGCCCGGAGGGGCGGCTGCGGTAGTGGGTGACGACGGCCTGGGCCAGCGACCCCACCCCCACCGGCACGGCGACCAGGTCGGGCCCGGCGACGATTCCTCCGGCCCCCAGTTGCTCGTCGATCTCGGCGCAGAGGGTGGAGTAGCCCTCGACGATCCAGGCGGGGATCTGCTCGTACCCCGGCCAGGCCGTGTCCTGGACGAGGACCGCGTCCGGTGCCGCAGCCGCCTCGGCCGCCAGGCGCACGGCCTCGTCGTACGCCCCGGTGACCTGGGTGACCTCGGCGTGCTCGGCGGCGATGGCCGCGGCGGCACTCGGATGCACGCCCTGCGGGACGAAGACGTGGGCGCGCCGGCCGAGCAGCCGGGCCGTGCGGGCCACGGCCCGGCCGTGGTTGCCGTCGGTGGCGGTCACCAGCGTGACCTGGCCCGACGCCCCGCGCGCCGTACGCTCGGCAAGCGTGCGGTGCACCGCCCAGGTGGCGCCCAGCGCCTTGAACGCGGGCAGTCCCAGACGGCGCGACTCGTCCTTGACGAACACCCGCCCGACACCCAACTCAGCGGCTATGGAGGGTACTTCGACCAGCGGAGTGGGGGCGTAGTGCGGCAGGGAGGCGTGGAAGTGGCGCACCTCGGCGCAGACAGGGGGGCAGGTCCAGGCGCGGGCGGCGGGCCGCGCGTACCACGTCGCGGTGGGCAGGGGGGCAGCTTCTTCCGTCACGTGATCAGGGTGCGGCCCTACCTCGTTGCGGGTCCAGCGGGCGGAGGGGACTGCGCCGAGGTGTCCGGAGTCGGCCGGGCGGTCATTGCAGACCGGTGAGGGCCTGCAGCAGGAGACTGGTCCCGGAGACGACGAGCCACAGGGTGCCGCCCAGGAGCAGCGGGCGCGGGCCGGCGCGCCGCAGGCTGCGGATGTCGGTGGAGAGCCCGATGGCGGACAGCGCCATGGTGATGAGGAACGCGGACACCCCGCCGAGCGCGCCGTGGGCGGCCTGCGGGACCAGTCCGAGGGTGTTGGCGGTGGCCGTCAGCAGGAACCCCACCAGGAACCAGGGCACCAACGACCGGACGCGCACCGGCTGCCCGCCGGTGGTCTGCGCGTGGGATCGGCGGGCCCTTCGCTGCGCGAGGGCGAACAGGGCCAGGCTCACGGGGATGATGAGCAGGGTCCGGGTGAGCTTGGTGACGACTGCGCAGGCGCCCGCTGCGGTGCCGTACGTCGCCGCTGCGGCGACCACCGAGGACATGTCGTTGACGGCTGTGCCGGCGAACAGGCCGAACGCGTGCTGGCTGAGGCCGAGGAGGTGGCCGACCAGGGGGAAGACGAGCACGGCCGCGACGTTGAAGACGAAGATGGTGGAGACGGCGTAGGCCACCTCCGTCCCGACGGCGCCGACGACCGGGGTCACTGCGGCGATGGCGGACGCGCCGCAGATGCCGGTGCCCACCCCCACCAGGGTCGTCAGACGGTCCGGGATCCGCAGGCGGCGCCCGAGCAGGAAAGCAGCGATCGCGCACACGGCGAACGTGCCGAGCAGGACGGGAAGCGACTGCGTGCCCGCCCGGGTGATCTGCCGGAGGGACAGGTTGGCCCCCATCAGCACGACGGACACCTGGAGCACCGTCCTGCCCGCTGTGGTGATGCCCGGCCGGAGCCGCTCTCCCGGCCCGGTCGCGACAGCCAGGAGGGCGCCGATGACGATGCCGGACACGGGGCCGCCCACCACGGGGAGCTGCTGCCCCACGAGGGTCGCCACCCCGGCGACGGCACCGCACACCACCAGTCCGGGAAGACGCGAGGAGAGATCGCGCAGGGGCCCGGCCAGCACGGTCAGGGAAGTCCGGTGGAGACATACCTTGCTCATGGGAAGGACTCTGCCGCCTCACCGGCGTGACCTGTAGCCGCCGAATACCGACCACCTCATTCCCTCTGGTTATGACACGCGGCGGGTGGTCCCGTAACGTCGAGGCATGGCCCGCACCCCGGATCTCGACTCCCTGACGCTTCTCGTCAGGGTGGGAAGGCACGGCAGCCTGGGCGCTGCCGCCTCCAGCCTCGGCATGTCCCAGCCCGCCGCCAGCAAGCGACTGTCCACCCTGGAACGCAATCTGGGGCTGGTGCTCCTGGAACGCTCACGCCGCGGATCGGAGCTCACGGACGCCGGGCACATGGTGGTGGGGTGGTCCCAGCGACTCCTCGACGACCTCGACGAACTACTGGTCGCAGCGGAGGCCCTCCGCACCCGGCGCGACGCGGAACTGCGCCTCGCGGCGAGCATGACCATCGCCGAACACCTCGCGCCCGGGTGGATCGGGCGCTTGCGCAGGCAGCGGCCGGAGCTGTACGTCGGGCTCCAGGTCACCAACAGCGAGCAGGTCGTGGCGCTGGTGGCCGGCGACGCCGTGGACATCGGGTTCGTCGAGTCACCCCGCGCACCGGCAGGCTTCGCCACGCGTCAGGTCGCCAGCGATCGGCTGGTCGTGGTGGTGGCCCCCGGACATCCGTGGGCCCGCCGGCGCAGACCGCTCACCATCGACGAACTCGCCTCGACGCCTCTGGTCGTGAGAGAACCGGGGTCCGGCACCCGGGAGACGCTGGACCAGGTACTCTCCCGCGCCGGTGCCGGCACGGCCCGGCCGCTCCTGGAGCTCGGCTCGGCCACCGCGGTGCGCAGCGCCGTCATCGCCGCCACCGGACCTGCCGTCATCAGCGAGCTCGCGGTCCGCACCGACATCGCGGACGGCAGGCTGGTCTCCGTACCGGTGGACGGCCTGGCCCTGAGCCGTACCCTCCGAGCCGTCTGGCGCGGCGGTCGCAGGCTCGTCGGGCCGGCAGCGGAACTCCTCGCGGTGGCCAGGGAGCGCTGAGGCACGGTCCGGCCCGCCTTTTCCGGCAGGAGACGGGCATGACGCCGGGGCAGTACCGTCGATGCCGTCCGCGTGGAGGCCTCGCAGGCCCTGCTGTCCTGCGGCACCGCCTCGGTGGAGGAGGTCGCGCGGCGGACCGGCTTCGGCTCGTCGGAGACGATGCGGCGCGTCTTCCAGCACGCCCTCGGCGTCTCTCCCACCGTCTACCGGGCCCGCTTCCGCACCACGGCCCCTCCTCCCCTCTGATCCGCTGCCTCAGCCTTCCTTGCACTCACCTCGGCAGGAGAGGTCTGCGGTGCCGTCCAACTGGCGAGGAGTCTGAGGCGGTCCTCCGAGGGGGTGCCCGGCTCGGCCGCGTAGACGGTCAGGTCGTGGACGGCCCGTTGGGGCAGGGGCAGGTTCAGGGAGCGGAAGGTCATCTCCAGACCGCCGACCTCGGGATGGTTGAGCCGCTTGACGCCTTCGTGATGGATGCGGACGTCGTGACTGGCCCACATGGTGCGGAAGTCGGGGCTCAGTGCGGACAGTTCGCCGACGAGCTCGCGCAGGGACCGGTCGTGAGGTGCGCGTCCGGCTTCGGCGCGGAGCACTGCGACCGTGGCCCTCGCACCTTCCTCCCAGTCGACGAAGAAGTCGAGGGAGCCAGGGTCGAGGAAGAAGTAACGGGGGAAGTTGGCGCAGCCGCGGTCGCCGGTGGTAGCGCTGTCGAACATCGGTGCGTACAGGGCCCTGCACAGTGCGTTGCTCGCGACGATGTCCAGATGTCCGCTGCGCACGAAGGCGGGGGCCATGGTCATGGAGTCCACCATCCACTGGACGGAGGACGGGATCTCGACGTCCTTGCGCCGGTGCGGCCCGCGGCGGGTGGGGCGAGCTGCTCTGGCCAGATCGAGCAGGTAGGTGCGCTCGTCCTCGTTGAGGAGCAGCGCCCGTGCGACCGCCTCCAGCACGCCCTCGGAGACGCCGCTGATGTGGCCTTTCTCCAGCCGCGTGTACCACTCGGTGCTCACGCCGGCGAGGGCTGCGACCTCCTCTCGGCGTAGTCCCGGAACCCGGCGTCGCCGGCCGGTGGGCAGTCCGACCCGCTCCGGGGCGAGTTTGGCGCGTCGGCTGACGAGGAAGTCGCGGATGTCCGAGCGGTTGTCCGTGTGACTCCCGGTGCGGTTTCCGGGCGGAGGTTCCATCCGCCCACGGTATCCGTGGTCCGGCCGGCAGAGAGAGGTTGTGTCTGTACCCCCCATAAACGCGACCTTCCCCGCCTCTGACGGCGCCGGTTTCCTGAAGTCGGCGGACCTGAGCGGCCTTTCGCACCACGGGCCGCAGTCCGCCGTCCCCGTCCACGCCTCAGGAGCATGACCATGACCAGCAGGACCGTACTGATCACCGGCGCGACCAGCGGTATCGGCGCCCACACCGCGCGGTTGCTCCTCGACCGCGGTCACCGCGTGGCCGTCACCGGCCGCAACGAGAGCAGGCTGAAGGCGTTCCTCGACGAGGCCGGCCACCCCGACCGTCTGCTGGGCCTGGTCGCGGACGCGGCGGACTGGCAGGCCACCGAGTCGGCCGTGGCCCGTACCGTGGCGCGTTTCGGTGCCCTTGACGCAGCGGTGGCCAACGCCGGATTCATGTCCGGCGACTCCGTCGGAGCCGGCGACCCGACGCTGTGGGCGCCCATGGTCCTCACCAACGTCCTCGGCCCCGCCCTGCTGGCCCATGCCGCCCTGCCCCACCTTGAGGACAGTGGCGGACGGTTGGTGCTCATCGGCAGCGTCGCCGGGCTGAAGAACTCCCCCGCCAACCTCTACTCGGCCACCAAGTGGGCTACCACCGGACTCGCTGAGAACCTGCGTCTGCACGCCACGACGCGCGGCATCGGCGTCACCCTCGTCAACCCCGGCATGATCGACACACCCTTCTGGCAGGGCGCCGGCGTTCCCCCCTTCGCCCTGCCTCCCCAGCCCGTCGCCGAGGCCGTCTGCTTCGCCCTCGACCAGCCGGCGGGCGTCGACCTCAACACCCTGACCATCCGGCCCATGGGCCAGCCCGCCTGACCACGCCCGGTCGCCACACCACGCCGCTCACCCACTCGGGGCTTTCCTTACCCGTCTGCGTCACGGGTGGTCCGGCCAGGTGCGGCCTGACCCGTGACCCAGTGGGCGCAGGCGTGCTCGGAGCCGCGTTCAGGATGCCGCCCCATGGGGCGACCCGGCAACGGGCTCGCCCATCACCGCTGACCACCGCGACCTGCGGCTGGGACGGGGGCAGTTGTCCGTCCCAGCCGGGTGGACCACGGAAGCGTGCCGGTCGGACCGCGACCGAGCCGGGTGGCGGTGAGGCCGGGCAGGTGGTGTCCTGCCCGGCCTCCTCGGGTGTCCCGTGGCCGCCGCGTCCGCGGGCCGCGGAGCAGCTGCTCCGCGGGCTCAGGCGGATACCCGGGCCCGGGCCGGTCCGGTGGTCAGCGCGTGCTGCGCCGGCCCGTGAAGCCCAACCGTCCCGGCACGAGCAGCAGCAACAGGGTGTAGTACTGCAGCACCGGTACGGCCAGGGCGAGGGCGAAGGCGACGACCACGGCTATCACGTTGATCCAGCTGTCGCTGTACAGGCGCGCTGTCCTTGCGCGGGTCTCCGTGCCGTCCGCCTCGACCATGCCGGGGTTGTTCTTCAGGATGTGCAGCATGGCCAGCCGGCACACCATGCCGGCCAGGAGCACCGCGTAGTAGAACGCCGCCACGAACCGGTCACCGCCGAAGGCGCCGATCATCTCCGTCGGCAGGGGCAGCACGACGACCGACAGCAGCCATCCCATGTTCCACACCGTCAGGGAGCGGGTGGCCGTCCTCACCGTCGAGAAGGCCCGGTGGTGCTCCCGCCAGATGTTCGCGATCACCACGAAGCTGAGCAGGAAGCTCCAGACCTGGTCGAGGTGACCGGTGATCACCTCGCTGGCGCGCTCGTGGGCGGACGCGACCTCGGGGACGAGGTCGACCAGCGGCAGGATCAGCAGGGTGATGGAGATCGCGGTCACCGCGTCGGTGAACAGCACCAGCCGCTCCCCCGAGACACCCCCTCCACTCCCCTCACCCCTGTCCGCCGCGGCAACCGACGACTGCGCCGGGCCGACCCCGCCCGTTCCGGTCTCCTCGATGACGCCTTCTGCACCCATACGTCTGCACCTCTCCTTGTGCCATGGCGGCCGCGCCTGCCGGCGCCACCGGTCCCTACTGGTCATGAACGCCCCGACGCACCGCGCGGTCCTCGCCTGTGAAGTAGGCCAGACGTCGGCGAGGTTCACCGTCGGCGCTGCCGGCCGTAGTCCTGGTTCTTGCCGCTGTGCGGCTTCTCCGGGGCCCGGCCTCGCGGGCCTGCGATGCGCGAACGGAAAGCCTGTCCTCAGACAGCTGCCTTTCAGGGCGCGGTGGCGGTGACGTCCACCTCCGTGATGGCCGCGTCGGGGTGCCTTGCCCCCGTCAGTACCTGGTCCTGCCCGGTGTCGCCGAGAAGGTAGCGGCGGAAGAAGGCGTCGAGGTACGTGGTGGTGACCTGGCGTTGCTGCGGCTCGGTCAGCTGCCTGGAAGGCGCCGCACCCTGGGGGTCCGTGCACTGGCCGGGGTGTCCTTCCACCGGTGTGGCGTCGTCGGAGGCCGCGACCTGACGGCTCCGGGGCGACCACTGGGTGTTGAAGTAGTTGTGGTTCGCCCCGTGGATCGCGAACCGGTAGAAGCCGCTTCGGTTCCCCTTGGCCGCGTCGGCCGCGAACCAGAGGGCGTCACTGCCGACCTGGCCGTCGCATGTTCCCCGGAAGGAGGCGAAGGGGGTCTTGGTGATGGTGTAGCGGGACATATCCTCCGTCATCACGTTGTAGGCCGGTGCCAACGCCGCCACCGCCTTGACCTCGACGCCCTCGGGCCACTGCCCTCGGTGGCTGTCAGCGGCCTGCCAGGTGACCCCGGCGCCTCCCCTGGAATGCCCCATGATGCCCACGTCGCCCATGTCCACGTGGTGGGCGAAGCCGACGCCTCGCGCCGCTCCGGTCGCCGGGTCGGTGAACCTCCCGGCGAGCTCACCCGCGTCCTCGGAGCTGAGCTCCTGCCACATGCGCAGATGCCGGTTGATGAGGTCGGCCCGCGCGGCTGCGTTGTCATCGCCCGTCACAGAGGAGGCGTTGACGCCGTTGGCGCCGACCGAGACCACGACGAAGCCCTGAGCGGCCAGCGTCCGGGCCAGATAGTCGTATCCCAGCTCACTGGGCAGGGCAGGTGTCCCCGGTGCGCACGGCCAGGCGAACAGCTTGGCGCCTGCGGCCTCGTACGCGGCGTCGTCACCGTCGCGCTGGGCGGCAGTGCGCGCGGCGTCCGCCTTCCGATCGGCGCAGGTCTCGTGCAGTCCGTGCATCATCATGATCAGTGGATGCCGCCCGGTGCCCAGGTCGGCGGGGTAGTGCACCACGCCGGTCAGCTCGACCGGTTGACCGGTCTGCGGCAGGTGCCAGGCATCGTCGCCCAGGTCGTAGCGGACCGTCCTCGTGCTCCCGGGCGCGGCCACCGGGCTCCGTCCCGTCGCCTCGCCCACTCCCTCGGCGCCCGCCGCGGAGGTGTACGTGAAGGCGGCTGCGGCCACGGACAGCGCCGCCGCCGACAGGCCGAGCAGGCGGACCGGAACCCTCGTACGCTTGTGTCGCTTCACCTTGTCTTGTTCTCCATCCGTGAGTACGGGGCCGGGCGGGAGCGCGCGGTGCCGCTCATCGCCACCGCCCCAGCTACTGAAGTGGCTGCTGTGTCAACGGGAGGCGTCGTAGGAATCGACCACGAAGGCGATGACCCGGTCCTGCAGCGCGGCCCCCGAGGCACCGGCCCGCTTGATCATGTCTGTTCCGTGGCGGCCGCTCCTGTCGATGACGAGCTGCTTCTTGCGGGCAGCGGAGGCCGCGTAGACCTCACGGACCTGCTTCTCCACCGCGCCCTGCATGTCACCGGGCGACACCACCAGCAACGTCGGAACTTCCAGCTTCCGCACCGCCGCCACCCCGTCGGCTCCGAGGCACCGGGCAGGCGAGGACATCATCAGAAGGCCCACCACGCGCAACGGCGTGTCCACACCGGCGACCGCTGCCGTCGTCCCCCCGCACGACGCGCCCGCCAGGAACACCCTCTTCGCTCCGACACGTCGCAGTTCCGCCAGGCCGGCCCGGGCATCGCGGTCGATGTGCTCGTTGGCGGTGAGTTTCTCGGAGGCACCGTGATTGCGGTACTCGGGGATCACCACGTGGTAGCCGCGCTCCGCCAGCTTGCGCCCGATGTCGACGAACGAGCAGATGTTGTAGCCCTGTTCGTGGTCCAGGAGGACACCGTCGGGCCCGTCCCCCAGGACCAGAGCCGACAGATGCACCCCGTCGCTGGTCGTCAGCGTGGTGGCCTTGCTCCTCAGGTCCTTGGGCACACACGTGTCGACGAGATGCCCCCGAGCCGTACGCACGGTCCGGTCGGGCCAGCTCGGCTGGTAGGAGACGGGCTTGTGATCCGGCGGCGAAGCGGGAGCACGGCTCCCCGTCCCGGACGGCGTCGGTGTGGAGGACGTCGACGTCCCGGCTTCCGCGTCGCGCACCGGCTTGCCGGCCGGGCCCGAACAGCCCGACACCAGACCCAGACAGCCCAGCACAGCGACGGCGACGACTCTGACTCTCAGCACTGCCCACCTCGGATCCCACCTGCACGTCGGTGTGCCGTACGCAGGCAAGGCACGCCTGATCCTTGCCGGGACGGAACTCCCCTTCACGACCTGACAGACGTGCGGGCCTGCCCGAGGTTGCAGGACGGTTCCGACGATCTGTGTGCAGGAGGCGGCCGACGGACGACGCCACCACTGCACGCTCACACCACGGTGTGCACTGCAACCTGGGGGCGCCCCACACGTCCATCCCAGTAGAGGGCGTCTCCTGGAAGCCCTGAACCACGTGATCCACTCGACAGGTTGACCCCTATGCCAGAAATGACCCGCACGGATACCGACTGCGGCACCTTCCCGGCGTCCCCCCGCCGCTCCGGGCCGGATGACGGCCGGCACGCACCCCGCCAGGACGTCCCCATACCGCCGGCTGGGGGCGGGCGCTGATGGCTGCCGTTCTCACCTGTGCAGGTGCCGTCCCGCTCAGCCGGTGGCGACGGCTCCTGGCCCGCCTCTGCCAGGGCGGGAGCATCTCGGTCCCCAGGGGCCGGTCGTCCGGCGCAGCGGCGGAAGAAATCGACATGCTGTACCGCCACCGCAGGCTCGACCTCGTGCGCCTGGCCGTCCTCCTGGTCGACGACATCCCCACAGCCGAGGACGTCGTCCAGGAAGCCTTCGCCAACCTCTACCGACGTCACGGCAGCACGCTCGAGACCGTCGGCGACCCCGAAGCCTACGTACGGCGCAGCGTGGTCAACACCTCCAGGGATGTCCTGCGCAGGAGGCGCACCGTGCGTGCCTACATCCCCCCGCGCACCCTCCCGGCGCCACCGCCGGAGGAAGAGGTCCTCCTCAGGGAGGAGCACCAGGAGGTGCTGCGAGCACTGAGGCTGCTCACTGTGCGCCAGCGGGAGGTCCTCGTTCTCAGGTACTGGTCGAACATGTCCGAAGCGGACATCGCAGCAACCCTGGACCTGTCCCGGGGCGCGGTGAAGTCCACAGCGAGCCGGGCACTCACGGCTCTGGCCAGAAGACTGAAGGAGACGCCGTGACAGCCGTCGAGGACCGCCTTCGCGCCGCACTGCACGCCCGGGCCGGGCAGGTCACCACTCTCCGCCCGGTCCCCCCGCCGTCAACCCGTGCACGGGTGGCCGTCCGTCCCGGACTGCGCAGGGCCGCGGTAGTCCTGCTGGCCGCGGCGCTGGCAGCCGTCCTCCTGGTCCTGCCGCGGCTCCTCTCCCGGGGCGACGACCCGTCGGTCCCCGCCGACACTCCCCCACCCCACGGCCCGAGCACCAGCACCCGCACCAGCAAGCCGCCTTCACCTGCGCCCTCCTCGCCGGGCGAGTCACCCGGACCTGTTGCGCCGTAGGACAGCCGTAGCGCACAGCCCTGAGGCCGGCTGACTGTTCAGGTCCCGCTGCGCACGGGAACCGCCCCGCCGCACGCGCCGGCCATGCGCAAGAGGTGCGGCCGCGGGGGAGGGAGACCGAGGCCCGCGGGGACAGCGCCGGCACGACCGCTGGGGCCGGCCGAGGTCGCACGGTGCCGGCCGGGGACACCGGCACCCGCCGACGCACCTCTGCGCTCAGTCTGCCGTGGCCGGCTCAGCACCGCCCCTCCGGTCGCCGGAGGTGACCGTGCACTGCAGCTGGTCGTCACGGACCTCGCAGGTGACGGTGTCACCCGGGCCCACCTGCCCGTCGAGCAGCATGTTGGACAACCGGTTGTCGAGTTCCGTCTGGATGGTGCGGCGCAGCGGCCTCGCCCCGAACTCGGGCTGGTAGCCCTGCTCCGCAAGCCACCTTTTGGCCCCCTCGCTCACCTGGAGACCGACCTGCTGGGCGTGCAGCCTGCGACGGCTGCGCTCCAGCAGCAGGTCGACGATGCGTACGAGGTCCTCCCGGGTGAGAGCGTGGAAGACGACCACCTCGTCGATGCGGTTGAGGAACTCGGGCCGGAAGTGGCTGCGGAGCTCGGCCATCAGGTCCTCGCGGATCTCCTCCACGGCGCCCTGGTGGTTCAGGATGAGCTGCGAGGCCAGATTGCTCGTCATGATGAGGACCGTGTGGCGGAAGTCGACCGTACGTCCCTGCGCGTCGGTCAGCCGTCCGTCGTCGAGAACCTGGAGCAGCAGGTTGAAGACGTCCGGGTGGGCCTTCTCCACCTCGTCGAACAGCAACACGCTGTACGGCTTGCGGCGCACCGCCTCGGTGAGTTGCCCGGCCTCGTCGTAGCCCACGTACCCGGGGGGCGAGCCGACGAGGCGGGACACGGTGTGGCGCTCCTGGAACTCACTCATGTCGAAGCGGATGAGACGGTCCTCCTGACCGAAGAGGATCTCGGCGATGGCCTTGGCCAATTCGGTCTTGCCGACACCGGTGGGCCCGAGGAAGAGGAAGCTGCCGGTGGGCCGGTCGGGGTCGCCCATCCCGGCGCGGCCCCGTCGCACGGCCTGCGCCACCGCGGTGACCGCCTCGTCCTGGCCGATCACCCGCTCGTGGAGGGTCTCCTCCAGCCGGATCAGGCGTTCACGCTCGGTGGCCGTCAACTGGGCGACCGGAATGCCGGTGCGCCGGGAGACGACTTCGGCGATGTCCTGTTCGGTGACCTCGGCCGCGGGCGGCCGTTCGCCGTCCAGGCCCGAGAGTCTTCCCTGCGTCTCCTCGATCTGCCTCTTGAGCCCCGCGGCCCGCTCGTAGTCCTCGTTGTGGACGGCCTCGTCCTTCTCCCGGTTCAGCCGGGTCAGCTCCTCCTGGGCCTCGTCGGCCTCGGGGCTGTCCTCGCCGCCGCGCAGCGCCACCCGGGCCCCCGCCTGGTCCAGCAGATCGATGGCCTTGTCGGGCAGGAACCGGTCGGTGACGTAGCGGTCGGAGAGAATCGCCGCACTCTCCAGCGCCGCGTCGGTGAAGTGCACGCCGTGGTGGGCCTCGTAGGAGTCGCGCAGGCCCTGAAGGATCTCCACGGTCTCCTCGACCGTGGGTTCCGGCACGATCACGGGCTGGAAGCGACGTTCGAGTGCGGCGTCCTTCTCGATGTTCTTGCGGTACTCCTCCAGCGTCGTGGCGCCGACCACGCTGAGATCCCCGCGGGCCAAGGCGGGTTTGAGGATGTTTCCCGCATCCATGGACCCCTCGCCCCCGCCACCGGCGCCCACGACCGTGTGCAGTTCGTCGATGAACAGGATGATGCTCTTCTGCGCCCCGGTCACCTCGTCGATCACCTTCTTCAGGCGCTCCTCGAACTCCCCGCGGTACTTCGAACCGGCCACCAGCCCGGAGAGGTCCAGGGCGACCACTCGCCTCTCCCGCAGGGCCTTGGGCACGTCGCCGGACACCACCCGCTGAGCGAGCCCCTCCACGATGGCGGTCTTGCCGACGCCCGGGTCACCGAGCAGCACTGGATTGTTCTTCGAACGCCGGGAGAGGATCTCCACCGTCTGCTCGATCTCCTCGGCTCGCCCCACCACCGGATCCAACCGCCCCGCGCGGGCCTCCTCGGTGAGGTCGCGGCCGTACTCGTCCAGCGTGGGCGTGGCACTGGACCCGCCCCCCGCCGAACCGCCACCGGCCCCGCCCAGGCCGCCGCGGGCACCGGCTCCCTCCGAGCCCAGCGCACTGGCCGCACCGGACGAGGGATCTTCCGCGAGCGCAGCCAGAATGTGCTCGGGTCCGATGTAGGACACACCGGCCTCCTGAGATGCGGCGTGTGCTCTGAGCAGGGCCCGTTTCGCCGCCGGAGTCAGTCGCGGCTCCTCCACGCCGCCGCCGGCGGGCAGCGACTGCTCCACCTGGGCCGCCAGCGCGTCGGGGTCGGCGCCCGCTTGCTCCAGCAGCTGGCGACCAGGGGCGACCTGGGTGGCAGCCCACAACAGGTGCCCGGTGTCGAGATCAGCCCCGTCCTCGGCGGCCCGGTCCCCGGCCGCCGCCAGGAGCTCCTGCGAGGCGTCACTGAGCAGGCGTCCGATGGGCACCCGCTGGACCGCCGGCGGCGACGCCGCCGGGCTCGTGCCGAAGAAGCGGTTGAACAGGTCCGAGAACGGGTCTGCGGACCCGAAGGGCGAAGTCGTCACAGCGTCATCCGATCCGGCGGACACCCGGCCCGCCCTGGCAGACCGACCCCGCGTACGTACGACTGGGGAGAGGCCCCACGCGAGAGGAACTTGGTCTGCCCGGCGGCGTCAGGGACCACCGGTGTGCGGGCCTTCCCCCACCTTGTGAGCCGCCCCGTGCATCCGCACGTCATCCCCCCTGTCGTGCGTGCACTCGAGTGAATTCTGCTCCCCCCGCGGCCGACGGCCGCCGAGAGGCCGGCCACGCGGCGTCCTCGTACCTCCATGCCTTTTCGTCCACGTGAGGCGAGCACCCCGCGGTGACCGCCCTCGCCGCCGGTCCCGGTGCTTCGCGCCGGGCGGTGGCACCGGAGCCCTCTCCTGCCAGGCAGCGATCCCGGCCGCCTTCGGCTGCACCCGCCGGGGAAAGCGCCCCGGGATGCCGGAGCGCTACTCGCCGGTCCCCGGCCCCTGGTCGTCCTCGAGCATCTGGCGGCGTTCCTGCTCGCGCTTGGAGTAAGCGGCTGCCCGGATGGCCTCGTCGCTCTCCAGGCTTGATCCCAGTGCGCCGCCCACGGTGGCGACGGAAGCGACGAGCCAGGACAACGTCGCGTACTCCGCGGCATGCAGCGGAGTACGCGTCAGGGAGGCGAACACTCGGTCGTTGATGATGAACAGCGCCCACATCAGGTTGATGACGACCAGGCCCCCGTAACAGACGAGCACGCCGATTCCCACGGTCATGACCGTCGAGGCGTTGTAGAGCCTGGCCCTCTGCCTGGCCTCCCACGAGTCCTGCGCCGATCGACGCCACAGCTTCCCGTCCACGATCAGCCAGCCGGTCATCAGTGCGACGGACCCGACCATGGCGATCACGAGACGCAGCACGCTCAGAGCCTCGACCAGATTCCAGACGGTGGAGTTCACGGTGGCGATGGCTCCCGTGGCGAGGGCGGCCGCCAGGGCCTTCGACAGTCCCGGTACCAACCGCCACGGTCGGTTGGCGCGGACCATGCCGACGAGCACCCTCAGGTAACCGCGCGGCCCGCTGACGACGTACCGGAGATCCGCGGTCTCCTCCTCACCGACCGGCCCCGGGTACACCGGCGCGACACGACCGATGGAAGGCCCCAGCGGCTCCCTCCGTGAAGGCTCCCCGGCCCCGTCGGCCCGCGGACCCGCCAAGTCGAGTACCGCCGCCTCAACGGCCCGCCGGGCCTTCCTCTGCAGCCGCAAGCCCCCCAGCGGAGGAAGAGAGAGCAGTGCCAAGCGGTGTTCATGGCTCAGGTCCACAACGAGTTTGCGCCTGTGTGAGTGCAGCGGAAGGTCGGTGAGGGCCACGACGACGTCCCAGTTCTCCGACTTCTTCCGGTCCCTGATCCGGCGCATCAGGGTGGGCGGGTCCTCGGTCCCCGAGGTGAAGGGCTCGCTGACCACCCTGACGTCGAACCGTCGCCTCCGACCTGCCTTGTCTGCGAGCCGGCCAGGAAGTGCCCGGGCGATGCGCTGCGCGATCTCGGTCGGAGCGTCCGGATCCGCCAGGAGGACCACCTCCGTGACACCCTCGGACGACACCCGCATGACCGGCCCTCTCATCGACTGTCTCCCGAGCACAAGCGTCCACAGGATGCCTCCGAGCCAACGCCGGCGCCGCGTGACACGCCCGCCCTGCCGGCAGGTGCAGTGGGACCGGGACGCTGTGGTTCGCCGGTCCGACATGCCAGGTCGCGCCGTCGCGCCGTCGCGCCTTCGCGGTGCGGCCGGCTGGACGGCAGGGACCCGACGGGATCGTGGGCGCCGCCGGCAGTGCGTCCGTGGCGCGCGAGGAGGCCCTGCCGGGAGCGGTTCCCTCGCGAAGAGGTTCTTCTCGGCCTGCCCCGCGTCGGCTTCCCACCAGTCCCCGAGCGGGTTCCGACGAGGTGTGCCGGGCGGCGGCCTCCCCGCCCTTGCGGTCGGGCTGAGGAAGGGCGTCAAGAACGGTTCACCGAGGGGTGGTGTCGCTCTGGGCGGTCTCCACTGTGCCGTGGAGGTCGTGAGCGGCGTGCATCGCCGAGGCCGTGGACGCCAGGAGGCAGCCCAGCAGGACGGCCGCAACCAGTCGCTGCACGCGCGCACCCCGGCTCCCCTGTTGCCTCTCGTCATGGCCCACGAGAGCCGCTACCCGCCGGGGAACCGGCCCACTGGCGACACCCAGGGCCACACTCGGGCCCCGGACCGCTGCCTTCGCGTCATGGGCCGCGAGGGCGGCACGGCTGATCGCCCGCGCGGCCAGCCGTCGGTCGCCCACCGCCTCTGCGGCGGCCTCGTCCGCCCACCGCTCCAACGCGTAGGCGAGTGGCTCCCGCAGACCACGCAGTGCGGGATGCAGCACCGCCGCTGCCTGTCCGGCCCCCAGGAAGAGGTAGTGGCGTCCCGCCAGGTGCGCCCGCTCATGCGCGAACAGCGCCTCGCGCTCGTCGGGCTTCAGGGCCCGCAGCATCGCGGCACTCACCACCACACGCCCCCGGCCACCGCGTCGCCCCGGCAGCGCGTAGGCGTACGGGTAGGGGCCCGGCCGGATGGCAAGGTCATCGTCTTCCCCGGGCCCGGCCGCCTCGTGGGCCGACCTGAGTTCCCGCCACTGGCGTGTGAGCCCCCACCCGGCCCGGGCGAGCCCGACCACGAGCAATCCGGCGGCCAGCCAGGCGGCAGGCACCGTCAGCCAGGTGTGGTCCCCCAGCAAGCGCGGCGAGAGGTGGTCGAGCGAGGCGACGGGGGCGAGGCGCAGCAGGCCGCCGAGGGCGAGCAGCCCCAGCACCGCGGTGCTGCATGCAGCCAGCAGCAGCGAGCACCCCGCAAGGGACCAGGCAGCAGCACGGGGCGGCAGTGAGCCGGCGGCACGGCGGGCGACGGGCACGGCCAGTAGCGGGATCAGCAGGGGGATCCAGACCGCGTAGATCATTTCTCGGCGCCTCCGTCCGCCTCGTCCAGCAGGGCCCGGAGTACCTGTTCGTCCTCGTCACTGAGGTCGGAGACGAACCGGGCCAGTACGCTGCCGCGGTCCTCACCCCGGTTCAGCTCGGCATGCATCCGCCTGGCGGTGAGTCCGGAGGCGTCAGCGGCAGGGAGATAGGCGTAACCGCGACCGGCAGGCGCCCGGGTGACCAGGCCTTTCGCATGCAGCCTTGTCAGGATGGTCGTCACCGTGGTCCTGGCCAGCCCCTCGCCGAGGGCTTCCCGCACGCCTCCCGGCGTCAGCGCGACCTTCGCTGCCCACAGGGCCGCGAGCACCTTCGCCTCCAGTTCACCGGCAGGGCGGCGGTCTCCGTGTTCCTCAGTCATGGAACTCATCCTCCCACCATAACGTCTACAGTTATGTAGACCGTCTACTAGGCTGTAGTCGATGCGGGCTTCCGCTCGCCCTGCGCACCTCTCGTGGAAGGAACCTGCCGTGCCTCTGTGCCCGCAGGCCTACGCCCTGGCCACGCACGTCCCGCTCGCGGTGAACGTGCTGGACGCCGGTTCACTGCTGACCGCCTTCGGGGCGACGGGCGTGGCCGTCGTCCTGTTCGCCGAGACCGGCCTCCTGGTCGGCTTCTTCCTCCCCGGCGACTCACTGCTGTTCACCGCCGGACTCCTGTGCGTCCCGGCGGGTGGCCGAGTTCACCTCTCCCTCCCCCAGGTCCTCGTGGCCGCCGTCGTCGGCGCCCTCGCCGGCGCACAGTCCGGCTACTGGATCGGGCAGCGCGGGGGGCGCCCCCTACTGGCCCGCAGCCGCGCACGGCGACTCCGTGCCGGCGCTGCCCGCGCCGAGGAACTGCTCGGCCGGTACGGACACGTGAAGGCCATCGTGCTGGCCCGCTTCATCCCCGTCGTGCGCACCGTGCTCAATCCCCTCGCCGGAATCCTCGAGGTGCCACCTGGGCGTTTCGCCCTGTGGCAGGCGGCGGGCGGCGTCCTGTGGACGGTCTCCCTGGTGGTGGCCGGATACCTCCTGGGCTCCTCGGTGCCCCACATCGATCACTACCTGCTCCCCCTCGTCGGCCTCATCGTGGTGATCTCACTCCTGCCGCTCGCCGGTGAGATCCGCAGGGGCCGGCGCGAGGCAGCCGCCGGACGCGGTACGGGCGGTGTCCTGTGACACAGCCGGAACCGCGATTCTTCGACGACGGCCTCTACCTGGACGTGACACACCTCACCCGCCATGTCCCGGCCGCCTTCAACAGCGCCGTCTCAGTGTGGACGGACTTCGGGCTGGGACTGTTCGCACTGCTCATGGTCTTCGCGTGGTGGCGCGCGCGCCGCGCGGGCCGCCCCATGGTGCCGGTGTACGCGGTGCCCGTGGTGGTCGTGCTCAGCTACGCGGCGAACGACCTCTTCAAAAGCCTCGTGGACGAGCAGCGCCCATGCCAGGTCCTCCACGTCGCCACTGTTCAACCCTGCCCCCCACTCGGTGACTGGTCCTTCCCGAGCAACCACGCCACGGTCGCCGCAGCTGCGGCCGTAGCGCTCCTGCTGATCGACCGCCGGGTCGGCCTGCTCACCGTCCCCGTGGCCCTGCTCATGGCGGCCTCGCGCGTCTGGGTGGGCGCGCACTACCCACACGACGTACTTGCGGGGCTTGTCATCGGGGCTCTTGCCGCCACCGCGCTGACCCGGCTCGCGTTGTCGGCGCGCTCCCGGTCCGCCTCACGGCAGGACGCCGCGCCGGCCGGTCAGGTACAGACGCCGTGAGCCATGCATCCGGTGCCGCCACCGCGGACGCGCGCCGTGCCGGGCGCCGGCCAACGATCGCCGGCTGGGTGGCGGTCGCTTCCGCTGCCGCATTCCTGCTGCTGACGGTGTCCGTGCTCGTCACCGACGGGGATCCGTTGCCCGGTGACGTCCCACTGCACCTCTGGGCGCTGCATCACCGAGGCACCGCGATCCGCCGGGTGGCTCGTGCGGTCACCGCGTCCGGTACGGGCATCTGGCCGTACCTCCTGGCCCTCGCCGCCGGCCTGATCGGTACGCGGAACGGACCGGATCGGCTTCGTCGCGCAACGCTTGCCGTAGCCGTCCTCGCCACCGGCCAGGCGATCCGCTTCGGCCTCATGGAGGCGCTCGCCCGCCCTCGCCCCGCCCGCACCGACTGGGCCACCCACGCCTCCGGGCTCTCCTTTCCCTCCGGCCACAGCACCACCTCCGCCCTGGTGGCGGGACTCCTGTGCTGGGCCCTGGCACGTTCGGCACATCGCACCCTCGCCGGAGTCGCGCAGGGGGTGGCACTGGCGTGGGCTCTCGCCGTCGGGCTGACGCGGATCCAGCTCGGCGTCCACTGGCCCAGCGACGTGCTGGCCGGCTGGTGCCTGGCCGGCGCCTGGCTGGCGTTCCTGGCAGCGCTGATGGCCAGGCTGAAAGCGCTCCCGCAGTCCGCCACCACCACTGACTGAACCCCTCGGCAAAAGAGCCCGGCCGGACACAACGGCACCCGGGTGGGAGAGTCATGCGCTCTTGGGCGAGCCCTTTGTCCACCAATAAGACGACATGCCGCATCGGCAGGGCCGCTTGCCCCCGGGGCCGCCGCCTGTTTCTCCCTCGCCCTCCGCCGCCTCACCCGCCGCTTCACCGGGCCGCACGAACCTCGGAGAACCACCGTGAAGATCACTTTTCTCATACACAACGTCTACGGCGTGGGCGGCACGATCCGCACCACCCTCAACCTCGCCGCGGCCCTCGCCGACCGCCACGAGGTGGAGATCGTGTCGATGTTCAGGCACCGCACCGAGCCCCGCTTCACCGTCGACGAGCGCGTGCGGCTCATCCCCCTGGTGGACCTGCGTCCCGGCTCAGCCGACCTCGACGATCCCCGTCTGCAGCAGCCGGCCGAGGTGTTCCCCAAAGAGGAGAAGCGCCATCGCCAGTACAGCCGCCTGAATGACGACCGGGCACGGGAACACCTGCGAGCCAGTGATGCCGACGTACTCATCGGCACCCGTCCGGGCGTCAACGTCTACCTCGCCCGCTTCGGCCCCCGGCGGGCCACCCGCATCGCCCAGGAGCACCTCACCCACGACGCCCACAGCAAACGACTGCGCGCCGTACTCGCCCGCGAATACGGCCGGTTGGACGCCGTCGTCACCACCACGGAAGCCGACGCAGCGGTCTACCGCTCCCGGATGAAGCTGCCCGGCGTCCACATCACCTCCGTGCCCAACAGCGTCCCCGACCCGTGCGCCGCACCGTCCGACGGCACCGCCAAGGTGATTGCCGCAGCGGGGCGGTTGACCCGGGCCAAGCGCTTCGACCTGCTCATCGACGCCTTCACCGACATCGCCTCGAAGCATCCCGACTGGACATTGCGCATATACGGGGAAGGCACCGACAAGGCCCGCCTCCAGACGCTGATCAGGGCGCACGAACTGGGTTCTCAGGTAGAGCTCTCAGGGTTCCGTTCCCCCATCGAGGAGGAGTTCGCCCGGGCGTCGATCGTCGCCGTGGCCTCTGACGCGGAGTCCTTCGGCATGACCATCGTGGAGGCCATGCGCGTCGGGGTACCCGTCGTCAGCACCGACTGCCCGCTCGGCCCCTCCGAGATCATCCGCGACGGCGTCGACGGCCGCCTCGTCCCCACCGGCGACCGCGACGCCCTCTCGGCAGCCCTCCTCGGCCTCGTCGAGGACAACGCTGCGCGGCGGCAGCTGGGAGAGGCGGCCCTGCACTCCGCGCGGCGATACGACCCGGAGCGCATCGCCGCGCTGCACGAGGAACTCTTCACCCGTCTACTGGCCACCCGGCCCCACCGCAACCGGGCACGTCGCCGAGCCCGGTTGCGCAGTCTCGCGCGGCGCCTGCTCAACCGGTGAAGGCGTGAAGTGCGGTAAGGGATGCACCACTTCGCCTCACCGGGTGCACCCGAACGCACAGCCGTCCGTCGAGGGCCCCGGACAGCCGAGGCCACACGGGTTGTGCTCCTCACAAAGAGCCCGTTGCGCGGATGCCGAGGACTCACCAGGCGCATGCCGACCCCCGCCCGCGTCACGCCGGCCGCTCGCCTTCCGCGCCCCGGGCAGACGCCGGCCGACGCGGGCAGCGGTCTCCCGCAGCCAGATGTGCGCGGCGTCGTGGGTGTGCACCGGATGCCACCACAGGGCCTCCTGGAGGGGTACGGCTTCGTAGGGCGGCTCGATGACACGGACGGCGGCGAGCGGCGCCAGCAGGCGGGCCAGCCGCGCCTGGATCAGCGCGATGCGGCGGGTGCCGGCCACCAGCAGCGGCAGCGACTGGAAATTGTCGACGGAGACCTCGACCTGCGGTTCCACGCCGAGCATGCCGAGCTGGCGGACGGCCGGGGCGTCGTAGGTGCGCTGGTAGGTGACCCAGGGCAGCCGCGCCAGGTCCTGGCGGGTGAGCGTGTCCCCGACACTCGGGTGGTCGTCGGCGACGAGGAAGACCCAGCGGTCGCTGTAGAGGTCGGTGGCCGGGAAGTCGTTGATGACGCCGTGCGGCATGAGCAGCCCGTCGACCGTGCTGAGCAGCGTCGCCGTGTCGTCGACGACCGAGGCCGGGGTCTGGCTGAAACGCAGCCGGATGCCGGGGGCCTCCTCGTGCACGACGCGGGCCAGTTCGGCGCCGAAGACCGAGACGGCGTAGTCCGAGGCGACGAGCTTGAACTCGCGGGTCTCGTGGGCCGGGTCGAAGTCGGCCTGGCTGGCGAAGAGGCGCTCCAGCACGTCGTACGCGGTCGAGGTGCGGTCGAGGAGGACCTGTCCGAGGGCGGTCAGCTGGTAGCGGCCGCCGACGCGGGCGAGCAGGTCGTCGTCGAAGTGCCGGCGCAGGCGGGCCAGCGCGGCGCTCATCGCGGGCTGGCTCAGCCCGACGCGCTGGCCGGCGCGCGTGACGTTGCGCTCCTCGAGCAGTGCACGCAGGGCGACGACGAGGTTGAGGTCCAGGCGGGCCAGGTTCACGGGCTTTCCCTGCTGTTCGAGGCGACCAGGGTCGCTGCTTGGGGCGGCCGGAGACCGCTGTGCGATGCGGCGCGGACTGCTGTGCGGCGCCCGACCAGCGTAAATCTGTCTCGCGGATGGAATCCATCCACATAATCGATTTCCCTGATCCCTGGTTGCGGGTCCAGATTGGTCCCACCGCAACCAGGAGGACGTGTCCGTGAAACCTGCTCCCGCTTCCCCCCTCTTCGCCGGCCCCTTCGCTCTTGCGACGCTCTCGGCTCCGCCAGGGCCGGCGTTCCCCGCGCTGGTGACGTCCGAGGAGCAGGTCGTGGACCTGCGCCTCGCCCTCGGCGACGAGCGGTTGACGATCAGGCGCCTCCTGACGGACTGGCCGTCCGTCCTGCCGCGCCTGCGGGAGCTGGCCGACGGCGGCGCGACGGTACGCGGGCCGCTGGCTCAGTTCCGGGTGCACGCACCGGTCGAGCCTCGCCAGGTCTTCCAGTCCGGCGCCAACTACCGCCGGCACGTCATCGACCTGCACGTAGCGCACCGCGCGCCCGGCGACGAGCGCCCCGAGGAGGAGCGGCGGGCCGAGGCCGCGGAGCTCATGGACCGCCGCGCTGCTCAGGACCTCCCGTACGTCTTCCTCGGCCTGCCGAGCGCGGTCACCGGCCCGTACGACGACGTGGTGCTCCCGCAGTGGGCCGAGAAGCCCGACTGGGAGCTGGAGTTGGCGGCCGTCATCGGGCGGCCCGCGCACCGGGTCGGCGTCGAGGAGGCGCTGGAGTACGTCGCCGGGTACACCATCGCCAACGACCTCACCGACCGCGCCGGCGTCTTCCGCCGCGACATGCCGCAGATCGGCACCGACTGGCTGCGCAGCAAGAACGCCCCCGGGTTCACCCCGCTCGGCCCCTGGATCGTGCCCGCCGAGTCGGTCACCGACCCCGGCGATCTGCGTCTGGTGCTGAAGCTGAACGGTGAGACGATGCAGGACGAGTCCACCAAGGACATGATCTTCACTGTGGCGCGGATGGTCTCCTACGCCTCACAGAGTGCCCGACTCCTCCCGGGAGACCTGGTGTTGACGGGCTCCCCGGCCGGCAACGGCATGCACTGGGGACGGCTGCTGCGGGACGGCGACGTGATGGACGGCTCCATCACCGGCCTCGGTGCCCAGCGCACCCGCTGCGTCGCCGAGGGGGTGGCCTCGTGAGCCTGGACCGGACCGACCCCGAGGGTGCGATCGCTGAGGCCGCCAAGGCGTGCTCCAACTGGGGGCGTTGGGGCGAGGACGACGTGCTCGGTACCCTCAACTTCCTCGACGAGGCCAAGCGCCGCGAAGGCGCCGCCCTCGTCCGCCGCGGCACCAGCTTCTCCCTCTCGCAGCGCTTCGACATGGACGGCCCGCAGAAGGGCTGGCGGCGCCGTACCAACCCCGTGCACACCATGCTGGACACCGGCGCCGACGCGGCCCTGGGCAGTCAGGGCTTCCCGCACGGGCTCGGCGGGGCCGACGACGTGATAGCGATGCCGCTGCAGTGCTCCACGCAGTGGGACGGACTCGGCCACATCTTCGACCACGGCAAGGCGTGGAACGGCCGGGACGCCGCCACCACCGTCACCTCCGACGGCGACCTCGTCACCGGCATCGAGCACATGGCCCCCTGCGTCGCCGGCAGGGGCGTGCTCCTCGACGTCGGCCGTGAGGTGGGCGAGGCCGGTGAGCTGCCCGACGGCTTCGCGATCACCGAGGAACACCTGACCGCGACCGCCGCGGCGCACGGGGTGACGGTCGGCCGCGGTGACCTCGTCCTGGTACGCACCGGGCGCCTGGCCCGTGCCCGGCGCGAGGGCTGGGGCGAGTACGCGGGCGGGCCCGCACCCGGCCTGTCCTTCACCACGGCCGGCTGGCTGCACCGCACCGAGATCGCCGCGATCGCCACCGACACCTGGGGCTTCGAGGTCCGGCCCAACGAGTTCGACCACGCCTTCCAGCCCCTGCACCAGGTCGCCATCCCCCACATCGGCCTGCTCGTCGGTGAGATGTGGGATCTGGACGCACTCGCCGCGGACTGCGCCGAGGACGGCGTCCACGAGTTCTGGCTGACCGCCGCGCCCCTGGCGATCACCGGTGCGGTCGGCTCGCCCGTCAACCCCATAGCCGTCAAGTAGCCACCGGCGACGTGCCGTTCACCCACCCAGCGGAACAAGGGAGTTTCCCATGACACCTCCGCGCTCACCCCGTACGGTCCTGGTCATCGGCGGCGGCGCGGCCGGCAACGCCGTCACGATCCTGCTGCGGCGTGCCGGAATCACGGTCGACCTGATCGAGGCGAAGGACGACTGGAACGCCACCGCGGGCTCCGGCATCACCCTTCAGGGCAACGCCCTGCGCGTCCTGCGCGCACTCGGCGTCTGGGAGGAGGTCGAGAAGTCCGGGTTCGGCTTCGACGCGGTCGGCATCACCGCGCCCGACGGCACCGTCCTGCACGTGGCCGAGGACCTGCGCACCGGCGGCGACGACCTGCCCGCCACCGTAGGCATGCAACGCCCCAGGCTCCAACGCGTCCTGATCGACGCGGTCCGCGCGAGCGGCGCCCGCGTCCGCCTGGGCGTGCGTGCGGAGCTGCTGGAGCAGTCCGCCGGCGAGCCCGGTGTCACCGTGCGCTTCAGCGACGGCGGCGAGTCCCGCTACGACCTGGTCATCGCCGCCGACGGCCTGGGCTCCACCACCCGCGCCGCCATCGGCATCACGGACCGGCCCCAGCCCACCGGCATGGCCATCTGGCGGATCGCCGCACCCCGCCCGGCCTCGGTCACCCGTACCGACCTCGCCTACGGCGGCCCCGCCTACATCGCCGGCTACTGCCCCACCGGCCCCGACACCCTGTACGCGTACGTCGTCGAGGCCAACCGCGACCGCGCCACGATCCCGGCCGGCTCCTACGCCGACGAGATGCGCGCACTGGCCGAGCACTACGGCGGCCACTGGCCGGAGATCACCACGCACATCACCGATCCGGCGCAGGTCAACTACACCTGGTTCGACCGGATGCTGGTCGAGGGTTCCTGGCACCGCGGCCGGGTCGTGCTGGTCGGTGACGCCGCGCACTGCTGCCCGCCCACCCTGGCCCAGGGTGCCGCCCTGTCCCTGGAGGACGCCCTCGTCCTGGCCGAACTGCTCACGGCCGCCGACGCCGCGGGCGAGGACTGGGACGACGCCCTGCTCCAGAGGTACTACGAGCGACGCATCACCCGGGTACGCCCGGTCGTCGAGGCGTCCGTGCAGATCGGGCAGTGGCAACTGGACGGGGACCGCGACGCCGACGTCCCGGGCCTCATGGGCCGCACGATGGCGCTGCTGCGGGAGCTGCCGTGAACCACCTCGCCCCCACCGTCGACGTGCACGCGCACGTCCTGCTGCCCGAGATCGAGGCCCTGGTGGAGGGCGCGCCCGGTCACGCCGAGGCCCGCGCCCTCGACGCGCGCCGCAACGGCCCGGCCGCGCTCGCGGTCAACGGTCCCATGATCGGCGAGCGGATCCCCCGCCTGACCGACGTCCGTGCCCGCATCGCGGCGATGGACGACCAGGGCGTGGACGTCCAGCTGGTCAGCCCCTCCCCCTCGCACTACCACTACTGGGCGGACGAGGTGACGGCCGATACGGTGTGCCGGCTGGCCAACGAGGCCACCGCCGCCCACTGTTCGGCAGCGCCCGAACGGCTGCGGGGCCTGGGGCTCGTACCGCTCCAGCATCCCGGCCTGGCCGTCCGCGCCCTCGACCACGCACTGGAGCAGGGTCTGGCGGGAGTCGAGATCTCCTCGCACGCCCCGGGCCGCGAACTGTCCGATCCCGCGTACGAGCCGTTCTGGGCCCGGGCGCAGGAGAGCGGCGCGGTCCTCTTCCTGCACCCCTTCGGCTGCACGCTCGACGAGCGCCTGGACCGGTGGTACCTGTCGAACAGCGTCGGGCAGCCCGCCGAGAACGCCGTCGCGCTGTCCCACCTGGTCTTCTCCGGCGTCCTCGACCGGCACCCCGGTCTCACACTGATCGCGGCGCACGGCGGCGGATACCTGCCCACCCACATCGGCCGCGCCGACCACGCCTGGTCGGCCCGCTCCGACGCGGGGGCAGGCTGCGCGCACCGGCCGAGCAGCTACCTCAGGCGTCTGTTCTTCGACTCCCTCGTGCACGACCCCCACGTACTGCGGGAGTTGGTGCGGGTCGCGGGCGCCGACCGGGTGCTGCTCGGCTCGGACTTCCCCTTCGACATGGGCAGCGAGGACCCGGTCGGCGCCCTGCGCGCCGCCCACCTGACCGATGCCGACTTCCACGCCGTACGAGGCGCCAACGCCGCCGCACTGCTCCGTCTCCGGAAGGACTGACCCCCATGACCGCACGCCTGCTCACCCACCTCCGGCACGTCGACCTCGCCGTCCCCGACTACGACAAGCAGCTCGACTTCTACGCCGGCGTCTGGGGTCTGACGAAGGTCGCCGAGGACTCCGGGATCTCCTTCCTCGCCGCTGAGGGCTCACCGGAGCAGTACGTCGTCCGGCTGCGCAAGGCCGGGGAGAAGCGCCTCGACCTCGTCTCGTACGGGGCGGCGAACGCGGCCGACGTCGACACCCTCGCCGAACGGCTTCTCACCGCCGGCGTGCAGGTGATAACGCAGCCGGGGAAGGTGGCCACCCCCGGCGGCGGATACGGCTTCCGCTTCTTCGACGTCGACGGCCGCACCATCGAGGTCTCCGCCGACGTCGAGGTCAGGCAGCACCGCAGGATCGAGGAGAAGGAGTCCATCCCGGTCAAGCTCTCCCACGTCGTCCTCAACTCCCCCGACCTGAACCGCACGCGCGAGTGGTACGAGCGCCACCTGGGCTTCGCGCTCTCCGACACGCTGTCCTCGCCCCGCATGGGTGAGGTCATGCACTTCATGCGGATCAGCAACCAGCACCACTCGATGGCCATCGCGCAGGGCCCGCACACCGCCCTGCACCACGTCTCCTTCGAGATGCGCGGCATCGACGAGTACATGCGCGGCTCCGGCCGCGTGACGCGCGCGGGCTTCAGGAAGATCTGGGGGCCGGGTCGCCACATGGCGGGCGACAACACCTTCACCTACTTCCTCGACCCGCACGGCAACACCGTGGAGTACACCACCGAGCTGGAGTGTCTGGACGAGGACACCTGGCACCCGCACGTCTATGACTTCTCCCGACCCGAGGTCACCGACCAGTGGGGCACCGCCAACCCCATGAACGAACTCGTCGCCAAGGAGTCGTTCAACGACGTCGACGGCGGCGTCTTCATCGCTCCACCGGTCTGAGGCCACCCGGGTTCCGGGGACGCGGCGGCCCTGCCGACCGCCCTGTCGCCGCCCAGCCGCGCCCCCGGCGCCGCACTTGCGCACGCGGGGCCGGGCACCGGGGCCGCGGCAACGTGGGCCCACGACCCGACGAGCATCCCTCGCCCGAACACATCCCGACGGAGCCGCACCATGCGTTTCGCCAGCTACGAACACCACGACCGCCGCCGGGTGGCGGTCGTCGAACAGGACGGCACCCTTTTCCCGCTGCCCGGGGTCACCTCGCTCACCGCGCTGATCCGGGAGACGGGCGGCCTGTCCGGGCTGCTGGCCGCCGGATCGGCGTCCCTGGACCTGCCAGGCGGCCCGCACGTCTCCCGGGTCCGGCTGCTGCCCCCGCTCCAGCCCACTTCGGTACGGGACTTCGTCGCCTTCGAGGAGCACGTCGAAGGCGTGCGCAGGGCGGTGGACGGCGTCGCCGGGGTCCCCGAGCAGTGGTACGCCGCCCCCACCTTCTACTTCACCAACCCGCACTCCGTCCACGGCACCGGCGACGACATCCCGATGCCCCCGGGGTCGTCGGTCCTCGACTACGAGCTGGAGGTCGGTGCCGTCATCGGCCGCGCGGGCCACGACCTCACACCCGAGCAGGCCCGCGACCACATCGTCGGCTACACGGTCCTCAACGACTGGTCCGCCCGTGACCTGCAGTCCGCCGAGATGAAGGTCGGTCTCGGCCCCTGCAAGGGCAAGGACACCGCCACCACACTGGGCCCGTTCCTGGTCACCGCCGACGAACTCGACGCGTACCGCGACGCGGACGGTTTCCTGCGCCTGGCCCTCACGGCCGAGGTCAACGGTGAGACGATCGGCAGGGACCTGCTGTCCAACATGAGCTGGACCTTCGAGGAGCTGGTCGCGTACGCCTCGCGCGGCACCCGCGTCGTCCCCGGCGACGTCCTCGGGTCCGGCACCTGCGGCAACGGCGGCTGTCTCGCCGAACTGTGGGGTCGGCGCGGCAAGCAGTCCCCGCCCCCGCTGAAGCCCGGTGACACCGTCACCCTCAGCGTCGACGGCATCGGCACCGTCACGAACACGGTCGTCGCCGGTGAGGACCCGTTCCCGCTCCCCGCGGGTCGCCGCAAGGGCAGGGAGCGGCCGTGAGCGACCGCCACGCCAGGCGGCTCCTGGGCAAGGTGGTCGTCGTCACGGGCGCCGCGCGCGGCCAGGGCGCGGCCGAGGCTGCCGCCCTCGCCCGCGAGGGCGCCCGCGTGATCGCCACCGACGTCACCGAGGCCGAGGGCATCCGCCCGCTCGACGTCACCGACGAGGCCCAGTGGGCCCGACTCGCCACGGAACTGGGGGACGCCCACGGTCATGTCCACGGCCTCGTCAACAACGCGGGCGTCACCTGGCGGGCCCGCATCGGCGAGGTGAGCGCCGAGGACTTCGCGCGCGTCCACGCCGTCAACGTCACCGGCCCGCTCCTCGGCATCCAGCACCTCACGCCCTTGATGACCGCCGGCTCCTCGATCGTCAACGTCGGCTCCTCCGCGGCACTGACCGCCCACTACCCGGTCGCGTACACAGCCAGCAAGTGGGCGCTGCGCGGCCTGTCCAGGACGGCCGCGCTCGAACTCGGCCCGCGCGGCATCCGCGTCAACACGATCCACCCAGGCTTCATCGAGACGGAGATGACCGCGTCGGCGGCTCCCGCCTTCCGCGAGAGCAACCTGCGCGAGACCCCCCTCGGTCGCACTGGCACGGTCGACGAGATCACCCCGCTCGTCACGTTCCTGCTCTCCGAGGACGCCTCCTTCATCACCGGGGCCGAGATCCCCGTCGACGGCGGCAGCACCGCGCACGGCGGCGCCAAGTCGATCTCCGACGCCCTGCGCCCGGGAGCGGACACCCGTGAAGCGCCTTGAGGGCTGCGGGTGCGGCCAGGTCACCCGCCGTGAGACCGCGGCGGGGAGACACGCAGGGACTCGGCCCGGAGGCGGTGCGCCGGCGGCCGGCCACCGGCCGTCAGGCCCGCTGACACGAAGGAACGGCGTCCCGCAGGGAGTGTTCGTCGGCGGGGGCCAGCCAGAAGAAGACGGGCGGCAGGAGGAGTTCGATCACCGTCAGCGCGACCTGGAACCACTGCGGCGGCCCCTGCACGGCGAGCGAGAGAAGCCGGCCCACGCCTCCCAGCAGGAAGACGCCGGCGAGCCACCTGACGACCGCGGCCGGAACCGGGCGCTGACGCGCCGCCCAGACCCAGGCCAGCCCGTACCCCGCGAAGTTGGCGCCCATGAACCGGCCCCAGCTGTCGATCGTCGGACCGGCGGACCCGGCCCCGGGGATCGCCGCATTGCCGAGGGCCAGGTGGTAGAGGCCGATGACCACGCAGGCCCAGCCCATGACGTGCGCAAGCATGCGCAGAGTCCTTGCCATGACATGTCTCCCGCCGTCCGCGACGCAGCTTGGTTGACACACGTCTCATAGAGTGGATTCACTATGAGACACGTGTCAAGTAACCTGGACCTGTGCCGCCACGTCAGCGCCTGAGCCCAGAAGCCCGACGCGCCCAGCTCCTCGGGGCAGCCGCGCACCTCTTCGCGCGCCACCCGTACGAGGAGGTGATGATGGAGCACGTCGCCGAGGCGGCCGGGGTCTCCCGCGCCCTGCTGTACCGCCACTTCTCCAGCAAGGCCGCTCTCTTCGCGGCCATGTACCAGCAAGCGGCCGATCGACTGCTTGTCGAGACCCGCCTTGAGACCGGGCTCCCCCTGGCGGACCAGCTCGCCCAGGGAATGGACGTGCACCTGGACTACTTCACGGCGAACCGCAACACGGTGCTCGCCGCCAACCGGGTCCTCGCGGGCGACCCGGTGATCCGGACGATCATCTCCAACGAACTGGACGTGCTGCGCGAACGGTTGATGACCGTGCTCCCACTCGCCGACGAGAGCGTGCGCAGCACCGTCTCCGACGTGCTGAAGAGCTGGCTTGTCTTCGTCCAGGTCCTCTGCGTCGACTGGCTCGCCCATGAGACCTGCCCACGCTCACGACTGCGCGACATCTGCGTCGGCGCGGCGCTCGGGGCGCTGCGGCCGCTGCTGGGCGAGGACCTGATCCCTCACGGCGAGTCAGCGTCTCCCGAAGCGGCGGGGTGAGAGGCGCCCCTGAAGGCAACCCGGCCCGGCCTTCCCCGTTCCTCGGCCCGGCCGATGCTCCGGCCACCGGCAAAGGCGGCTGCCGGGACGTCGCTCTGCCGGCGTTCGGGGACCGAACCCGCAGAGGCCGACGGGGCCGCCTGCACGCGGGGCCGGCTCCGTACCTCCACCAGCCACTGCCACGCCTTGCCCGCCATGGGGACGCTCGATCACCCGGGGTCCGTCCTGCGCGGGCTCCCGTCTCACCCACGCAGCACACGGGGAAACGGCGGCGTCCCTCCTCACCGACGGCGGGAGCCCGCTCCGCCGCTCAACGCACTGTGCGCACGGGCAGGATGGCCAGCGCACCACCGAGACACACCAGGGAGGCGGTGATCAGCACGATCGTGTGGTCGTGCCCGCCGCCGACCGAGATGAGCAGCGCGCCGAGCGCGGGCGCGAAGATCTGCGGGGCCGACATCGCGATGTTGAAGATGACGCCATGTCGCGGCCGATGGCGGCGCCCATCTCCTCGATCAGGGCCGTGTCGAAGGTGGCGGCCCAGGCCGGCGGGGTGGGGTAGACCGTGGCCTCGAAGGCGGCGAATCCGGTGAGGCACTCGTCGTGGGCATTGGCTGGTACGCCCAGGCGTGTGGCGCACAACGCCCGCTGTACGCGGGCGAGTTCGACGCGTCCCTCCTCCGGGCCCAGGGGGCGCGTGTCGTAGGGGCGGGTGAGGTGGCCGATGCCGTGGGCGAGCGCCGTGGACTCGCTCGGGCGCGCGGCGAGAGCTTCCTCGATCGGGGCGACCCGGGCGTCGCCGCTGCCGACGTTGGACTTGCCCCAGTAGCTGTCGAGCTGGGCGAGTTTCTCCTCCCGCGCCATCTCGGCCAGCCGGTCAAGAGGTCCCGGCCACCTTCTTCACCCTGCGGAACGGATCGTTCCGTTCCGACTACGCAGCGCCCGCATGTGGCGCAGGTCACTCTTGACAGGGGTAGAAATCGTAGATCCTATAGGAAATGAAGAAAGGGAGCCGATGCTGACTCACACCGCGGAAACCTGGCCGATCGCCGCCGCCCTGCTGCAATTCCCGAACACCGGGCCCGATGGCGTCTCCACACAGGACCAGCCGGCGGAGCAGTGGGTGCAGACCCTGCAGGAGGTAGCCGACGCGGGCTTCACCGAGGTCGATCTCACCGATGGCTGGCTGCGTCCGGGAGACCTCGCCCCCGCCCGGCTCGAGGAACTGCGGGACACCCTCAAGAAGGCCGGCCTGACCGCCCCCGCCATCTCGGCGATCCGCCGCAGCGTCATCGACCCGGCCGACGGCGACGACAACCTCGCCTACTCGCACCGCACCATCGACGCGGCCGCCGCCCTCGGTGTCCCCCTGGTCTCCTTCGGTCTGCACAGGCCCCTCACACCGGAGCAGCAGTCCGTGCTCTGGTTCTGGACCGTGCCGGGCCCCAAGGACCCGGTCGGCGACGAGGAGATGTGGCGCAAGGCCGTGACCCGGTTGCGTGACCTCGCCGACCACGCCGCCTCGGTGGGCATCGAGCTGTCCTTGGAGATGTACGAGGACACCTACCTGGGCACCGCGGACTCTGCGGTCGCGCTGCTCTCCGACATCGAGCGGGACAACGTCGGGCTCAACCCGGACCTGGGCAACCTCATCCGCATGCAACGCCCCATCGAGTCGTGGGAGTCGATGGTCACCAAGACGCTGCCGCACGCCAACTACTGGCACGTCAAGAGCTACTACCGCGTCGAGGACCCGGCCACCGGCACCGTCCTGACGTCTCCGGCCCCCATGGAGTCCGGCTTCGTCAACTACCGGCGAGCCGTCAGGATCGCCCTGGAACACGGCTTCGACGGCGCGTTCTGCGTCGAGCACTACGGCGGCGACGGCCTCAGTGTGTCCGCCGCGAACCGCGACTACCTGCGCCGCATCCTGCCCCGCCGTTCCGCGGCCTGAGCCTTCCCGGACCTCCACCGACGCACGCCCCGCACGACAAGGAACCACCGCCATGACCAGGCTGTACACCGACCCCTCCCGCTTCAGCGAGGATCAACTGCGAGGATTCGCCGCGGCCTACCCCGAGCACGCCACTCTCGTGCCCGGCGGCGTCATACGCAGCAGCCCGCTGCGCGCGGGGCAGGTCGCCGTCGTCGTCGGCGGCGGCTCCGGGCACTACCCGGCCTTCAGCGGTCTCGTCGGCAGCGGGTTGGCCGCCGGCGCGGTCGTCGGCAACATCTTCACGTCACCCTCCACCCGGCAGGCCGAGTCGGTGGCGCGTGCCTGCGAGGCCGGCGGCGGTGTCCTCTACTGCTTCGGGAACTACGCGGGCGACCGCATGAACTTCGGCATGGCGCAGGCCCGGCTGCGCGACGCGGGCATCGACACCCGCACGGTCCTGGTCACCGACGACGTGGCCAGCGCGCCCGCCGAGCGCAGCGAGGAACGGCGCGGCATCGCCGGGGACTTCACCGTCTTCAAGGTCGCGGGCGCCGCGGCCGAGGAGGGCCTCGACCTGGACTCCGTCGAGGCCGCGGCCCGCCGTGCCAACGCGGCCACGTACTCCTTCGGCATCGCCTTCGCCGGCTGCACCCTGCCCGGCGCCGACACCCCGCTGTTCCGCGTGCCCGACGGAAAGATGGCGATCGGTCTCGGCATCCACGGCGAACCCGGCGTCGAGGACGCCGACATGGCCGACGCCCCGGCAGTCGCCCGCGTCCTGGTCGACCGGCTGCTCGCCGAGCGGCCGAAGTCGGCCGGTACCCGCGTGGCCGCGATCCTCAACGGGCTCGGCGCCACGAAGTACGAGGAGCTCTTCCTGCTGTGGGGCCACGTCGTCGAGGCACTCGCCGGAGCCGGGCTGACCGTGGTCAGGCCCGAGGTCGGCGAGCTCGTCACCAGCCTCGACATGGCCGCGTGCTCACTGACCCTGATGTGGCTCGACGAGGACCTGGAACGCTGGTGGTGTGCGCCTGCCGACGCCCCCGGATTCCGCCGAATCCCGCTCCCCGAGGCCCCGGCCGGGCCGCGGGTGCTGCCCGAGGCGGTGCCCGGGACAGCGCTCGTCGAGGGCGACGGGCCGTCGCGCAGCGCCGGGGCCACCGTCCTCACCGCACTGCACGCCCTGCGGAGCGCACTGCACGAGGCCGCCGACGAGCTCGGCCGGATCGACGCGGTCGCGGGCGACGGCGATCACGGACGTGGCATGACCAAGGGCGTCGACGCGGCCGTCCGCGCCGCCGAAAAGGCCGACTCAGCGGCGGCGGGCGCACGTTCGCTGCTCAGCGCGGCCGCCGACGCCTGGGCCGACGAGGCCGGAGGTACCTCCGGGGTGCTGTGGGGCGTGGGTCTGCGCGCCCTGGCCCAGGAACTCGGCGACACCGGACCGGTCGACGCCGTACGCATGGCCGCCGGCGCCCGCGCAGCCTTCGAGGCCGTCACCTCCCTCGGCGGCGCCAAGCCGGGCGACAAGACCCTGGTCGACGCCCTCGGCCCGCTCGTCGACACCTTCACCGCGGGCGTCGCCCACGGAGACACCGCCGAGGCCGCCCTCGGCAGGGCCGCGGCCGAGGCGAGTTCCGCAGCCGAGGCCACCGCCGCACTCACCCCGCGCCTGGGACGCGCCCGGCCGCTCGCCGAACGCAGCGTCGGCACCCCCGATGCCGGCGCGCTGTCGCTGGCGCTCTGCGCGCGCACCCTCGCTGCCCTCTTCGAGAAGTAGCCGCCTGCTTCACGAAGCTGCGGCACGGAGCAACACCCCTACCAGGAACAGGAACCACCATGGGTCACCCCGACCGGACCACCCCTGCCCCGCTGCGCCTCGTCATCGGCAGCGACGACGCCGGCCACGCCTACAAGGAAGCCCTCCGGGCCGACCTCGAGGCCGACCCCCGCGTCGCCTCCGTCACGGACATCGGGGTCGGCAAGGACGACCACACCGCCTACCCGCACATCGGTGTCGCGGCCGCGCGGCTCGTGGCCGACGGCAGCGCGGATCGGGCGCTGCTGTTCTGCGGCACCGGCCTCGGCGTCGCCATCAGCGCCAACAAGGTGCGCGGCGTCCGCGCCGTGACCGCCCACGACAGCTTCTCCGTCGAACGCGCCGTGCTCTCCAACAACGCCCAGGTGCTCACCATGGGCCAGCGCGTGATCGGTCTGGAACTGGCGCGCCGCCTCGTGGGCGAGTGGCTCGGCTACCGCTTCGACGCCGCCTCTCCCTCCGCCGAGAAGGTCCGGGTCCTGGACTCCTACGACATGGGCGCCGAGGAGAGCGGCGCGGCCGGCTCAGGCTGCTGAGCCCCGGCGCCGCGCGGGACGGCCCGCGCCTCTCGCTCGCCCGATGCCTCTTACAACGACGTAAGGACACCCCAGCATGCTGGCTCAGATCGCCCTGCCTGTGGCGGCCGCGCCCTGGACGGGGCACGACACCCGGCTCCTCGCCATGGTGGCCGTCGCCATCGGTGTGATCGTCTCCCTGATCACGCTGTTCGACCTCCATCCCTTCATCGCCCTGATCGGTGGTTCCCTCGTCCTGGGCATCGGCTCGGGCACCGAACTGGCGAAGGTCGTCGAGTCGTTCAGCAACGGCATGGGCGCGACGCTGGGCTCCACCGGCGCACTCATCGCACTCGGCGCGATCCTCGGCAAACTGCTCGCCGACTCGGGCGGCGTCGACCGCATCGTCGAGCGCCTCGGCTCGCGCTCCGGGCCTCGCGTGCTCCCCTGGTCGATGGCGCTGATCGCCGTGATCATCGGGCTGCCGATGTTCTTCGAGGTAGGTCTCGTCCTGCTCATACCCATCATCGTGGTCATGTCCAAGCGGACCCGTACACCGCTGGTCCTGCTGGCGGTGCCCGCCCTGGCCGGACTCGGCACGCTCCACGCGTTCGTGCCCCCGCACCCCGGCCCCCTCGTGGCGGTCAGCGCGCTCAAGGCGGACATCGGCACCACGTTGGGACTCGGCCTCCTCGCAGCGATCCCCACGGTGATCGTCGCGGGACCGCTCTACGCGAAGTTCATCGCCCGCCGCGTGCACGCGGAGGCACCGGCCGAGCTGGTGGAGACCCTCATGGCCGCCCAGGAGGACAACGGCACGGCCGGCGTCCGCGCCCCGGGATTCGGCACCTCGCTCGGCGCGATCGTGCTGCCGGTCGCCCTGATGCTCGCCAAGTCGATCGCCGACATCGCCTTCCCCGGCAACGCCTGGTACAACCACGTGCTCGACTTCCTGGGCACGCCGCTCGTGGCCATGTTCCTCGCCGTGCTCTTCGCCATGACCGTCTTCGGCTGGGGCCTCGGCCGCAGCCGGGCGGAGGTCCGCTCCATCGTGACCGCGGGGCTGCCCGCCGTCGCCGGCATCCTGCTCATCGTCGGCGCGGGTGGCGGCTTCAAGCAGCTGATCGTGGACACCGGTGTCGCCGACGCCATCGGCAAGGCCGCGGCCGAGGCCCACATGCCGCACCTGGTGCTCGGTTGGCTACTGGCCGTGCTGATCCGGCTGGCCACCGGCTCCGCCACCGTCGCCACCACCGCCGCCGCGGGCATCATGGCACCCATGGCCGCGGGTGCTCCGCCGGTGGAGGCCTCGCTCATCGCGCTGGCCGTCGGCGCCGGTTCGCTGTTCTTCTCCCACGTCAACGACGCCGGCTTCTGGCTCTCCAAGGAGTACTTCGGCATGAGCGTCGCCCAGAACATCAAGACGTGGTCCGTGCTCTCGACGATCGTCGCCGTCATGGGCCTGGCCATGTCGCTCCTCATGTACACCGTCCTCGTCTGAGGCCGTCACCAGGCGTAGCGAGACACTGTTCCCCGCGGTCCCACCCGGCCGCGGCCCGCACGAAAGAGGCTCTTCATGTCCACCGACACCACCGCCCCCGTCACCGCAGTCCTCGGCCTCGGCGCCATGGGTCTGCCGATGGCCACCCACCTCTCGGGGGCCTTCCCGGTTCGCGCCTTCGACGTCTTCGAGGAGCGCCGGACTCTGGCTGCCGAGGCCGGTGCCACCCCCGCCGCGACACCCGCCGCCGCGGTCGAGGACGCCGACGTCGTCGTCATCGCCGTACGCGACCAGGAGCAGCTCGAGTCCTGCCTGTTCGGCGGCGGCCTCGTCGAACAGGGCGCCGAGGGTGCACTGCGCGAGGGCGCGGTCGTCGTCGTCACGTCCACCGTGGGTGTCGACGGCGTACAGACCGTGGCCGCCCGCCTCGCCGAGCGGGGTGTACTCCTGGTCGACGCTCCTGTCAGCGGGGGCGCGGTACGGGCCGGCACCGGCGAGCTGCTGATCATGGTCGGCGCCGACGACACCGCGCTCGGCGCCGCCCGCCCGGTGCTGGACCGGCTCGCCTCGAACCTGCACGTCGTCGGCCCGCGGATCGGCGACGGCCAGATCATGAAGACGGTCAACCAGCTGCTGTGCGGCATCCACACCGCTGCCGCCGCGGAGTCCCTGGCACTGGCCCGTGCCCTCGGGATCGACCTCGACCGTGCCGTCGACGTACTCGGCCAAGGTGCCGCCGCGTCGTTCATGCTCGCCGACCGTGGCCCGCGCATGGTCCAGCAGTACGAGGTCGCGGAGGACGGCACCGGCGGCCCCGAGCTGCGTTCCCGGCTCGACATCATCCGCAAGGACATGAACATCGTGGTGTCCCTCGCCAAGAAGGCCGGAGTGGCCACGTCCGTCGCCGCCGCGGCCGACCAGCTCTACCAACTCGCCATGAGCCAGGGCCTCGGCGGGCAGGACGACTCGGCGCTGGTGACCCTGCTGTCCCCGCGCACCACGAGCTGAGTCGACGACGGGAGGCGTGCCGACCGGTCGCACCACTCCCCCGGTTAAGCTGAAGACCGGCGCACGGGTGCGCTCAGCTGGGACAACAGGACCCTGAGGCGAGGGCCACAGCGGAAAGAGGCGACGATGGGAGCAGTCGGCAGACAGGTGCGCCCGACCGGGCTCGGCAGGACCGTGCTGATGGACGAGGCGTATGAGGCCCTCCTGGCCCTCATCCTCGACGAGGGACTGGACCCGGGCACGCCGCTGCGCATCGACACCATCGCGAAGGACTGGGGTGTTTCGCCGACACCGCTGCGTGAGGCGCTGGCCAAACTGGAGAACACGGGCCTCGTGCAGCGTGTGCCGCACCGCGGCTACACGGTGGCTCCGCTCCTGGACGACGCCGGTTTCCGCGAACTCATGGCGGCCCGGTTGCTCATCGAGCCGTACAGCGCGCGCCAGGCGTGCGAACGGGACGCGGCCGGAACCACCCGGGTTCTCGTCGAGCACCACAGGGAGATGACCTCGGCCGCGGACCAGCGGGAGACGGACGACTTCCGTGCCTACATGCAGGCCGACTCCGCTTTTCACGCCGCAATCGCCGAGGCCGCGGGCAACCGCTTCCTCGTCGCGGCCATCGATCCCCTGGGAGCCCACATCCAACGCTTCCGTCGCTTCACCGGCGGCCGCATCACGGACACGGCGGAAGCCCTTGCCGAACACGCGGCGGTGCTGAGCGCCTTCGAGGCGGACGACGCGGCGGCGTGCGAAGCGGCGATGCGCACACATCTGGAGGGCGTGGCCCACCGCTCCTTCGGCCACTGATCCCAGGCCCCTGTCGCCCGCTGCGGTGCGGCTCGAGCGACTTACCCGCCGAAGAAGCTCAACCGGACGTGAGGGTTGGCGTTGTCCACGTCCGTGTCTGCCAGGCTCCGTTGAGGCAACCCCGGCAAGAACCTACGCAGCCGGGCGTCGCCGCAGACCAGAGCCACGGAGAGGGCCAAGTTCTGCCGGAGGTCCCGAGCCCTGAGCGACCTGTTCTCCTACGCCAGGCGCGGATCGCGACGGCCCTGCCCGACAATTTCGCCCACGGCTGCGTTTGCACGGCGGCGAGCGTTCGCCTCCCTCACCGAATTCGTTCGAACACCTCCTCCTACGCTCGGCTGCGGTGCAGCGCCAGCTCCTCGGGAGGGGGCGTAACCGAGACCCATCACCATCTGTACGCATCCTCGCCCGCCGGCCGGGGCGCTCAGCAGCCTGCGCAGCCGTGGGTGTTCCAGCGGCTGGGTGGCGAGTCCCGTCGAGAGATGCGCCAAGGTGGCGGCGAGGAAGACCCTCTCCGTGGCCTGTCCGGCCACGAGCCAGTGAGCGGACCCGTCCTGCTCCGTGGTGACCAGCGCCATCCGGGGTGCTGGTCGAAGTCGGTGGTGGCGCGCTCACTGCCGGTGCCCCCGGGCGAAACCCCGTGCCGGGCCACGGGTGATGTCTGCTGCGGGGCCCCACCGCCGTACGGGAGGCCCTGTCGTCGGTGCCCGTCTCGGGTCCGAGGCCCGCCCGCGTCCAGTGGCGCTCGTCGGGCTCCTCCTCCTCGGCCTCCGCCTCGGCCTCGTCCACGAGGTCGAGCACCATGGCGTTCTGCCGTTCATCGGGAGAGACCAGCCTCGCTCCTTCCCCTGCCGCCTCTCCGGCAAGCGCGAACTTCACCTCACCCGGTATCACCGCGTCCTCGAAGGGGAAACGGCTGGTGTGGCGGTGTGCGACCGCCGGATGCAGAACCGCGAGGACCTCGTCCCCCACGCCCTGTTGCGAGGTGGACAGCGACCACCAGGCCCGGGTCCGACGGGTCGGGAAGCAGTTCCACTCACACCTCGTTCCGGGGTGGGCGGCGGCCACCCGCAGGTAGAAGAGGACGGCCCCGCAGCCCAGGTACGGCCCCCGGCGGTCCGGGGCCGCGTGCGGCATCGTCCGGCTGGGGTCGGCACGCACCCCGATCACGGAGTCGACGCGGCGGTGCCGGAACCCCAGGGCTGGGCCTCGTGCATCGACGGCGCCGCGACCGCGTCCCCGACCAGGGCGCCGGCTGTCTCCTCCGCTATCGGTCTGGGCATGGACATCGCCTTCCTGGCTCGTCGAGGTCGACCGTGCACCGGCGGAACGCCGTCTGCTCCTCGTCGGGCGACCACTTCCGCCCGTGACCGCGTGCACACTGTTGACCACCGGTCGCTCACCGTGCGTGCCGTCCCGGGACGGTACCGCTCCGTCGTCGTACCTGCCCTGCACTTCACGGGTCCCCGCCTGCGGCCAAATCCCGCCTCGCCGGTCCGCATCGAGCAGGTGCGCCGTTCGGCTTCCGGTACGTGTTGCTCGACCGCGCGGACGGTGCCCCGTCCGTGGTGCCAGAGACGGGTGGCTTTGTTCACGAGAAGCGACAGCAGATATTCACCATTTCCGGAGGCGGTAACGAGGGCTGCAGCGTTCGAATTGTTCACGAGCTGCGGCAGCGCCATTGCCGATCCTCAGTGGCGGTACGCGGCTGTCGCGATCTTGATGAATGATCGGGTCAACGGGTTGGTGTCTCCTTCGTTACACACCGCCACTACTCGGCTCGGTGCCATGTCGATCAGCGGCACCATGGTGAACTCCGCAGGCAGGTCGTGTCCGAGCGGGGCCAGGCCGACCGTGCCGTTCCACAGCACAGCCTGCAGGCATTCCTGGACGACGCGCACCACTGGCCCCTCCCGCGGCCTGCCACCGTTCCAGTACGACTGCCAGATGGGGTCGGTGCCCTGCGGGAACTGGAACCACCGGCGGTCGCGCAGCTCGGCCAGCCGCAGTTCATCGCGGCGGGCCAGCGGATCGTCGGCGCGCAGGACCACGCCGACCGGATCGCTCCGCAGCGCACGCACCGTCAGGGCGGTCTCGTCGAACGGTGCCCGGGTGAGGGCGACGTCGACCAGTCCAGCGCGCAGTCCGCACGTCGGGTCAGTCAGATCGGCGTCGCGGATGCGGATGTCGACTCCGGGGTGGTTTCGGCGGTAGGCCGCGGCCAGCCTGGCCACTCCCGGGTCGGTGCCGTCGCCCAAGATGCCGACGGTGATAGTCGCGACGCCGGCTGCTGCGCTCACACGCACCCGGACCCGGTCGGCGTGGTCGAGTAGGGCTCGCGCCTCGTCGAGCAGCACCGCGCCCACTGGAGTGAGCGTGACGCCGGTGGTCGCGCGGGCGAAGAGCAGGGCCCCGACCTCGGCTTCCAACTGCTTGATCGCCCGGCTCAGCGGCGGCTGACTCATATGCAGTCGGGTGGCGGCCCGGCCGAAGTGGAGTTCCTCGGCGACCGCCACGAAGTAGCGCAAGGTCCGTAGCTCCACGCTGCAACGATACCCATGAGGTATCAGCACTGCCGAAGGGGTCTTGGACACCGGCGAGGTCCCGGCGGTGCACTCGTGACCATGACCGAAAAAGCGAAGACCAGCGAGCCGCAGGCCGACCCCGCCGTATCGGTGGTGGGTCCTTACGACGGCGAGACGATCGTTCTGGGCGCCACGCGCATGCGCGTTCTGGAGGACGGCAGCCACACCGGGCACCGCCTCGCGATCGCCGAGTCCGTCCTCGCCCCGCACACGCAGGGACCGCCGCAACACCGCCATGGCCAACACGACGAGGGCTTCTATGTCCTCTCCGGCACCGTGCGGTTCACCGTCGGGGACGAGGACTACGACGCCGCCGCGGGGACGCTCGTCATGGTTCCGCCCGGCACCCCGCACACCTTCGCCAACCTGACCGACCAACCCGCCGTCATGCTCAGCACATTCACACCCGACCTGTATGTGCAGTACTTCCGAGACCTTCAGGAGGTGCTCGCATCCGGACAGCCGCTGACGCCACAGGCCAACATCGACACCATGAGCCGCTACGCGACACAGCCCGCGACCGACCTCGCCTGAAGTCGGCGGGACGGAACGGCCCGGCCGCCCTCCTTTCGGCCTCTGGGGCCGTGGCGCTCCCGCCTTCGCGTCCGAACCCCTCGGACGACGGACCGGCCGTCTCCAGGAGCTTCCCTGGCATTCGACGCAATCGACAGGACCCCGCGAACCGGGGCCCCCGTGAACGGAAACCATGAACATCGCCTACTGGATCGTCGCGGGACTGCTCGCGCTCTTCTACTTCTACGCAGGCACGCTGAAGGTGATCCGCGGCCGCGATCAACTCCGACCGATGATGGCTTGGGTCGACCGTGTTCCCCTGCCCGCCCTCAGGGCGCTGGGGGCGGTCGAAATACTCGGCGCGGCCGGTCTGGTCCTGCCACCGCTGACCGGTACCGCTCCATGGCTGGCGTCGGCCGCAGCCATCGGCTTCGTACTTCTGCAGACCGGTGCGATCGCCGTTCACCTGACCGGAGAAGACCGCCGGATCACACTCAATGTCGCACTCACCGCCACCGCGGCCGTGACCGTCTGGTTGGCCACCAGGCCGTGACCGTGGCTCAGTCCTCGACCGGCGGAGGCGACTGCTCGGCGAGCCGCCTCACGGCCGCTGTCACTTCTCATGAACATCGAACACGCCGCCGTCCACGCGCTGCGCGGTGAGGCGTACATCTGCTGTCGAAACTCGTGAACAAAGCCAGACGGGTAGGGCCGGGACGAGACCGGTATGCGCAGGGACGACAGCGTGAACGGAGCACGACACTCCGCCCCGTGATCCGAACCTCCGAGCCTGCGGGCGCCCTCGGAGGCGTCACTTCCGGGCGAGTGGCACCGCAGTCCGGAGGCCCCTGGACAGGGGGCCGCGCCTCAGCGGTCCAGGAGGAGCATGACCCCGACGGCCAGGAACACGCCGCCGGCGACGAGCGACTGAAGCCCCACGCGCCGCTTGGAGGGAACGTCGACGCGGGCGGACCCCTTCACGCCCGGGAGGTAGACCACCAGGGCCGGCCCCCCGACAGGCAGACCCCGGACCCCTGAGGACCCGGCCCGCACCTCGTGCCGGAGGCCGTGCAGGTCCACGAAACCAACCACCGCGAAGGTCACCGGACCCTCCTTGGCCGACTCCCCGCGGTGGCGGACGACCACCCCTTCGGTGCGGACGCCTTCACGCCGCAGGCGCTGCACGAGCGCGATCTCGCGGACCGACCACCCGATCACCCCGAGACCCGCCAGCAGGAACACGACCGACAGCCCCACCGCCACTCCCTCTTCTCCGCGCCTTCCAGCGCCCGCCGGGTCGATCCCCGAAGACCAGTCGTAACAGAGCACCTGGCGCCGAGTCGACTCAGCCTCCCCGGCCCCGACCGGCGACGCATCCTTCCCTGGCTCTTCGCACCGCTGCGGCCACGCGTCACCCGGACTCGGATGCAGTTGGCCAGGACGTCTCGCGATGGCTCGTGTGGGGCGTGGTCGCGGGGCGGCCGGCAGGGCTTCGGCGTCGTCGGCCGGCGCCCGGGCTGCTGAGGCCTCCGTTTCCCACGAGCAAGGGCGCGGAGGGACGGCGACGCCTCTACAGAACGAAAGGCTCGCTGAGTAAGGCGACTCAAGGAGAGCCGAGAAACACCCGGGGCCGATGATGCCCACAACCAGACCGACCGCCTGTGAGTCGTACTGCACACACGCATCACCGGCCTTCGGGGAATCCTGCACAGGACAGGGCATACCCCGGGTGCCGCGGCACTCAGGGAGCAGATCCGCATGGCGTACCGCTTCAACCCTCCGCCCGGCTGGCCGGCTCCCGCCCCGGGTTGGGTACCTCCGCCCGGCTGGCAGCCGGATCCGTCCTGGCCCGTGCCTCCGGGGTGGCAGCTGTGGCTGCCCGAGGAGCCGACGCCACCGCCTGCTGTCCCCGTGCCCCGCGACGGGACGGCAAGCGCTGCTCCGGTGGGCGTGTTCGGGCGGCGGCGCAAGCAGGCCGAGGCAGAGGCCGAGCGCCTGGCGAGCGAGCTCACCCACCGCGAGCAGCAGGCGCGTACGCTGCAAGCACAGGTGGGCCGGCTGACGGATCAGCTGGCCCGGGTGATCGGCGCCGACAGTGCGACGATCGTCGCGGAGCAGGAAGGGTTGCGGCAGGCCCACGCCGAGAGGCTGCGGGAGCTTGAGCGGATCGACGCACTGCTGGACGCGAAGGTGGAGCACGCGGCGGAGCAGGCGGCACAGTCACTGGTCGACGTGCGCAGCCAGGCACACGCGCTGGCGCAGCAGGCGGAACAGGCCCAGCGGCAGGTGGCCGCCGCACAAGCGGACCTGGTGGTCATCGATGAGGTGCGGATGCTGCAGGAGGCCGGGGTCTACGAGTACCGGCACCCCCTGGCCGATGCGGTGGCGTACGCCGGGCAGCTGGAACGACTGAAGGCCCGGTACAAACAGCTGGTGCGTGACAACGGCGCAGTCCTGGCCGCCCAGGACTGGACCGTGAACGGCAGTCTCGCGCAAGGGAGCAAGATGGTGCGGGACTTCTCCAAACTGATGTTGCGCGCCTACAACGCCGAGGCCGACACCGCCGTGCGCGGGATGAAACCGCATCGCCTGTCCTCGCTGATCGACCGGCTGGGCAAGACGCGGGAGACGATCGCCCGGCTCGGTGCCACGATGCACATCCGCATCAGCGACGAGTACCACCGCCTGCGCGTGCAGGAGCTGGAACTGACCGCCGACCACCTGGCACGCAAGGAGGTCGAGAAGGAAGAGCAGCGTGAGCTGCGGGCCCGCCAGCGTGAGGAGGAGCGGCTGCATCGGGAGATCGAACGCGAGCGGCAGCGCCTGGAGAAGGAACGCAGCCACTACGAGAGCGCGCTGCGGCGGCTGCGCGCCGGGACGAACGATCCGGCCGGCATCGCAGAACTGGAGGACAGGCTGCAGCAGCTCGATGACGACCTGCAGGCGGTGGATGCCAGGGAGGCCAACATCCGAGCCGGCTATGTGTACGTCATCTCCAACATCGGCGCCTTCGGCGAACGGATGGTCAAGATCGGGCTCACCCGGAGGCTGGACCCCATGGACCGGGTCAACGAACTCGGCGACGCCTCCGTGCCGTTCCGCTTCGACGTCCACGCTCTGATCTTCAGCGAAGACGCAGTGGGCCTGGAGCGGAGGCTGCACCAGGAGTTCGAGGACCGTCGCGTCAACCGGGTCAATCAGCGGCGGGAGTTCTTCTACACCACCCCCGCCGAAGTGCGCACCGCCCTTGAGCGCCTGGCCGGCCAACACCTCCTGGAGTTCACCGAAACCGCAGAAGCTCCCGAGTGGCGCGCCAGTCGGACACCTGAAGCAGGCTGACAGCTGCCTCCTCTCCCCGGGCGCCGGCACGGGCCTCCGGCGCCTGCGCCCGCTGGGCCCGCGGCCCCCCGGCCTCCCGTACCTGTCACCAGCGCTGGACCGACCGCACACTGACACGCAGGTCTGTGGCGGATACGGCGTGAATCCGGTGGGGACTCGGACTGTTTGGGCTGCCGCTGCGCTGAGGCCGTGACGACCAAGGGGCTGGGCAGATGGTGGCTCGTTGCTGCGCTGGCCGCTTCCACGGTACTCACCTCGGCGTGTGCCCACTCGGTCGATGCCGAAGAACTGTCCGGCAGGTACCGCAACGACGCGACCAGCGGGGAAATACTGCTGGAGTCCGGCGGAAGGTTCGCTGCCACCGATGTGTCGACGAACTCCTCCTCCGCTCCGGCCGACTTCAGCGGTCGGTGGGAGTTCGTCGACAGCGGCACGAGCGAGACTTCGTCTACCTGGATGTCGAGGGCCGGGGCATCGGTGAGATTTCCGGTGTCCAGTTGTACACGAGGGGCCGGGGGACGGTGGAGTTCAGCACTCCGGATGAGCCGTGGTCCTTTGCGCTGCCCAAAGGCCCGCCCGGTAGATCAGCACGCCCCGCCCGGTGTGCGGCTCAGCCCCTCGGCCAGAGCGGCAGATCCGCGTGCCGGACCCGGTACCCACCCTTCGTGACGGGTGCGAAGGCGGCGGGTGCCATGCAGGAGCCCACCGCATCCATGTGCTTCTCAGCGCCCCTCGTCCAGTTCACCCCGTCGTCCCAGGAGAACCCCACCCGGTCCCGCGATGCCTTCCCCGGTCTGTCCACACCGCCGTCACGAACGCTGAACCCCAGCCGCTTCCCCCTCCAGTTCGGCCCACCGGCGCTCACCTCGGTGATGACCGCGGTCAGGGTGGCGCTGCCGGGCGCGGTCACCAGGCAGTCGACCCTGCCTGCGGCGGTATAGGTGATGTCCCGGTCAGCTGAGTAATGGGAGATCGCCACTGTGCCGTGCGCGTCGGTCGGCAGGCCGCTGGGGACGCCGGGGATCGGTCTGCTGTAGGGGGCGGCGTGCGCGTCGAAGGTCAGCGATCGGACGTCGTCGTCCTTCAGATACGGCAGGCGGAACGTGGCCGACCCGGTGACGCTCGCCTGCGCCGGCCTCTCTCGCGGGCTGCCGGATGCAGTCGTGGCGCCGGTGACGACGACGGCGGAGACCGCGATCGCGAGGATCGTGGTCAAGGAAGCCGCCTTGCGGGTGCGAAACAGGGAACTCACAGGTCTCATGGGGTCCTCCAGTCGCTGATGCGGTCGGGCGACGGATGTCCTCCTCGCCCACCCCCAAATGCTCCTGCCCGCGCGAGCGCTGGGCGTCATCCCGCAGAAGCGACCGCCTATGAGCCCGAAGTCGTACAGTCACAGTCGGCGTGCACCCAGAGGCTGATCCAGTGCGCGCGGACCTCGCGCGCAGGACGGTGCCGAGGGACAGGCCGTGGGGCTGACGGCGGGAGCGGATGGACTCAGCAGCGCCGCGAACCTGCACGAGCCGGGGCACCGTCCGGGCCCCGCTCGATGCGGCGTCAGCACCGCGGACGACAGCCCAAGAGCGGCAGAACCGGCGTGACCGGAGACCATGGACACCACCACAGGACGCGTGCCCGCCGCTACGCATGCCGCAGCGCACCATCAGGCCCGGAGGGACCTGGCCCGGCTCGGTGGGTGCGGAACGCGCCCTACCGCTCTCGGGCCGCGGCGGCCCCCTCATGAGCCCTGGCCGGACTCCCTCACCGAAGTCGTCACCCGTCGGCCCTCAGCCGAGGAACGACAACCGCACCTGCCGCTCCCGGTTGTCCACGTTCGTGTCCACCAGGCACACCGACTGCCAGGTCCCCAGCGCCAGCCGGCCTTCCACCACCGGAAGGGTGGCGTGGGGTGGGACGAAGGCCGGGAGGACGTGGTCGCGGCCGTGGCCGCGGGTGCCGTGGCGGTGGCGCCAGCGGTCGTCGGCGGGGAGGAGGTCGTCGAGGGCGGCCAGGAGGTCGTCGTCGCTGCCGGCGCCGGTCTCCAGGAGGGCGATGCCGGCGGTGGCGTGCGGGACGAAGACGTTGAGGAGGCCGTCGCGGCCGGCTGCCGCCTCGCGGAGGAAGTCCTCGCAGGTCGCGGTGAGGTCGTGGACGGTCCGGGAGGAGCCGGTGGTGACGTCGACGGTGCGGGTGGTGAAGGCGTTGGTCATGGTTCCATCCTCGTACCTCCGGGGGCGGATCTCATGCATGCCGTCGACGGTAAGGCGAACACCCGGGCGGTCATTCACGGGAACGGGTGATGTGCTGCGGATTCCCCACCGGGCACCGCTCTGCCGTCCGATGCTTGTGGTGCGCCAGAGACGGGATGCATACCGTGCGGCGCCTCCGGGCCGACGTCCCTTACCGGTCCGGGGGGTGGGGGTGGGTGCCATGCGCCCTGTCGCGGTCCGGACGCTCCTCCGCCTGTCCCGAAGTACCAACAATGCACTAGGAGAACGACCTCATGAACATCCTCACCAGCATCCTCGCCGGCCTCGTCCACCTGGTGGGCTGGCTCGTCTGAGGACGCTGCCCGTCGGCCGCCCGCGGGGCGCACCGGTGACCCGGCGGTACTGACCGCCTCTCACCGGGTGCGGAGCCCGTAGACGTCCGACAGAGACCGTGGTGCCGCCCCTCCCCGTCCCAGGGAGGGGCGGCACCGTGCGTTCCGGGCCGGGTTCCGGCCGGCGAGGGGCGTGCGGGCCTCGCCCGTCAGGTGTCCAGCTCCCGCCGGGCCGTCTCGGGCAGGCGCAGGTAGACCAGGCCGGACAGCAGGCAGAGTACGGCCACGTACCAGGGGAAGAGACCGGAGTTGCCGGCCTGCTTGAACCAGGTGCCCACGTAGGGCGCGGTACCGCCGAAGAGGGCGACGGTCAGTGAGTACGGGAAGCCGATTCCGGCGGCGCGGACGCGTGCCGGGAAGACCTCGGCGTTCACGGCGGCGGCGATCGCGGTGTAGCCGGTCAGCAGGACCATGCCGGCGCAGCTCACCAGGAGCAGGGAGACGAAGCTGTCGGTCAGGAGGTGCAGGAGGGGCACGCAGAGCACGGCGAATCCGCCGGCGAAGACCAGCAGCAGCGGTTTGCGGCCGACACGGTCCGAGAGTATGCCGCCGAGCGGTTGCAGGACGGCGAAGAAGGCGAGGGCAATGGTGCTGACGGTCAGCGACTCGCCCTTGTCGAAGCCGACGTTGACCTGGGCGTAGGTGGGCAGGTAGGTGGTCCAGGTGTAGTAGGCGAGGGTGCCGCCGGCGGTGATGCCGCAGATGAGCAGGGAGGGGCGGGGGTGGCGGCGCAGCGCCTCCAGGAGGCCGGGGCGGGGCGCCTGCAGCTGCTTCTCGCTACGGGTCTCCCGCGCGCCGCTGCGGATCCACAGGCCGAGCAGGCTCAGCAGCGCGCCGACGCCGAAGGCGACGCGCCACCCCCAGTCCCCCATCTGCTCCTCGGTGAGCAGGGCGGCCAGGAGGGCGGCGGTGCCGGAGGCCAGCAGCTGGCCCGCGGTGGTGGAGACGTACTGGAAGCTGGAGAACAGCCCTCGCCGGCCGGGTTTGGCCGACTCCACCAGGAAGGTCGTGGACGCGGCGAACTCGCCTCCGACGGAGAGCCCCTGGACGAGCCGGGCCAGCACCAGCACCACGGGTGCGGCGAGGCCCGCCGCGGCGTAGGTGGGGGTGAGGGCGACCAGCGCGCTGCCGCCTCCCATGGCGAGGATCGTGACGGTCAGCGCGGCCCGGCGGCCGTGGCGGTCGGCCACCGCCCCCATGAGGAGGCCGCCGACGGGGCGCATGAAGAAGCCGACGGCGAAGACGGCGAAGGTCGACAGGAGCGGCACCAGGGAGTCGTCGGCGCTCGCCGGGAAGACCTTGTCCGCGAAGTAGACCGCGAGGAAGGAGTAGGCGTACCAGTCGAACCATTCGACGGCGTTGCCGACCGAGGCCGCGGCGAGCTGGCGGAGGGCGGAGGGGCCCCTGGGGGGCGTGGTGCCGGTGGGAGGGTCGTCCGGAGCCGCCGCGGGCGGGGGTGTACTGCTGGTCATGTGGGTTCCTGTGGGTCGATTGGCTGCCGGGCGACGGCCCAGGGGGTCCTTCCCGTACGTCGGCGGCTGGGGCAGGATGGGCCGAGGACGTGATCATGCACCCGACGGAGGGCGTCCGCCAGGGTTTCACGGCGGCTGAAAGGAGCCCGTAACGTGCGCGTCGCGCTGTTCGTCACCTGTGTCAACGACACGCTCTACCCCCGTACCGGCCAGGCTGTGGTCACGTTGCTGGAACGTCTGGGGGTGGAGGTCGTCTTCCCGCCAGAGCAGAGCTGTTGCGGGCAGCCGCAGTTCAACACCGGCTACCGGCACGCCACCGAGCCGCTCGTCCTGCGTTACGCCCGGGCCTTCGAGGACGTCGACCACGTCGTGACGCCGTCCGGCTCCTGTGCGGCGATGGTGCGGGACAACTACCCGCGGATCGCTGCGAAGGCGGCGGCGGAGGGGCGGGGCGGCGCCCTGGAGCCCGCGGCGCGGGCAGCGGTCGCCAAGACCTGGGAGCTGACCGAGTTCCTGGTCGACGTGCTGGGGGTGTCGGACGTCGGCGCGTACTACCCGCACACCGTCACCTACCACCCCACCTGCCACGGGCTGCGGATGCTGGGCCTCGGGGACCGGCCCCGCAAGCTGCTGGAGCAGGTGCGCGGGCTCACGCTGCGGGAGTTGGAGGGGGCGAGCGAGTGCTGCGGTTTCGGCGGCACCTTCGCCGTCAAGAACCCGGCGGTCTCGGCGGCGATGGGGGCCGACAAGGCACGGCACATCCGGGAGACGGGCGCCGAGGCGGTCTGCGCGGCGGACAACTCCTGCCTCATGCACATCGGCGGCACGCTCTCCCGGCAGGGGGCGGCCACCCGCCCGGTACACATCGCGGAGATCCTCGCCAGCACGGAAGGGAACGTCCTGTGAGCGGCACCTACCTCGGTATGCCCGCCTTCCCGGCGGCGGCACGGGAGTCGACGGCGGACACCCGGCTCCGCGCCAACCTGCTCCACGCCACCCACACCATCCGCGACAAGCGGGCCCGCGCCGTCGCCGAGCTGGACGACTTCGACAGGTTGCGGGCGGCCGGCGCGGCGGTGAAGGACCGCACGCTGCGCCACCTGGACCACTACCTGGAGCAGCTTGAGGAGGCGGTGACGGCGGCCGGCGGGACGGTGCACTGGGCCGTGGACGCGGCGGACGCCAACCGGATCGTCACCGAGCTGGTGCGCGCCACCGGCGAGCAGGAGGTGGTGAAGGTCAAGTCGATGGCGACGCAGGAGATCGGCCTGAACCAGGCGCTCGCCGAGGCCGGCATCCACGCCTACGAGACGGACCTGGCGGAGCTGATCGTGCAGCTCGGCGACGACCTGCCCTCGCACATCCTGGTGCCCGCCATCCACCGCAACCGGGGCGAGATCCGGGACATCTTCCGCCGGGAGATGGCGCGCTGGGGACGGCCGGCGCCCGAGGGCCTGACCGACGACCCGCGGGCCCTGGCCGAGGCCGCGCGGCTGCACCTGCGGGAGAAGTTCCTGTCGGCGAAGGTGGCCGTCTCGGGCGCCAACTTCATGGTGGCCGAGAGCGGCACCCTGGTGGTGGTGGAGTCCGAGGGCAACGGCCGCATGTGCCTGACGCTGCCTCAGACGCTGATCTCGGTGGTGGGCATCGAGAAGGTGGTGCCGACCTGGCAGGACCTGGAGGTCTTCCTCCAGCTCCTGCCGCGCTCCTCCACGGCGGAGCGCATGAACCCCTACACCTCGACGTGGACCGGGACGACCGACGAGGACGGTCCGCGCGACTTCCACCTGGTGCTGCTCGACAACGGGCGCAGCGACACCCTCGCCGACACCGTCGGCCGGCAGGCGCTGCGGTGCATCCGCTGCTCGGCGTGCCTGAACGTCTGCCCGGTCTACGAGCGCGCCGGTGGCCACGCGTACGGGTCGGCCTATCCGGGGCCCATCGGCGCGATCCTCACGCCGCAGCTGCGGGGGACGGCGAGCGAGCTGGACGCCTCCCTGCCGTACGCCTCGTCGCTGTGCGGGGCCTGTTACGAGGTCTGCCCGGTCGCCATCGACATCCCGAAGGTCCTGGTGCACCTGCGGGAGCGGGTGGTGCAGGGCGGGCCGGTGACGCGGCGCGGGGTGCGCACGACCGTGAAGCCGGCGAAGGGCCATGCCGCCGAGCGGGCCGCGATGCGGGCTGCGGGCTGGGCCTTCGACCACCCGGGGGCGCTGCGCGCCGGGCAGCGGCTGGCGGCGCGGACGCGGCGGCTGCACCCCAGGCGGGTGCCGGGGCCGGGTCGGGCGTGGTCGGACACCAGGGACCTGCCGCCGGTGCCGGCTGAGTCCTTCCGGGACTGGTGGCAGCGGACCCGCGGTGCGGCGGGAGCGGAGGGTGAGCAGGGATGAGCAGCAGGGACGTGGTGCTGGCGCGGGTGCGCCGGGCGCTGGCGGACGTACCGCGCGAGGAGGGCCCCGGGGACGTTCCGGTGGTCAGGGACTACCTGCGGGCGCACGGTGAGCGCTCGGCGCGGGAGCGGGTGGAGCTGCTGGCGGAGAACCTCGCGGACTACCGGGCGGTGGTGCACCGTACGGACGAGGCGGGTCTGCCGGAACTGGTGGCGCGTCTGCTCACGGCGCGAGGCGCACAGCGGGTGGTGGTGCCCGCCGACGTGCCCGAGGAGTGGCTCACCGCCGTCGACGCGGAGCCGGTGGCGGACGAGGCGGCCACCACGGCGCGGGAGCTGGACGCCGTGGACAGCGTGGTGACCGGCTGCGCGGTGGCGATCGCCGAGACCGGGACGATCGTGCTGGACGCGGGGGTGGCGCAGGGGCGGCGCCGCATCACTCTGGTGCCGGACCACCACGTGTGTGTGGTGCGCGTCCCGGAGCAGGTGGTGGACTCGGTGCCGCAGGCGCTGGAGCGGCTGGACCCGGGGCGGCCCCAGACCTGGATCTCCGGGCCCTCGGCCACCAGTGACATCGAGCTGGACCGGGTGGAGGGGGTGCACGGGCCCCGGACGCTGGAGGTGGTCCTGGTGGCGGGGGCGGGAGAGGCGAGCTGACGCGGCCGGCACCCCGGCCCGGGGTGCCCGGCTGACGGGGCGTCGGGAGGCGGCCCGGGCGGTGTTTCTTGTGCGTCAAGGGGGCCAAGTGGCGCACAGCGGTTGTCTTGTGACAGGTAGTGTTCGATCCTGACGGCTCCTGTTGTCTTACGTTCGGAGCTGTCGTATGAGCGTACGCCGCTGGAGCCGCCGGTCGTTCCTCACCACCAGCACCGCCCTGGCGGGCTGGGCGGCCTTCTCGACGCAGAAGGCCGCCTTCGCCGGGACCGCGACCGGGTCCGGCCCGGTCGCCGCGGGTGGGGAGTGGGACGGGGCCCCGCAGGTCTTCCAGGTCAACCGGGAGGCTGCCAGAGCGCGCCTGGTGCCCTTCGCCGACCGCACCGCCGCCCGGTCGGCGGACCCGGCCGACTCGCCCTACTTCCGGTCCCTGAACGGGACCTGGCGCTTCCACTGGTCGAAGAACCCCGACGAGCGGCCGGTCGGCTTCCACGCCCCCGGCTACGACGACAGCGGGTGGGACGACATCCCCGTCCCCGCGAACTGGGAGATCGAGGGGTACCGGGAGCCGATCTACCTCAACATCCCCTACCCCTGGACCGGCTACGAGGACCCGAAGCCGCCGGCGGTGCCGCACGACTTCAACCCGGTCGGCTCCTACCGCCGCACCTTCAGCCTTCCGCGCTCCTTCGACGGACGGCGCACCCTGCTCTCGTTCCAGGGCGTGAAGTCGGCGTTCTTCGTCTGGGTCAACGGCAAGCGCGTCGGCTACAGCGAGGACAGCTACACGCCGGCCGAGTTCGACATCACCGACCGGCTGCGGCCGGGCACCAACTCCCTGGCGGTGGAGGTCTACCGCTGGTCGGACGGGAGCTGGCTGGAGGACCAGGACATGATCGACCTGTCCGGGATCTTCCGCGAGGTGTACCTGTACTCCGTCCCCAGCGTCCACGTGCAGGACCTCCAGGTCGACACCGACCTCGACGACGCCTTCCGGGACGCGGAACTGCGGGTCACCACCACCGTGCGGGACCGGGTCGGCGGCGCGGGGCCCCACCGGGTGCGGGCCGAGCTCTTCGACGCGGCGGGCCGCGGGGTGGCCGGGCCGATGACCGCCGAGGTCGACTTCGACGACGAGGCCGGGGACGAGGCGGGCGACGACAGCACGGGGGCCGCCGCCGACGCCACCGCCGTCCTGCGCGCCACCGTGCGCCGGCCGCGGCTGTGGTCCGCGGAGGACCCGAACCTGTACACGCTGGTGGTGGCGCTGGTCGGCCCGGACGGGGAGGACGTCGACGTGCACCGCACCCGGGTCGGCTTCCGCCGGGTGGACTTCGGCCCCGGCCGGTTCACCGTCAACGGCAAGCCGATCGTGCTGCGCGGCACCAACCGGCACGAGAGCGACCCGGACCACGGCCAGGCGGTGCCCGAGAGCCGGATGGTGCAGGACATCCGGCTGATGAAGCAGCTCAACATCAACGCCGTCCGCACCTCCCACTACCCCAACCACCCGCGCTGGCTGGAGCTGTGCGACGAGTACGGGCTGTACGTCATCGCCGAGGCCAACCTGGAGAGCCACGGCCAGCGCGACGTGCTGCCCAAGAGCCTGCCGGAGTGGCGCGGGGCCTGCCTGGACCGGGTGCGCTCGCTGGTGGAGCGGGACAAGAACCACCCCAGCGTGATCGTCTGGTCCCTGGGCAACGAGGCCGGGTCGGGCGACAACTTCCAGGCCATGGCCGACTGGGTGCACGCCCGGGACGACTCGCGCCCGGTGCACTACGAGGGCATGAACGCGGTGGCCGACCTGGAGAGCCACATGTACCCCACGCCCGACCAGGTCGAGGAGTACGGGAAGTCGGGGAACCCGAAGCCGTACGTGATGTGCGAGTACGCCCACTCCATGGGCAACAGCACCGGCAACTTCCAGGAGTACTGGGACGTCGTCGAGCGCTACCCGAACCTGCACGGCGGGTTCGTCTGGGACTTCGTCGACCAGGCGATCCGGCTGCCGGTCCCCGGCGACCGCCGGCACACCTACCTCTCCTACGGCGGCGACTGGAAACCCGGCTACCCGACGGACGGCAACTTCTGCTGCAACGGCCTGGTCTCCGCCGACCGGACGCCGCACCCGGCGACGCTGGAGGTGAAGAAGGTCTACCAGACGGTCCGGGTGGCCGCCGGCGACCTGGAGGCCGGCACGGTCACCGTCTCCAACCACCAGCTCTTCACCGGGCTGGACGCCTACGAGCTGCACTGGGAGGTGACGCGCGACGGCACCCGGATCGACCACGGCGTCCGTGCCGCTCCCGAGGTCGGGCCCGGTGAGAAGGCGACGGTGAAGCTGGACCTGCGCAGGCCGGCCCGTCCGGAGCCGGGCGCCGAGTACTGGCTGAACCTCTCCTTCGTGCTGCGGGAGGACACCCGGTGGGCGGAGGCCGGGCACAGCGTGGCGGCCGAACAGCTGGCCCTGCCCTGGCGGGCCCCGGCGCCCGCCGAGCCGGCGGCCGCGTCGCTCCCGGCGCTGAAGGTGTCGCAGGACGACAAGGCGGTCAGCATCTCGGGGCCGCACGTCGAGGTGGTGGTCGACAAGGCGGCGGGCACCCTGTCCACCTACCGGGTGGCCGGCCGCCGGCTGCTGGTGTCGGGGCCGGTGCCCAACTTCTGGCGCGCCCCCACCGACAACGACATCGGCCGCAAGGCGCAGCAGACCCTCGCCACCTGGCGGGACGCCGGGCCGCACCGGAGCGTGGAGTCCGTGGTGGTGGACCAGCCGGCCGCCGGGGAGGTCACCGTGGAGGTCGCGGCCACGCTGCCCACCTCCCCCGCGCCCTCCCGCTGGACCACGCTGTTCACGGTGCGCGGTGACGGCGAGGTGCGGGTGCGGCACACGCTGGAGCCGGGCAAGGGACTGCCGGACCTTCCGGTGGTGGGCGTGCTGCTGACCCTGCCGGCGGGGTGGGAGGAGTTCGGCTGGTACGGCCGGGGTCCGCAGGAGAACTACCGGGACCGCAGGACCGCCGCGTTCGTGGGCCGGCACCGCAGCACCGTCGACGAGCAGTTCGGCCCGTACATCCGGCCCCAGCAGACGGGCAACGTCACCGACGTGCGCACCGCCACACTCGCGCCGCGCGGCGGAAAGGGGCTGGTCATCAGCGCCGAACCGGGCGAGGAGGACGGCCTGCTGGAGATCAGCGCGCTGCACGCCGCGCCCACGGACCTGGAGGGGCCGCGCCACCCCTACCAGGTGAAGCGGCGTCGGGAGACGGTGGTGGGCGTCAACCACCGTCAGATGGGGGTGGGCGGCAACAACTCCTGGGGACTGCCGCCGCTGGAGAAGTACCTGCTGCACGCCGACCACGTCTACACCTACGGGTACCGCCTGCGACCGCAGTGAGGCGGCCGTCGGGGTGGTGAGCCCCGACGCGGCGTGGGCCGGGCTGCGGTCCGGCCCACGCCGGCGGCGGGGCGAGTCGTCACCCGAAGAGCTGACATGGGGCGGGTGACCTGCCGGGACGGTCGTCGGAGCGGCTACAGATGGACGCCATGACAAGCCAACCGGCAGCGGCCACGACCACGCCCCAGCAGCCCGCGGCAGCCGATCCCGGCGCTCCACCGGGCGTCTACTGTCCGATCGAGCCGGCCGTCCATCCGCAGCGGGAGCGGATCGAGGAGCGGGCGCTCGCGTGGTGGGACCGCTTCCCGCTCCGCGCCGGGGGCCAGGAGCGGGCCAGGCTGGTCGGGACGCGGGCCGCGGAGCTCATGTGCCGCTTCGCCCCGCACGCCCAGGAGGAGCGGCTGCAGGTGCTGGCGCAGTGGGGGTACTGGGCGTTCCGGTTCGACGAGCAGGTCTGTGCCGCCCCGGAGGTGAACCACCGGCCGGCGGCCTTCCTGCCGCGCGCCGGCAACCTGCTGCAGGTCGCCGCCCACCCCCGGCAGGACGTCGCCGAGGACCGGTTCGCCGCCGCGCAGGGCGATCTCAGCCGCGGGCTGCGACGGCTGGGGGCCACCCCGACGCAACTGCGGCGCTGGGTCGAGGGGCACCGGGCCTGGTACTTCGCCGTCGCCGTGGAGATGAGCCGGCTCCAGAGCGGCGCCGTGCCGACGGTCAACGACTACCTGACGACCCGCCTGTACAGCACCGGGGCCAAACCGGTCACCGCCGTCCTGGACTTCCTGCACGGCCGGGAGCTGAGTGAGCACCAGTACAACGATCCGGCGGTGCGGGCCCTGACCGAGCTCACCTTCTTCATCGGCGCTCTGGACAACGACCTGCAGGCTCCGGGGCGGGAGGGGCGGCACGAGCAGCACGGCGTCGACATCCTCAGCGTCCTGCTCCACGAGGACGGCGGCAGCACGGCCGATGCGGTGCACAAGACCGTGGCGCTGCGCGACCGGGCCACCCTCCGCTTCCTCCAGCTGCGGCGGAAGGTGCTCCTGCGGGCGGGACCCGCACTGCGGCAGTACCTGACGTCGCTGGGCCACATGATCCGCGGCAACCTCGACTGGGGAGCCGGCACTCCCCGCTGCGCCCCCGTCGACGCCACGGCCGCCGCCGAAGGGACCGGCGCCGGCCGGCTCGCCGTCCTGACCGGCCGGCCGGGCCATGAGGAGGCCGAGCCCCTCCCCTACCCGGTCGCCCGGTGGTGGTGGGGGACGGAACTGGGCTGAGGACGGCTGCCGTTGCTGCGGAGGGCGGCCGGCCCGCGCTCGCGGCACGGGCCGCGGCGGCGGCGGACGTCGCCCGGTGAGGTGTCCTCAGCCCTGTCGCCCGGTGCCCGCCTCGTCCGTCCGGCCGGCCTGGCGGGCGGTGTGCAGGGCCCAGAGCACCAGGGGTACCTGGAGGGGCAGCCGGCCGTAGGCGAGGGTGCGCAGCGCCTTGGGGCGGTTGCGCCAGTCACGGGCCATCTTGACGTTGGCGGGGAAGACCGCGGTGTAGAGGCCGGCCGCGGCGAGCGCGCCCAGGCGGCGGGTGCGGGGGACGGCGACGGCAGCCGCCACGGCCAGCTCCGCGGCGCCGCTGAGGTGGGTCCAGGTCCGGGGCCGGCCGGGCAGGGCGCGGGGCACCAGGGCGTCGAACGGCTTCGGCGCGAGGAAGTGGAGTGTCCCCATCCCCGCCAGCATGCGGGCCATCGCTGCTGCGGACCTGTCGGTGGCTGCCACGGGCTGCTCCCCAGGGTGTGTCGGCGTCGGGCACCCGACCTTACCCGCGAGTCACTTCGGCGGTCACCAGCTTGCCGGACTCCTCGCCCAGGTGTGGGTCACGCCGCAGCAGCGCCGCGTACCGGCCGTCGAGGGCGAGGAGTTCCTCGTGGGTGCCGCGTTCGGCGATGCGCCCGGCGTCGAGCACCACGATCTGGTCGGCGTCGCGGACGGTGGAGAGCCGGTGGGCGATGGTGAGCGTGGTCCGGCCCCGGGAGAGGGCGTCGACGGCCTGCTGCACGGCGTACTCGGTGCGGGTGTCCAGTGCGCTGGTGGCCTCGTCCAGGACGAGCACCGGCGGGTCCCGCAGGATGGTGCGGGCCAGGGCCAGGCGCTGCTTCTCGCCGCCGGAGAAGCGGTGGCCGCGTTCGCCGACGAGGGTGTCGTAGCCGTCGGGCAGGGAGGCGATGTGGTCGTGGATCTGGGCGGCCCGCGCGGCGGCCTCGATCTCCTGCTCGGTGGCGTCCGGCTTGGCGAAGCGCAGGTTGTCGGCGACCGAGGCGTGGAAGAGGTAGGTCTCCTGGGAGACCAGGCCGACGGCGCGGGCCAGGGTGGCGAAGTCCAGCTCCCGCACGTCCACGCCGTCGAGGGTGACCCGGCCCGCGGTCACGTCGTACAGGCGGGGCACCAGGCTGCTGAGGGTGGACTTGCCGCTGCCGGTCGCGCCCACGACCGCGAGGCTGCTGCCGGCGGGGACCGTCAGGTCGATGTCCTGGAGCGTGGGGGCGGTGGCCGGTGCGCCGTCGGCGGGGCTGCCGTAGCTGAAGCAGACGCCCTCGAAGCGGATCTCGCCGCGGACGGCGGGCAGCGGGGTGGGGTGCTCGGGTTCGGTGAGGGTGACGGGCAGGTCGAGGTACTCGAAGACGCGGCCGAAGAGCGCCAGGGAGGTCTGCATCTGCACGCCGGTGGTCAGCAGCGAGACGGTCGGGCGCAGCAGGCCCTGCTGGAGGCTGACGAAGGCCACCAGGGTGCCCAGGGAGAAGGCAGGGCCGCCGAGTTGGAGGACGACGCCGGCAGCCCAGTAGACGGCGGCGGGCATCGCGGCCATGACAATGCCGATGGTGGCCATGCGCCAGCGGCCCGCCATGTTGGAGCGGACCTCCAGGTCCACGAGTGCCTCGGACTCCTTGGCGAAGTCCTCGGTCAGGGAGGCGGCGCGGCCCATGGTGCGGCCCAGCAGGATGCCGCTGACCGACAGCGACTCGGTGACCATCGCGGACAGGACGGCCATCTGCTTCTGGCGGCGTGTGGTGATCTTCTTGCGCTCGTTGCCGACGCGCCGGCTGATCCAGACGAACAGCGGCAGGAGGAGCAGGGAGGCGATGGTCAGCCGCCAGTCCAGCGCCACCATGGCCACGATGGTGGCGACCACCGAGGTCAGGTTCGAGACGAGCGAGGTGGCCGTGGAGGTGACGGTGGCCTGCATGCCGCCGATGTCGTTGGCGATGCGCGACTGGACCTCACCGGTGCGGGTCCGGGTGAAGAACTCCAGGGGCATGGACTGGAGCTTGGCGTAGACGGCGGTGCGCAGGTCGTGCATGACGCGCTGGCCGACGGTGGTGGAGATCAGCGTCTGGAGGACGCCGAAGACGCTGGTGGTGACGGCGGCTGCGATCATCCCGGCGGCCAGGAGGCTGAGCAGCCCCAGGTCGCGGTGGGGAATGGCGGTGTCCAGCACCGCGCGCAGCAGGAACGGGGAGGCCACCGAGACCAGCGAGGACGCGGCGACCAGCAGGCCGACCAGGGCGAGGCGGCCCCGGTAGGACCGGAAGAGGCGGAGGATGCGCCGCAGTTGCGGCGGCTGGCGTTCGTCCTTGGGCGGGGGCGTCCATCGGATGTCGTCGCGGGGCATGTGCTCCTTCGGGAGTGCGCGGGGTGGGGCAGGCGCGGCACCGGGGCGGTGCCGCGGGACGAGCGTAACCGATACTTACCTATACTCACAATGAACTTTGTCCTGATAACCTGTGGTCATGGCCACGCCCGACGTCACCACCGGCACCGACACTTACCTCGCCGACCAGCTGCTGCGCCTGACCCGGCAGCTCCACCGCGCCCAGCGGACCCGGCTGCGCCCCCTGGCGCTCACCCCGGCCCAGGGCCGGCTGCTGCGGACGGTGGACCGCTACGGCGACACCCCGCCGCGGATGACGGACCTCGCGGCGCGTCTGGAGGTGGTGCCCCGCGCCGTGACCACGCTGGTCGACGCCCTGGAGGAGAGCGGGAAGGTCAGCCGCCGGCCCGACCCGGCCAACCGGCGGGTGGTGCGCATCGTCCTGACCGAGGAGGGCCGGGCCGCCCTGAACGCCCTGCGGCAGGCCCGGCGCGACGCGGCGCAGGAGGTGCTGGAACCGCTGAGCGGGCCGCAGCGCGAGACGTTGGCCGGGATCCTGTCGGCCGTCGTGGGAGGGGAGACCGCGCTCGCCGGCCCCCCGTCGCACCACGAGCACGGCGACCGGACCGCCTGACCCCCTCCGGCCCCGGCTGCTGCACACTGGTGCGCACAACGGCGAGGTGCCACCCCCGCCGCCGCACGGCGTGAAGGGAAGACGATGGTCTGGCTCGACCCCGATCCGGGGGCACTGCGTCCCGACAGCACCGAGGGCCCCCTCCACGACCGGGTGGGGGACGAGCGGGCCGCCGGTTCACCCGAGGACCTGCGGCGGGACCTCGCGGCACTGCTGGGCCCCTCGAAGGTCCTGCACTCCCTCTCCGACCTGGTGCGCTACGCCTCCGATGCCAGCCCCTACCGGTTCGTGCCGCAGGTCGTGGTGGTTGCCGAGACGGTGGCGGACGTGGCCGCGGTCTTCGCCTACGCCCACTCCCACCACCGCAACCTCGTCTTCCGCTCGGCCGGCACCAGCCTGAACGGCCAGGCACAGGGCGAGGACATCCTCGTCGACGTCCGGCGCCACTGGTCCGGGGTGGAGGTACTGGCCGACGGCCGCCACGCCCGCATCGCCCCCGGCACCACCGTCGTCCGCGCCAACGCCACGCTCGCCCGGCACGGCCGCGTGCTGGGACCCGACCCGGCCAGCGCCATCGCCGCCACCCTGGGCGGGGTCGTCGCCAACAACGCCTCCGGCATGACGGCCGGCACCACCTGCAACTCCTATCGCATGATGGCCTCGGCAACGGTGGTGCTGCCCTCCGGCACGGTCGTGGACACCGCCGCGCCCGACGCCGACGCCCGCCTCGCGGCGGCCGAACCCGCCCTGTGCGCCGGCCTGCTGGAGCTGAAGGCCGAGATCGAGGCGGACCGGGAGTTCACCGACCGCATCCGCGCCAAGTACACGATCAAGAACACCAACGGCTACCGGCTGGACGCCTTCCTCGACGGCGAGACGCCGGTGCAGATCCTGCGCGGGCTGATGGTCGGCTCCCAGGGCACCCTGGGGTTCCTCGCCGAGACGGTCTTCGACACGCTGCCGCTGGACCGCCACACCTCCACCGCCCTGCTGTTCTTCCCCGACCTGCGGGCCGCGGCGGCGGCCGTCCCCGGCTTCAACGCGGCGCGGGCCACGGCGGTGGAGCTGATGGACGGCAACACGCTGCGGGCCTCGGTCAGCGTCGCGGGGGTACCCGCCGACTGGGCCGGGCTGCCGCGGGAGACCACCGCGCTGCTGGTGGAGTTCCGCGCCCCCGACGAGGCGACGCTGGCCGCGCACGAGACGGCGGCGCGCAAGGTGCTGGACGAGGTCGAACTGGTCGCGCCCGTCGCCTCGGTCACCAACTCCTTCACCCGGGACGCCCGGACGATCGCGGGCTACTGGAAGGCGCGCAAGGCGTTCGTGACGGCCGTCGGCGGCTCGCGGCCCTCGGGGACGACGCTGATCACCGAGGACTTCGCGGTGCCGCCCGCGCAGTTGGCCGACGCCTGTGCCGCGCTCCTGGAGCTCCAGGCCGAGCACGGCTTCGACGCCGCGGTCGCCGGCCACGCCGCCCACGGCAACCTGCACTTCCTGCTGGCCTTCGACGCGGCGCGCCCCGCGGACGTGGAGCGCTACGCGGCCTTCATGGACGCCTTCTGCCGGCTGGCCGTGGAGCGTTTCGACGGCTCGCTCAAGGCCGAGCACGCCACCGGCCGCAACATCGCGCCGTTCCTGGAGCTGGAGTGGGGAACCCGCGCCACGGAGCTGATGTGGCGCGTCAAGGCGCTGTTCGACCCCCGCGGCGTCCTCGCCCCCCGGGTGATGCTGGACCGCGACCCCAGGGCGCACCTGCGCGGGCTGAAGACCATTCCCGAGGTCGAGGCGATCGCCGACCCCTGCATCGAGTGCGGCTTCTGCGAACCCACCTGCCCCAGCAAGGACGTCACCACCACGCCCCGCCAACGCATCGTCCTGCGCCGGGAGATGATGCGCCAGGCACCCGACTCCCCCGTCACCGCGTCCCTGCTGGACTCCTACGGGTACGACGCCGTGGACACCTGTGCCGGGGACTCCACCTGCAAGCTGGCCTGTCCGGTGGGCATCGACACCGGAGCGATGATGAAGGACTTCCGCCACCGGCGCCACAGCCCGCGCGAGGAGCGGATCGCGGACCTCACGGCCCGGCGGTTCGGTGCCGTCGAGCGCGGGGCCCGGCTCGCGGTGGCCGCGGCGGAGCGGATCGGCGACGGGCTGCTGGCCTCGGCCACCGCGCGGGTGCGGGCGGCGGTCCGCCCCGACCTCGTCCCCGAGTGGCTGCCCGAGGTCCCGGGGGCTGCGGCGCGGCGCCTGCCGGTGACCGAACGGCCGGGGGCGCACGCCGTGTACTACCCGGCCTGCGTCAACCGCATCTTCGGTGAGCCGGAGCAGCACCGCGGGCCGACGCTGCCGGAGGCGGTCGTCGCCGTCTCGGCCCGCGCCGGCCGGCCGGTGTGGATCCCGCAGGACGTCACCGGCACCTGCTGCTCGACCATCTGGCACTCCAAGGGCTACGAGTCGGGCACCGCCACGATGGCCAACCGCATCGTCGAGGCCGCGTGGGGCTGGACGGCGGGCGGGCGGCTGCCCCTCGTCGTCGACGCCTCCTCCTGCACCCTGGGCATCGCGCAGGAGGTCCTGCCCTACCTCACCGAGGAGAACCGGGAGCTGCACGGGCAGTTGACGGTGGTGGACTCCCTGGTGTGGGCGGCCGAGGAACTGCTGCCCCGGCTGAGGGTGGAGCACCGCCTCGACTCGGCGGTGGTGCACCCCACCTGCTCGATGCGCCACCTGGGCGACGAGGAGCAGCTGCGGGTACTGGCGGCGGCGGTGGCGCGGGAGGTCGTGGTGCCCGAGGACGCGGGCTGCTGCGCCTTCGCCGGCGACCGGGGCATGCTGCACCGGGAGTTGACGGAGATCGCGAGCGCGCGGGAGGCCGCCGAGGTCACCTCGCGCCACTTCGACGCGCACCTGTCGGCCAACCGCATGTGCGAGATCGGCATGGACCACGCGACGGGCGGGCGCGGCTACCACTCGGCGCTGCTGGCCCTGGAGCGGGCGACGCGTCCGCAGTGAGGCCGCGGTGGGCGGCGCGGGCGGGCGGCGTCGCGCCGCCCGGCGCCCCGCGGCGTGCCCGTGCCCCGGACCGCGCCGCCTGCGGTGGGTCAGCGCACCGCGTACCCCGGGACCGAGGGCCAGCGCACCGTCAGGACCACCGACTCCTCCTCCGCGCACCAGGAGTGGTCGACTCCCCTGCCCCACACCACGTAGTCGCCCTGGCGGGCCAGGACCACGTCGCGGCCGGGGAGTTCGACGCGGAACCGGCCGCTGACGAGCACCAGCAGGGCGGTGCGTTCCTCGCCGCGCACCCACCGGGCCCGACGCTCGCCCCGAGGGTGCACGCCCCACTTGATCTCCAGGGCCGCACTGTGCCGCGGGTCGTCGGCGTCCTTGAAGTGACCGAGTATCCAACCGTGGTCCAGCGCGGCATCCTCGCCCGCGTTGCCGACGTACACGTCGGCGAGCGGGTCGCGGGGCGGGTCATGCTCCGTCATGCCGCCAGGTGGCCCTTGTCGCCCATCACCACGACGGGGTGCGCGGCGGGGTCGAGAGTGCCGAGCAGGGTGCGCAGGGCCGGCTTGGGCAGGCTCACGCAGCCGGAGGTGCCGCTCCCGTGGTCCAGGTGGAGCCAGATGCCGCCGCCCTTGGACTGCCCCAGCGGCCGGCCCGGGTCGAGCGGGGAGGTGCCGGGGGTGCGGTTGTAGTTGATGGCGACCACGTAGTCGAAGTCGTGGCGGGTGCTCTTGGCCCAGTAGGAGGGCGGGGTGAAGGCCGCCGAGTGGCTGTAGGGCAGCTTGGTGCCGGGGCTGGGCAGGACGCCGCCGGCGTCGGTGAGGCCGAAGACCCCGACCGGGCTGCGCTTGTCACCCTCGTGGTGGTCGGTGGTCCAGCCGCGCTTGCCGTTGTGGGCCGACCAGAGGTCCTTGCGGTCCCAGCCCTTGGCGCCCTTGACGTAGAGGGCGACGGTGGCGTCCGGGGAGTCGACGCCCTTGCCGTAGACGGCCACCACCTGCCGGGAGTCGGCGGGGATCTTCTTCTGCAGCGCGTCGACGTCCGGTACCTGGGCGAGGTGGGTGGTGGGTGCCGCCTGAGTGGCCCCGGCGGCCTTCGGCGAGGACGCGGCGGCCCCGCCCTTGTCGTGTCCGCCGCCGTCCCCGGTGCCGCAACCGGCCACCAGGGCCACGCCACCGACGAGGGCCGCCACCGTCCGCACCACACTGCCCGCAGTTCGCATGCCCCCATGCTCGCACCGCCGCCCGGCAACCGGGGCGTCAGGTCCCGGAACGGGAGATGCACGACATGCCCGCCCCCGAACCCGGCACGGAAAACCAGTTGAAAAGGTGGCGAATTTCACGCAAGGCTGTCCGACGCCCGCCCACCCCCGTCGCCGGAACCCGCTTCCCTGCCGCCCCGCAGCCGGCCTCGGCGGTACCCGCCCCGGCACGCGCCCGCGCCGGGCAGCCGGCCGCCCCCGCTCGGGGCGCGGCGCTCCCCCACCCCACCCGTCACACGACCTCTGGGACGTTCATGCAGATCCGCGATCTCCCCCATCCCGACCCGGGCGAACCCGACGTCCGCTCCGGCGGCCGGTTCCTGTGGTGGCTCTTCGGCCGCCAGTGGGGCGGCCAGGTGCGGGCCTTGCTGTGGGGGCTGCTGCACACCTGCGCCGTCGCCGCGCTGCCGCTGCCCGTCGGTGCCGCCGTGCAGGCGGCGGTCGACCGGTCGGCGCAGGACCTGCTGCGCGCGGGCGGCGTCATGCTCGCCCTCGGCACCGCGGTGGCCCTCGGCGACACCATGCTCCACCGGGCGGCGGTCACCAACTGGATCACCTCGGTGGCCCGGGTGCAGCAGCTGCTGGCGCGCCGCGCGGTGGAGTTGGGGGACGCCCTGACGCGGCAGGTGGCAGCCGGGGAGGTGGTGGCCGTCGGCACCGGTGACGTGGAGAAGATCGGCTGGTTCGTCGAGGCGCTCTCCCGCTTCACCGCGGCGGCCTGCGCGGGCGTGGGCGTCTGCGTGGCCCTGGTGGTCTACCAGCCGGCGCTGGGCGTCGTGGTGGCGGTCGGGGTGCCGGTCATGGCGCTGGTGGTGCTGCCGTTGCTGCCGCCCGCCACCCGGCGGGCCGACAAGCAGCGGGAGAAGGCCGGGCTCGCCACCGAGTTGGCCTCCGACACGGTGGCCGGGCTGCGGGTGCTGCGGGGCGTGGGCGGCGAACAGCTCTTCCTGCGCCGCTACCGGCACGCCTCCCAGGAGGTGCGGCACGCGGCGGTCCGCAGCGCCCGGATGTGGAGCCTGATCGCGGCGGTGCAGGTACTGCTGCCGGGCCTGCTGCTGACCGGGGTGGTGGCGATGGGCGTGGCGATGGTCGACGCGGGGCGGGTCCCCGTCGGGACCCTGGTGACGGTGTACAGCGCGGTGACCTTCCTGCTGCTGCCGCTGCGGCACCTGGAGGAGATCACCATGGCGTACTCCTTCTCCCGGCCCTCCGCGCGGCGCGCCGCCCGGGTGCTGGCTCTGCGGCGTCCCACCGGCGGCGCGGCCGCCCGTGGCGCGCTCCGCGGCGACCTGGTGGACCCGGTCAGCGGAGTGCGGGCGTGCGAGGGCGAGTTGACCGCGGTGGTCTGCGGCGACCCGGACACCGCGGGTGAACTGGCCGAGCGCTGGGGCGGCCATGCCGTCCGCGGCGCTGCCGGTGAACCGTCCGTCCTCCTCGGCGGGACCGCGCTGGACCAGGTGGACCGGGAGTCGGCCCGCACCGCGGTGCTCGTCCAGGACAAGGACCCGGTGCTGCTCTCCGGAACGCTCGGCGAACTCCTGGACGTGCCCTCGACCGGCAGAATCCCGGCGGCCGAGGCACTCGCCGCGGCGCAGTGCGAGGACGTCCTGGCGGCGCTGGCACGGGGGTCGGCGGACGCGGACGGGGACCCGCTCGCCGCCCACCTCACCGAACGCGGACGGTCCCTGTCCGGCGGGCAGCGCCAGCGCCTCGCCCTGGCGCGTTCGCTGGTGGCCGACCCGGAGGTGCTGGTCCTGGACGAGCCGACCAGCGCCGTCGACTCCCACACCGAGGCAGCGATCGCGGCCGGGCTGCGGAAGGTGCGGGCCGGCCGGACGACGCTGGTCCTCACCTCCAGTCCCCTGCTGCTGGACCGGGCGGACCGGGTGGTGTTCCTGCGCGAGGGCCGGGCCGAAGCCGCCGGCGACCACCACGAGCTGCTGCGTTCCTGCGCCGCCTACCGCGCCGTCGTCACCCGGGAGGTGACCGGGCCGGACCCGCGGCCCGGCGAGGGGGCCCCGGCCGGTGCCGCCCCGCACGCCCGCCCGCTCGACGCCGCCCTCGCCGGCGGCGAGTCCCTCGACCCGCTCGGAGAACTGTGATGCCCCACCCCGAAGCGCCCTCCCGGCAGCAGCGCCGCACGGCGCGCACCGCGTGGCCGCCCAGACCCGAGGAGAGTGACGCCGGCGCGTCGCGGACCGCCACGACGCTGCCCGTCGGCTCGCCGGCCACGGTCCGCACCTACGTCGGTGAGTTGCTGCGCCGGCACCGGCGGGCGTTCACCACGCTGGTGGGTGTCAACGCGGTCGCCGTGCTGGCGTCGATGGTGGGGCCCTGGCTGCTGGGCGGGCTGGTGACGGACCTGTCCGCCGGGGCCGACGTCCGGACCGGCCCGGTGCTGGCCTGGTTCCTGGCGGCGCTGGCCGTGCAGACGGTGTTCGTGCGGCTGGTGCGGTTGCGCGGCGCCGTGCTGGGTGAGCGGATGCTGGCGGACCTGCGGGAGGACTTCCTGGTACGGGCCGTCGCGCTGCCGCCGGGCGTCCTGGAGCGCGCCGGCACCGGCGACCTGCTCTCCCGGATCACCACCGACGTCGACCGGCTCGCCAACGCCATGCGGGAGGCGGTGCCGCAGCTGGCCATCGGCGTGGTGTGGGTGGCGCTGCTGGTCGCCGGACTCGTGGTGACCGCGCCGCCGCTGGCCCTGTCGGTCCTGGTGGCCCTGCCGGTGCTGCTGGTGGGCTGCCGCTGGTACTTCCGGCGGGCCCCGTCGGGCTACCGCTCCGAGGCCGCCGGGTACGCGGCGGTCGCCGCCACCCTCACCGAGACGGTCGACGCGGGCCGCACCGTCGAGGCGCACCGGCTCGGCGCGCGCCGGGTGGCACTCACCGACGCGCGGGTGGGGCGGTGGACGCGCTGGGAGGCGTACACCCTGGCGCTGCGCTCGGTGCTCTTCCCCGTCGTCAACGTCTCGCACCTGCTGGTCCTGGGGGCGGTGCTGATGCTGGGCGGCTGGTTCACGCTGCGGGGCTGGGTGAGCGCCGGCGAGCTGACGACGGGGGCGCTGCTGGCCCAGATGATGGTGGAGCCGGTGGGCCTGATCCTGCGCTGGTACGACGAGCTGCAGGTCGCCCAGGTCTCGCTGGCCCGGCTCGTGGGCGTGCGGGAGGTGGAAGCGGTGGCCGCCGACGACGGGCGGGAGCCCGAGGGCCGGGACGTCGACGCGCACGGCGTGCGGTTCGGCTACCGCAGCGGGGTGGACGTGCTGCACGAGGTGACCTTGCGGGTCCGGCCGGGGACACGGCTGGCGCTGGTGGGGCCCTCGGGGGCGGGGAAGTCGACGCTGGGCCGGCTGCTGGCCGGGATCTACGCCCCGCGTACCGGCGAGGTGCTGCTGGGCGGGGCGCACCTGTCCCGGATGGGGGCCGAGCGGGTGCGGCGGCACGTGGCGCTGGTCAACCAGGAGCACCACGTCTTCGTCGGCACGCTCCGCGACAACCTGCTGCTGGCGCGGGAGGACGCGGCCGAGGAGCAGTTGTGGGCGGCGATGGGGGCCACCGGCGCGGACGGCTGGGCGCGGGCGCTGCCGGCGGGCCTGGACACGGCGGTCGGTTCCGGCGGACACGCCCTCACCCCGGCGCAGGCGCAGCAGGTGGCGCTGGCCCGGCTGGTGCTGGCCGACCCGCACACGCTGGTGCTGGACGAGGCGACCTCGCTGCTGGACCCGCGGGCCGCCCGCGACCTGGAGCGGTCGCTGGGCCGGGTGCTGGCCGGGCGCACGGTGGTGGCCATCGCCCACCGGCTGCACACCGCGCACGACGCCGACCTGATCGCGGTGGTCGAGGACGGCCGCATCAGCGAGCTGGGGCCGCACGAGGAGCTGGTGGGGCGCGGCGGGGCGTACGCGGCGCTGTGGCGGTCCTGGCACGGCTGAGCGGGGCGGGGCCGGAGGTGGTGGCGGGGCGTCCTGGTCGCCTCCCGCTCCCGGCGGACGGAACGGTCCGCCGGGAGCGGGAGGCGCCAGCCCGGGCCCGGGCCCGCGCGTCAGAGGATGCCGAGCGCTGCGACCGCGCCGATGCCGCCGGCGATCATGAACGCCGGCATCAGGACCTTGTTCTCCACCCAGCTGCCGGCCCGGAACCGCATCGGCTTGGGCGTGCTCACCGGGTACCAGCGCTTGCGGCCGACGGGGATGGGCCACAGGATCGGGCAGCCGGAGATGGTGATCGCGTCGCCCACGTCGTGGACCAGGGCGCCCAGGACGACGGGCAGGCCGAGCCAGAGGTACTGCTGGCCGGGTTCGGCGAAGAGCCAGTGGGCGCCGTTGCCGGGCTGGTCCATGATGCCGGCGACGATCCAGGCCGTCGCGGCGCCCAGCAGCCAGACCAGGACGTCGCTGGAGACCCGGGCGGCCCGCCACAGCAGCCCCTCGATGGCCAGCACCATGTGGACGAAGAGGATGCCGAGCACCGCCCACCGGCCGCCGAGCACCGCGAGCAGCGACACGCCGCCGCCGACCAGCACGGCCCACAGCCAGGTGTGGGTGAGGGTGCGGTGGCCGCCCGAGCGGCGGGAGCCGTCGCCCTTCATCCTGGTGGCCTTGTAGACGGAGTGCGAGAGCCGGTCGATGATCTCGCACAGGCCGCGGGAGATGGGCCCGAAGGCGCGGGATATCGTCGCCGCCTTGTGGTCGAGGTCGGGGGCGAGCGCCGCGCCGGCGCAGATCAGGCTCCCGGTGACGAGGACCGGCCAGGGCATCGGGTGGCCGAGCCCGGAGGCGGCGGCCCCCACCCCCAGCCACGCCGCGGCTCCGGACAGCGAGTGCGCCGGTCCCATCATGTGTGCTCCCCCACCCTCTGGTGTTCGTGCGGCCGGCCGCACGAGGGGCCGGCCGGCGGCGACCGCGGTCGTCCCCGGCGTCCCCCTGGGCGGACGGTCCTGCTGCGGGCGCGCACTCCGCGCGCCGGTGGCCGCCGGGCCGCCCGCACGCGCTTCACCGGGGGCCCGGTCGGCCACACAGCGTAGCGTCAGATGATCTCGGTCCGACGGCCGGTTCCCGGTCGGGCGGCACGGGAGGGCAGTATGGGGGCGTGACCCTCATCGATCATCTTCCGGACAGCGCCGACCCCGACGCCCTCTTCGAGGCCTTCTCGACCTGGGCCGAGCAGCAGGGCATCTCGCTCTACCCTGCGCAGGAGGAGGCGTTGATCGAGGTGGTCTCGGGTGCCAACGTCATCCTCTCCACCCCGACCGGCTCCGGGAAGAGCCTGGTGGCGGCGGGCGCGCACTTCGCCGCGCTGGCGGCCGACAAGGTCACCTTCTACACCGCTCCGATCAAGGCGCTGGTCTCGGAGAAGTTCTTCGACCTGTGCAAGCTCTTCGGCACCGAGAACGTCGGCATGCTGACCGGTGACGCGTCCGTCAACGCCGACGCCCCGGTCATCTGCTGCACCGCGGAGGTGCTCGCCTCCATCGCGCTGCGCGACGGCCGGGCGGCCGACGTGGGCCAGGTGGTGATGGACGAGTTCCACTTCTACGCCGAGCCGGACCGCGGCTGGGCCTGGCAGATCCCGTTGCTGGAGCTGCCGCAGGCCCAGTTCCTGCTGATGTCGGCGACGCTGGGGGACGTCTCGCGGTTCGAGGAGGACCTCACGCGCCGCACCGGGCAGCCGACCTCCGTGGTCCGCTCGGCGAGCCGGCCCGTGCCGCTGTCCTACGAGTACCGCACGACCCCGATGACCGAGACGCTGACCGAGCTCCTGGAGACGCACCAGGCGCCGGTCTACATCGTCCACTTCACGCAGGCCGCGGCGGTGGAGCGGGCCCAGGCGCTGATGAGCATCAACATGTGCACCCGGGAGGAGAAGGACCGCATCGCCGAGCTGATCGGCAACTTCCGCTTCACCACGAAGTTCGGCCGCAACCTCTCGCGCTACGTGCGGCACGGCATCGGCGTGCACCACGCGGGCATGCTGCCCAAGTACCGGCGGCTGGTGGAGAAGCTGGCGCAGGCGGGGCTGCTGAAGGTGATCTGCGGGACGGACACGCTGGGTGTGGGCGTGAACGTACCGATCCGCACGGTGCTGTTCACGGCGCTCACCAAGTACGACGGGACGCGGGTGCGCACCCTGCGGGCCCGGGAGTTCCACCAGATCGCCGGGCGCGCGGGGCGGGCCGGGTTCGACACCGCGGGGCTGGTCGTCGCGCAGGCCCCTGAGCACGTCATCGAGAACGAGAAGGCGCTGTCCAAGGCGGGCGACGACCCGAAGAAGCGCCGCAAGGTGGTACGCAAGAAGGCTCCCGAGGGGTTCGTCAGCTGGGGCCAGAACACCTTCGAGAAGCTGATCGCCGCCGACCCGGAGCCGCTCACCTCCCGCTTCCGGGTCACCCACGCCATGCTGCTGTCGGTGATCGCCCGGCCCGGCAACGCCTTCGAGGCGATGCGGCGGCTGCTGGAGGACAACCACGAGCCGCGGCGCAACCAGCTCCGGCACATCCGCCGCGCGATCGCCATCTACCGTTCGCTGCTGGACGGCGGCATCGTGGAGCAGCTCGACGAGCCCGACGCGGAGGGCCGCACCATCCGGCTGACCGTCGACCTCCAGCAGGACTTCGCCCTCAACCAGCCGCTGTCGACGTTCGCGCTGGCCGCCTTCGACCTGCTGGACCCGCAGTCGCCCTCGTACGCGCTGGACATGGTCTCGGTGGTGGAGTCGACGCTGGACGACCCGCGCCAGATCCTGGCGGCGCAGCAGAACAAGGCACGCGGTGAGGCCGTGGCACAGATGAAGGCGGACGGCGTCGAGTACGAGGAGCGCATGGAGCGCCTCATGGACGTCGAGTACCCCAAGCCGCTGGAGGAGCTGCTCAGTCACGCCTACGGCCTGTACCGGCGCAGCCACCCGTGGGTCGGCGACCACCCGCTCTCCCCCAAGTCGGTCATCCGCGACATGTACGAGCGCGCCATGACCTTCACGGAGTTCACCTCCTTCTACGAGCTGGCGCGCACCGAGGGCATCGTGCTGCGCTACCTGGCAAGCGCGTACAAGGCGCTGGACCACACCGTGCCGGACGACCTGAAGTCGGAGGACTTCCAGGACATCGTGGCCTGGCTCGGCGAGATGGTCCGCCAGGTCGACTCCAGCCTGCTGGACGAGTGGGAGCAGCTCGCCAACCCGGAGGAGGAGAGCGCCGAGGAGGCCGCCGAGCGTGCGGACCAGGTCAAGCCGGTCACCGCCAACGTGCGGGCGTTCCGGGTGCTGGTGCGCAACGCCATGTTCCGGCGGGTGGAGCTGGCGGCGCTGGACAAGGTCGAGGAACTGGGCGAGCTGGACGCCGAGTCAGGCTGGGACGCGGACGCCTGGGGCGAGGCGATGGACGCCTACTGGGACGAGTACGACGACCTCGGAACCGGCCCGGACGCTCGCGGGCCCCGGCTGCTGCGCATCGAGGAGGAGCCTGCGAACGGGCTGTGGCGGGTGCGGCAGACCTTCGCCGACCCGGCGGGCGACCACGACTGGGGCATTTCGGCGGAGGTCGACCTCACCGCCTCGGACGAGGAGGGGCGGGCGGTCGTCAAGGTCACCGACGTCGGGCACCTCTGACGTCCCGCGTCACGGCCGGAAGACGGCCGGTGAGGGCCGTCGGCGGTGGCGGCGGGGGTGGCAGGTGAGGGACAATCAGGCACCGGTGCCCATGGGCGCGGCCCCTGGCCCGCTGCCGCGGGCCTGCGGTGCCGTCCGTCCCGGTCCGCGCCGCCCCGAACCGGGCCGCAGGGCCGGCGGTGGGCGCCGGCCACCGGGCCGGGCACCGGGGAGCGCCACGCGCACACGACACGGGGAGGCCGTATGCACAGTGCCAGCAAGGGGATCGCGAAGGTGGAGTTCGCGCTGCGGTGGGACCCCGGTCCGCGCGACGCCCCGCCGCACGACCTGGACGTCGTCGCGGCCACCTATCTCGGGGACGCTCCGCAGGGCGCACCTGACTACGTCGTCCACTTCGACAGCCGGTCGCCGGACGGGACCATCAACCTCAACCGCGACAGCCACGACGGCCAGGGCTTCGGCTACGACGAGGTGATGACGCTGGAGCTGGACCGGCTCGCTCCCCGCTACGGCAGGGTGGTCGTCGGCGTGGTGATCCAGCAGCGGGCGGGCCGGCTGACGTTCGGCGAGGTGGCGCAGCCCGGGGTGCGGGTCCGGGAGGAGTACACCGACCTGGTGGTGGAGGACTTCGCGGGGGTCGCGGGCAGCACGGCGGCCACCGTGGTGGAGTTCCTGCGCGACGAGGCGGGCGAGTGGCGGCTGCTGCCGGCCCTGCGCGGTTACGACGTCGACCCCGCGGACTTCCCTGGGGTCATGGGCGGCCCGGCGAGCTGAGGCGGCGGACCGCCGGGCCGGGGGCTTCGCGCCGACGGCCGGCGGGCGGGCATCCCGGCTCGCCGGTCCGGCGGCGGCAGCTTGACTCTCCCGGCGCCGCCGGCGGCTTGGCCCGCCGGTCGCTCAGGTGGGTCGCAGCACCGCCGTGGCGATCTCCAGGAAGTCGCACACCAGCTGCCGGCGCCGGTCGGCCAGGACGACCAGGCAGGTCTCGATCCCCTGGGCGTCCGTCACCGGCAGGTGCACCAGGTCCGGGCGGGAGTAGGAGCGCGCGACGCTCTGCGGGACGAGGGCGATGCCGTATCCGGAGGCGATGAGTTCGAACTTCTCCTCCAGTGAGGACGTCCGCCTCGTCGGGGTGTCGAGTACCGGCTCCCCGTCGAGGTCGGCGAGGGTCAGCTCGCCGCGGCCGGCCAGTGGGTGCGTCGAGGGCATGCAGGCGACCCTGGGGTCGTGGCCGACGGGGACGGTGTGCAGCCCCGAGGCGTCGAACGGCTGGCGCAGGTAACCGACCTGGGCCCGCCGTCCCGGAGCGGCGCGTCCCGCTCCCACCAGTACGTGGGCACGACGTCGGTCTCCACGTCCGGGTGGCTCGAGGCGAACGCCCGGATCGCGTCCGCCACGTGCAGCCCGGGAGAGAAGGCGACCGCGAGCCGTTGGACGCCGCGGTCGGTGTCGTGCACGCGCCGCACCGCCGTGGCGACGGCCGTGAGAATGCCCTGCGCCTCCTCGTAGAGCTGCTTCCCGGCGGGGGTCAGCTCCACGCTGCGCGTGGTGCGTTCGAGCAGGGTGCACTCCAACTCCCGCTCCAGCGCCTTGATCTGGCGACTGAGAACGGGCTGCGCGATGAAGAGCTGTTCCGCCGCCCGGCCGAAGTGCCGGCGCTCGGCCACCGCGACGAAATAGCGGAGCTTGCGCAGATCGAGATCCATACCCGCAAGGTATCAATTGCCGGAAAGGGTATGGGACGTCACCGCCGGAACGGCCGGAGACTCGGGGACATGATCCTCATCACCACTCCCACCGGCCAGATCGGCAGCCGGCTGCTGAACATCCTGCTCGACGGAACCAGCGCGCCTGACGAGGAGTTGCGCGTCGTCGTGCGCGACCCCGGGAAGCTTCCCGAGACGGTCCGGGCCCGCGTCGACGTGGTCACCGGTTCGCACGGCGAGGCCGCGACCATCGACCGGGCCTGCGCCGGTGCGGACGCCGTCTTCTGGGTGGTCCCGCCGGGCCGGGGGGCACCCAGCCTGGACGCCGCCTACTCCGGGTTCACCGGCCCCGCCGCCAAAGCTTTCGCGGCCCACTCGGTCGGACATGTCGTCGGCGTCTCGGCGCTCGGCCGCGGCACACCCGTCGCCGGACGCGCCGGACTGGTCACGGCTTCGCTGGCCATGGACGACCTCATCGCGGGCACCGGCGTGGCCTACCGGGCGCTCGCCAACCCGTACTTCATGGACAACCTGCTCCGCCAGGTGGCCTCGATCCGCGACCACGGCGTCTTCACCGACACCGTCATCGCCGACCGCAAGGCGCCGGCGGCCTCCACCGGGGACATCGCCGCGGCCGCCGCCTCTCTGCTGCTCGACCGCTCGTGGACGGGGACGGGCGAGGTCCCGGTGCTGGGCCCCGAGGACCTCTCGCCCGACGACATGGCGGGCGTCATGTCCGAGGTGCTGGGGCGCCCGGTCCGCTACGAGCGGCAGTCGCTGGAGGACTTCCGCGCCGTCCTGACCGGACACGGTGTCGGGGACGCTTTCGTCGAGGGGTACGTGGACATGATGCGCGCCAAGGACGAGGGCCTCGACGCCGGCGTGCAGCGCACCCCGCACAACGCGAGTCCGACGACCTTCCGCCGATGGTGCGAAGAGGTCCTGAAGCCGGCGGTGCAGGCGTGAGCCGGAGGACCGCCCTGGTCGTCGGAGCGTCCCGGACCCTCGGGCTCGGCCTCGCCACCGAGCTCGCCCGCCGCGGCTGAAACGTCGTCGGAACCGTCCGGGGCAGCGGCCGCACCGGTCTGCACGACCTGTCCGAGGTGTCCGGGGGCCGGGTCGAGGTCGAGTCGCTGGACATGACGCAGCCGGACCAGGTCGCCGCGCTGCGCGCCCGCCTGGCGGAGCGCACCCTCGACCTGCTCGTCGTCAACGCGGCCGTCACCAGCTACGCCGCCCGGTACGCGGACGACGCGCACACGCTGCTGCTCCTGTGCCCCGGCCACGTCCGTACCGGACTCGGCGGGCCGGACGCACCGCTGACCGTCGAGGAGTCCGTACCCGGCGTGGTGGACACCATCGAACGGCACAGCGGCGAACCGGGGCTGCGGTTCCTCAGCCACCAGGGCCAGACCGTGCCCTGGTAGCGGCGCGCCGCACCGCGCGGGCCCGTGCCCCCCGGGCCGGCGCACGTTAGTGTCCCGGCAGGCTACCGGCGCTGGTTCCGCCGGTTCGGCACCGTCCGGGCAACGAGGAGACGCCGTGCAGAAGATCACCCCCTTCCTCTGGTTCGACACCGAGGCCGAGGAGGCCGCGGAGTTCTACACCGGGATCTTCGAGGAGAGCCGGATCGTGGAGGTGGCCCGGTACGGGGAGGCCGGCCCGGGACCCGCCGGGTCGGTCATGACGGTGACGTTCGAGCTGGCCGGGCAGCGCCATGTCGCTTTGAACGGGGGCCCGCAGTTCGTCTTCACCGAGGCCCTCTCGCTCTCGGTGGACTGCGCGGACCAGGCGGAGGTCGACTACTTCTGGACGCGGTTGTCCGAGGGCGGCCAGGAGGGGCCCTGCGGCTGGCTGAAGGACAGGTACGGGCTGTCCTGGCAGGTGGTGCCCCGGGTGCTGCCGCGTCTGATGGCCGACCCCGACCCGGAGCGCGCGGCGCGGGTGACCCGGGCCATGCTGGCGATGGGCAAGCTCGACGTGGCGCGCCTGGAGGCCGCGTACGAGGGGTGAGGGCCCGGCTCTGGACGGGCCTGGCCGGTCAGCCGAGCGGGTCCGCCAGGCGCCAGCCCCGGGCCAGCAGGCGGTCGACCTCCGCGAGCGCCTGCTCCAGCCGGGCCCGCCGGTCGCCCCGCACCTCCACCCAGGGCACCCCGGAGGCGGCCAGCACCGAGCGGAAGCGGTCGGTCATCCACGGCCGCAGGTGCTCGCCGTCGCGCAGGCCGTCGTCCTCGAAGGGCACGTCCTGGTGGCCGGTGAGCAGGTAGAGCGCGCGCGGCGGCTGTTCCGCCGCGGCCTCGGCGACCTCGGGGGTGGTGCGGCCCCGGTAGCGTTCCTGCCAGACGGTGGTGGCCAGGACGTCGGTGTCGCAGACCAGGACGGGGCCGCCGGAGCGCGCGGCCTCCTCCTCCGCCTCGCTCTGGCGGCGGCACACCAGCCGGAAGTCAGCATCGCTCCACTCCACTGCGGCGAGGTCCGGTGCGGGGCACTCCGCGGGGGCGAGGCCGCGGGCGACGGCCAGCTTCGCCACCGTCAGCTCCCTGCCGTACTCGGGCACCCAGCGGGTCAGCGCGTGGGCGCCGCCCCGGCCGCGGAGGGCGGTGGCGAGGTCGCGGGCGAGGGTGGTGGTGCCCGTCGACTCGGCGCCGACCACCACCACCCGGCGGGCCAGCCAGGCGCGCACCGGTGGCTCCACGGCGTCCCAGTGGGTGACGGGGTCGGCGCGTACCGCGGTGCCGGAGACGGCGAAGACGCTCCGTGCGGTGTCGAGGGTGACGGCGGTGGCCCCGAAGCGGCGCGCCAGCTCCCGACCGTAGGGCTCGGAGGTGAACACCGCGTCGACCGCCGGCGCCGGGCCGCAACCGGTCAGGGCGGTGCGCATGAGGGCGACGTGACCGCGCCAGGCGTCCTCGTCCTCGTAGTCGACGGGCAGGTCGTCGACGACGCCGGCGACCACCACGTGGGGGTCGGCGGCCCACCGCTCGCGCAGCCAGGAGACCCGGGCGGCCAGCGGTATCGACTCCTGCTGCGCGGCCATCACGACCACGGTGACCCGCTCGCAGGCGTCGGCGGCGGCGCGGACGAGGAAGTGGTGGCCGGCGTGCGGCGGGTAGAACTTGCCGATCACCAGCCCGTGGACGAGGCGGTCCGTCATGCCGTGGCCTCCGTGGCCGCAGGGGTGACCGGGGCGGGGATCCGGCGCCAGTCGCGCAGTCCCACCAGGCACATCACCAGCAGCAGGGCGTAGACCAGCGCCGTCAGGTCCAGCCCCCGCACCAGGTAGAGGGGGACGTAGACCACGTCGGCGGCGATCCAGAGGTACCAGTTCTCCTGGAGCTTGGCGTTCAGCAGCCACTGGGCGGCGAGCGAGAGGGCCGTGGTCAGCGCGTCCCAGAAGGGCGCGGCGTCGCCGGCCGCTGTCAGGGTCGCGGTGAGCACGGCCGTGGCGGGCACCAGCAGCGCGAGCAGCCACGCCAGTTGACGGGGCGAGGCCCGCCCCACCCGGCGCTCCCCGCCCTCCCCGCCGTGACGCCACTGCCACCAGCCGGCGGCGGCCAGGGCGAGGTAGACGACCTGGAGAGCGGCGTCGGCGTAGAGGCGGGTGCTCCAGAACAGCACCAGGAAGAAGAGGTTGTTGGCGATGCCGACGGGGAAGTTCCACACCGTCGCCCGCACGCACAGCCACACGCAGGCGCCGGCGGTGACGAACCCCGCGAGCTCCGCCCAGCTGACGGCGTCCTGCCCGAGGGTGAACAGCGGATGGTTGAGCGCGGCCAGCGCGCGATCGAAAGCCTCCGGCACGGACATCCCGGCCCCTCCCCCTTATTGTCGACCTGACGATATAGGGGAAGGGTGTCCGGCACAACGGGTTACCGCTGGTCGCCACGGGCGGCCGGCGGGCGGGGTCACCCCTCGGAGCGGGGCGGCTGCCCGGTGCGGGCGCGGTGGTCGGCCAGCAGGCGGCGGTACCAGTGGTAGCTGTCCTTGGGGGTGCGTCGCTGGGTGGCGTAGTCGACGTGGACCACGCCGAACCGCTTGCGGTAGCCGTGCCCCCACTCGAAGTTGTCCAGCAGCGACCAGAGGTAGTAGCCGCGCACGTCGACCCCCTGGTCCACGGCGCGCGCCAGAGCGTGCAGGTGGTCGTGGAGGTAGGCGACCCGGTCCGCGTCGTGCACGGTCCCGTCCTCCCCCACGGCGTCCTCCTCGGCGGACCCGTTCTCGGTGATCACCAGCGGGGGCAGGCCGGGGTAGCGGCGGTCGAGGTCGAGGAGGAGGTCGGTGAAGGTCTCCGGGGCGACGGGCCAGCCCATGGTGGTGCGGCGCACCCCCGCCATGCCGACCTCTCTGACGCCGATGTCGGCGGCGGTGCGGCGGTGCGGGTCCGGCTCCTCGTGCGGTGCGTCGGCCATGACCAGGGGCCGGTAGTAGTTGACGCCCGCGAAGTCCAGGGGCGCGCCGATGACTTCGAGGTCGCCCTCGCGGCGGTAGGAGCCGTCGGCCAGCGGCCCCCAGGTCTCCGCCTCGTGCTCCGGGTAGCGCCCGGCGAACAGCGGGTCGAGCCAGACGTCGTTGTGGAGGGTGCGGGCCCGGCGCACCGCGGCGGCGTCGGCGGGCGAGTCGGTGGCCGGCAGCAGGTGGTCGGGGTTGAGCGTGATACCCACCTCCTTCGCCCCGGTCCCGCGCAGCGCCGCGACGGCCAGGCCGTGGCCGAGGAGGAGGTGGTGGGCGACGGCCAGCGCGGGCCGGCCCTCCCGCGTGCCCGGGGCGTGGCGGCCGACGGCGTGGCCCACGAAGGCGGTGCAGAAGGGCTCGTTGAGGGTGATCCAGCGGGGCACCCGGTCGCCGAGCCGCCGGGCGACGTGGTCGGCGTACTCGGCGAACCGGTGCGCGGTGTCCCGGGAGCGCCAGCCGCCCCGGTCCTCCAGCGCCTGCGGCAGGTCCCAGTGGTAGAGGGTGGCGGCGGGGCTGATGCCGGCGGCCAGCAGTTCGTCCACCAGGCGGTCGTAGAAGTCCAGTCCGGCGGGGTTGACCGCACCCGAACCCTGCGGCTGCACCCGGGGCCAGGCCACCGAGAACCGGTAGCTGTCGACGCCCAGTTCGCGCAGGAGCCCGACGTCCTCGCGGTAGCGGTGGTAGTGGTCGCAGGCGACGTCGCCGCTGTCGCCGTCGGCGACCCGGCCCTCCTGGCGGCAGAAGGTGTCCCAGATCGAGGGGGCTCGGCCGTCCTCGTCGTGGGCGCCCTCGATCTGGTAGGCGGCAGTGGCCGCGCCGAAGGTGAAGCCGGCGGGGAACCGGGGCAGGTGGCCGGCCGGGCCGTTGACGGGCCCTCCGGCGGACGCGGGCTGCTGGGGGGTGGGGGCCATGGCGTGTCCCTTTCCAGGTCCGGGCCGGCGGCCGGGTCCTGCGCACGCCGGCCGGGGTCGGCAGCGCAGGGGTGAGCGCCGGCCCGTCCGGGCGCGAACCGGGGGCGGGCGGCGGCCGAGCGCGACGAAAGCGGTTTCGTCGCGACGGTAGGAGGCGGGGGACGCCCCAGTCAACGGGGCGTCGGGCAACGGATGGTGCGGGAGGGGCGTCGGCCCTCCCACATTCCGGTGGCCCACCCCGGGCCGGCGGTGCCGGCGCGGGGCCCGGGGAGCACTCCTTCGCGACGGGGCGTCAGGTCTGCGGTGCGGTGGCCCCGTCGAGCCCGGGGCCCGCGGCGGGGCCCGGCCGGACGCCCGGCGCACGCCGGCGGACCAGCGGCACCAGCACGATCGCCGCCGCCCCCAGCACCGCGGCGACCGCGAAGGTGGTGAAACCCAGTCCCGCGTTGCCGCCGGTGAGCACCGCGCCGCCGAGCCAGGGGCCGACGACGGCACCCACCCGTCCGACGCCGGTGATCCACCCCAGGCCGGTGGCGCGCTGGGCGGGCGAGTACACGCCCGGCGCAGCGGCGTAGACCATGGCCTGCGCCGAGAAGAGCCACACACCGGTGACGAAGATGAGGCCGTAGGCGACCGCGAGCGGCAGGCTCGCGCGAAGCAGCAGCGCGCCGCAGGCGGTGAGGAGGAACCACAGGGCGGAGACACGGACGGCCCCGAACCGGTCGGAGGCCCGTCCGGCCACCAGCATCCCGACGATGCCGCCGGCGTTGATGACCATGAGGAAGGCCACGGAGGAGGAGAGGGAGTAGCCGGAGGCGCGCATGAGTTCCGGCAGCCAGGTGGAGACCCCGTACACCAGGAGGAGGCCGGCGAAGGACGCCACCCACAGCAGCGGGGTGGCCAGGCGCAGTCCGGGTGCGAACAGGGAGGCCACCGCGGACAGGCGGCTGCGGGCGCCGGCCTCGGGGGCGACCGCGGCCACCGGTTCGAGGAGCCGGTAGCGGTGCGCCACCGCCGCAGCCTCGGCCGGGCGCCCCTTGGCCAGCAGGACCCCGGGCGACTCGGGCAGCCACTTCAGCAGCAGGGGGACGGCGACGACCGCCGGCAGGACCCCGGCCCAGAACACCCAGCGCCAGCCGTGTTCGGGGGCGACGGTGAGGCCGATGCCGGTGGCCGCCATCCCGCCCGCGTGGTAGGAGGTCATCATCAGGCCGGTGGCCAGCGCCGCACTCCGCGGCGGGGCGAACTCGGCGACGACGGCCAGGCCGAGGGGCATCAGGCCGCCGAGGCCCAGGCCCGCCAGGAAGCGCCCGGCGCCCAGCACGGCGGCGTCGGGTGCGAGGGCGCAGACCGCCGATCCCACGGAGAAGAGCAGCACGCTGCCGGCGACCATGGGCCGCCGTCCGAGCCAGTCGGTGAGGGTGCCGCAGGCCAGTGCGCCGACCAGCATGCCGAAGGTGGTCCAGCTCCCCACGGTGCCGGCCATGGCCGGTGTGAAGCCCAGCCCGGGGTCGTCCAGCAGATGCGGCATGACGGTGCCGTAGACGTTGACGTCCATGCCGTCGAAGAACACCGCCAGCCAGCACAGGGCGATGACGGGGGCGACGGTGCGGAACGAGCGTCCGGGGACCGTCGGGGCGGGGGGACTCGGTGGGGTCACGGACAGCCTCACTCCGTTGTGAGGAGCGCCGGCGGGCGGGGACGGTGCGGCGGCACCGTCGGCCGCGGACCCGACAGCAGCTCTCGTTCGCATAGTGAACTAACGTTCGCTTCGTGTCCGAGGAGTGTGCTGCCGGGGCGTCGCGCTGTCAACGGTCAGGAGTGCCGCTCCCGGGAGCACCGGACATCAGGGCGGGAGCACAGGGCGGCCGCGGGGACAGTGGTGAGCAGGCCCGTCCGCCGCGGCAACCGCACGGCCCGGGCGCGGCAGAAGCGGAGGCCCGGAGGACGGGCCTCCGGGGGCACGGAAGCCCCGGCGGGGCACCTCACCTACGGGCCCGCTTCTCACTCGTCGGCGGAGGCCCCGCCGTTCACGGTCAGGACACCCTCGATGCCCGCCAGGGTGTTGACCAGGCCGTCCAGGTCGCCCTTGCCGTCCAGCGAGACGCTCACCTCCGCGACCCCGGCACCCGAGGCCCCCGACCCGCCGGCGTGCGTCTCGCTCTCCTTGCGCAGGCGCCGGCTGGTGGTGGCCTCCGCCCGCTCCACGTCCGTCGTCTCCAGGTGGACGACCGAGAAGCCGGCCTCGGTGATGGCGCTGAGCAACTCGCGCAGCAGCCCCTGCCCCTCCAGGTACTGGATGCGCATGCGGGGGTAGCCCGTGCCGAGCAGCCGCGCCGAGGCCCGGGCGACGACCGGCAGGAAGAGGACCGCCAGGAAGTAGGCGACGGTACCGACGACGGCCAGGACCGGGAGGCCGGCCGCCGCTGCCGCTCCCACCCCGGCGGTGAGCCAGACGCTGGCGGCGGTGGTGAGCCCGCGCACCGCGTCCCGCTTGACGAAGATGACGCCGCCGCCGATGAAGCCGAGCCCGGAGACGATCTGCGCGGCCACCCGGGAGGGGTCGAGGACGACGTGGTCCGAGACCAGGACGTCGGTGAAGCCGTACTTGCTGACCAGGAGGAACAGGGCGGAGCCGAGACCGACCACGGTGTAGGTCCGCACCCCGGCGGCCCGCTGCTTCAGCTCGCGTTCCAGGCCGATGGCCGCGGACAGGAGGAAGGCGATACCCAGGTAGCCGATCTGGGTCCACCCCTGACCACTCGGCTCACCCCAGGCAAAGTGCACCATATCGGTCATCATAGGGTTCCCTCCCGCAACGGTCGCGCCCACTGTCTGCCACTCGGCCCGCAGCAGCGCCTTGCCCGCCACCGCGCTCTCACACCTGTGAGCTGGGCAGAGGCAACCGACGAGGCGCCGTGCGGGCTGCCGGGAAGGGCCGAGGGGGCGACAGGCCGGGTGACATTCCGGCCCGGTGGGACGGGCGCGGGCCGAGCCGGGAGGACGCGCAGGGCACCACCGCCCCGCCACCGGGGGCGGGGCGACGCCGGCCGGGCTCAGGGGGAGCTGACCCGGTCCGCCTCGATCACCAGGAGGACCCGCACCTGTTCCCGGCCGCCGCTGAACTCCCACGGGTAGGGCCGCCCGAGGTACTTCTGCGAAACGGTGTCGATGTGCTCGGCGGCCCCCTCGGTCCGCACCTCCACCACCCGGCCGCGCACCTGGAAGTAGCGGTGCGGGGCCTCGGGGTCGGAGACGGCGACGGCCACCCGGGGGTCGCGCCGCACGTTGCGCACCTTCTGGTGCGTCAGGACGCTGTTGACCAGGACGTGCTCGCCGTCGGTGTCGACCCAGGTCTGGGTCAGCTGCGGGGAGCCGTCGGGCATCGTGGTGGAGAGGTAGCAGGGACTCGGCCCGCGCAGCAGGTCGAGGAGGTCGTCGGGGAGTTCCACAGTGGCTCCTTGGGATCGGTGGGCTGCCTGCCCCATGGTCGGCGACGACGCCGGCGCCCGTCCCACCGGCCCCGCCGGACCCGGTGACGGCACGTCCGGCGGCCGACCGGCGGAGGTGCAGGGCCCACGTCCCGTGGCCGACGGGCGGAGGTGCAGGGCCCACGTCCGGTGGCCGACGGGCGGAGGTTCAGGCGAGCGGCCGGGTGCCGACCACGACCGTGGCGTCACGCTCCTCGTCCTCGGCCACCCGGGGCAGCAGCCCCGCGTCGGTCAGGACGGCCACTGCGCGGTCCGCCTGCCGGCTGCTGACCTCCATGAAGAGGTGCCCGCCCGGCGCGAGCCACCGCGTCGCGCGGGCGGCCACCCGCCGTTGGACATCGAGGCCGTCGCCCCCGCCGTCCAGGGCCACCCGCGCCTCGTACAGCCGCGCCTCGGGCGGCAGCAGCGGGATCTCGGCGGTGGGCACGTAGGGGGTGTTGGCCACCAGGAGGGTGACGCGTCCGCGCAGCCCGGCGGGGAGCGGGGCGTACAGGTCGCCCTCGTGGACGGTGCCGCCCAGCGGCGCCAGGTTCCGCCGGGCGCACGCCACGGCTGCGGGGTCGATGTCGGCGGCGTGCAGTTCGGCGACGCCCGCACCGGTGGCCGCCAGCGCGGCGGCGAGGGCGACCGCCACCGCGCCGGAGCCGCAGCACAGGTCGAGCACCACGGGGTCCGGTGGCGCGAGGGCCAGCGCGAGGTCGACGACGGCCTCCGTCCGCCGGCGCGGGACGAAGACCCCCGGGTCGAGGCTGATCCGCCGGCCGTGGAACCGGGCCCAGCCGACGACCTGCTCCAAGGGCAGGCCGGCCGTCCTGCGATCCAGCATCCGGGTCAGTTCGGCGGGGTCGCGGGCGGTTTCGGAGAGCAGACGCGCCTCCTCCTCCGCGAAGACGCATCCCGCGCCACGCAGCGCAAGGACGAGGGCTTCGGGGGAGAGCGGCGGGCAGGAGGCGGGTGACGCGGGGTGCCTGACGGACACAGGTGACCTTTCGGAGCGCTCAAGGGGCGCTCCGGGTTGCCTATGCGGGACCTGCCGCGCAACCCCGGCGGGTGAGCGCCCCACCGTGACGTGCCGTGATGGGTCTCACCTCCTCGGTCGGACTTCGCCTGGACCCGGGAATGATACCGAAGAACGGGCGTCGCGGGCGGCCCGGCGCGGGGACTCCCCCTACGCCCCGGAGGCATCGCCCCGCCCCCACTCCTTCACGCATGCTTCACGGTGGCCGCCTCCTGTGAGGATCTGGTGTCCCCCGCCTTGCCGGAGGCTGTCACAGCGGGCGCAAATCCGCTCTTCCCGCCTGGCGGTGCAGGCGACGGACCGTCACAGACCCTCCCCGCGCGCACCCGCCCTCCTCACTCATGTGATCGTAGAGAGACCTCCGGCCTTCGGGCCGGGCCGTGCACGGCCACCCCCCACCACCTGGAAGGGCTGCACGGCACGCACATGGAGAAAGGTTTTTGTCATGCCCCTTGCACTGTTCCGGAGGAAGGCGTCCGGACGCTCCCCGGCGGGGGCCGGGCTCCTCCACCCCGTCCCCTCGGGAGCGGGAGCGTTCCACTGCCGGGTGCTGGACCCCGTCGGCGAGCCGATGGCGGGCGCGGAGGTCACGCTCACCTCGGTGCAGACCGGCAAGGTGGCGGTGAAGGCCACGACCGACCCCTACGGCCTGGTCTTCGTGACCCTGCCGCCGGCCCGTTACGGGCTCCTGATCTCCGCGTCCGGTCTGCGACCGCACCAGGAGACAGTGGAGGTCACCGCGGACCGCACCTCGCAGGTCACCACCGTCCGGCTCGACGTGGGACGCTCGCCGACCCTGCCGCAGCCCGGATCCTGGGTCTTCGACCCGCCGCACACCGCGATCCGCTTCATCGCCAAGCACGTCGGCATGGCCCACGTGCACGGCCGCTTCACCCGCTTCGACGGGCGCATCGAGGTCACCCCGGACGTCGCCGACACCCGGATCGACGTGCGCATCGACGCCTCCAGCATCACCACCGGCAACCGGACGCGCGACGACCACCTGCGGTCGGCGGACTTCCTGGACGTCGAGCGCTACCCGTACATCGACTTCTCCTCCGACGGCCTGTCCTACCGGGGCGGTTCGAAGTGGACGCTCAACGGCGCGCTCACCATGCACGGCGTCAGCCGCACCGTCGGACTGGACACCACCTACCTGGGCGTCGTCAACGGCGGTTACGCGGAGGAGCTGCGCTGCGCCGCCCTGGCCGAGGCCGAACTGCACCGCGAGGACTACACCCTGAACTGGCGCTCCATGCTGGCCCGAGGCATCGCCGTGGTCGGGCCCACGGTCAAGCTGGAGCTGGACGTGCAGGCGATGTACCGCAGCTCGGACACGCCGACGCCCCCGGAGTAGGCGGTAGTCCCGCCGGCGGCGCGGCCCCGGGGGCGACGGCTCCCGGGGCCAGTCCCGGCCAACCGGCGGACACCGGGGACTACGCCGCGCGGCGAGAGGGCAGGGCTGGGACGGCCACCGTCCGACCCGCCCGAAGGACCGCACGTGCCCCCGGACACCTCCCGCACTCGCTCCACGCACCCCTACCGGCCCTCCGGCGGCTCACGCCGGCCTCCTCACCCCCGCGACACCGCCCCGGCGACGGCGTTCCGGGCACCGCGCCCGGGACCGCACCGTTGACGGCCCGCCTCCGGCGCACCAGACTCGCGGCGCCGGGCAGCCCGGCAGTCGACTCCCGGCATCCGCACAGCGACTGACGAGACGTTGAGGAGACAGGGTATGCACAGACCCGGAACCGGACGGCTGGGGCGGCTGCTCCGGCACGTCCTGCCGGTGACCGTACTGGCGGCCGGCACACTGACGGTCGCCGGCCCCGCCCGGGCGGCCGACCACCCCTCGCCCGCCGACACCGACCTGGCCCGCTACGTCAACCCGTTCGTCGGCACCCGGCCCGGCGGCGCGGACTACGGCACGGGAGGCGGCGCGGGCAACACCTTCCCCGGTGCCGACGCACCGTTCGGCATGGTCCAGTGGAGTCCCGACACCGACAAGAGCCAGCCCGGTGGCTACGCCTGGGACGACGACAAGATCAAGGGGTTCAGCCTCACCCACCTCTCGGGGGCCGGCTGCAACGGCGACCAGGACCTGCCCTTCATGCCCTACGCCGGGGACGTCACCACCTCCCCGGCCGCCGACCCGGGGCACTACCTCGACGGCTTCTCCCACGACGACGAGTCGGCATCCCCCGGCTCCTACTCCGTGAAGCTCGCCTCGGGGACGAAGGTCGAACTGGCCGCCACCCAGCGTTCGGGGGCGGGCCGCTTCACCTACCCGGCCGGGAAGACCGCGACGATGCTGCTCAACGTCTCGGGGTCGATCGGCGGGGCCTCCGACGCCCAGGCGCGCGTCACCGGTGACCGGACCGTGACCGGCTACGTCGCCAGCGGCCACTTCTGCGGCGGCGACAACACCTACAAGGTCTACTTCTCGGCCACCTTCGACCGCCCCTTCGCCTCGGTCGGCACCTGGCACGACGACGAGGTCGACCCCGGGGCGAAGACCGTGCGGGGCACCGCGAAGGCCAAGGTCCCCACCTCGCACGCCGCCCGGACCACGGGCGGCGACCACGCGAGCGGCGACCGCCGGCCGCTGGACGCCGGCCGGAGCGCGATGACCGCCCCGTCCAAGGCGACCAGCGTGTCCGGGCCCGGCTCCGGCGCCTACGTCACCTTCGACACCTCCCGCGGGGCGAGCGTGGGCGTGAAGGTCGGCCTCTCCTACGTCAGCGTCGCCGGTGCCGCCGCGAACGCCCGGGCCGAACAGGGCCACGCCTCGTTCGACAACGTTGTCCACCGCACCCGTGCGGCGTGGAACTCCCGACTCGGCCAAGTGGCCGTCTCCGGCGGCACCCAGGCGCAGCGCGCCACCTTCTACACCGCGCTGTACCACTCGCTGCTCCAGCCCAACGTCTTCAGCGACGCGGACGGCCGGTACGTCGGCTTCGACGACAAGGTCCACCACGCCGCCCGCGGCCACGCCCAGTACGCCAACTTCTCGGGCTGGGACACCTACCGCTCGGAAATGCAGCTGGTCTCGCTGCTCGCACCGCACGAGGCGGGCGACATGGCGCAGTCGATGTACAACCAGGCGCACCAGGCGGGGGACGTGTGGGACCGGTGGTCGGTCAACAACGACTTCGAGGGCGTGATGACCGGCGACCCCTACCACTCGATCATCGCCAGCACCTACGCCTTCGGCGCCACCGGCTTCGACGCCCGGGGAGCGCTGGCCTCCATGGTCAAGGGCGCCACCACCGTCCAGTCCTCCGACGCGCCCTACATCGAGCGGCCCGGGCTGGCGGACTACGAGAAGCTGGGGTACATCCCCGGTGACGTGAGCACCACCCTGGAGGACACCACCGCCGACTTCGGCATCGCCCAACTGGCCGGGCGGCTCGGCGACACGGCGACCCACAACACCTTCATGGAGCGTGCCCAGAACTGGCAGAACATGTTCAACCCGGCCCTGGGCACCATCCAGCCCCGCAACCGGGACGGGTCCTTCGTCAGCCCCTACAGCCCCGCCGACCCCTCGCTCTACGTGGAGGGCAACGGCGCCCAGTACCAGTGGATGGTCCCCTACGACCAGCGCGGCCTGTTCGACGCCATGGGCGGCGACGAGAAGGTCGTGGGCGCGCTGGACCAGTACTTCACCAAGCTCAACGCCGGCCCGAAGGAGCCCTACGCCTTCCTCGGCAACGAGCCCTCGCTGGGCACCCCGTGGTCCTACGACTACGCCGGCGCGCCGTACCGCACGCAGGACGTGGTGCGGCAGGCGGTGGACACCCTCTACCAGCCGACGCCGGACGGTCTGGTCGGCAACGACGACCTCGGGGAGATGTCCTCGTGGTACGTGTGGGCCGCGATGGGCATGTACCCGGCGGTCCCCGGTCGCGCCGAACTCGCACTGGCCAGCCCGCTGTTCCCGCACGTCACGGTGCGGCGCGGGAGCGGTCAGACCCTCTCGGTGAACGCCCCCGGGGCCTCCTCGGCGGCGCGCTACGTGCACGGGCTGAAGGTCGACGGCAGGCGCAGCGGCAAGGCGTGGCTGCCGGAGAGCTTCGTGCGTGAGGGCGGGCGGCTCGACTACACCCTGTCCACCTCGCCGGACCGCTCCTGGGGCTCGGCCGCGAAGGACGCGCCGCCCTCCTTCCGGCAGGGCGAGCAGCCGTACCTGACCGGAACCGGCCCGGGCCGGGTGAAGGTGCAGCCGGGCAAGGGCACCGAGACGGCCACCGTCGACGTGACCTCGCTGCGGCGTGCGGGCACGACCGTCCACTGGAAGGCGGACGCCCCCGAGGGGGTCACCGTCTCGCCGTCCTCGGGCGAGTTCGCGGTACCGGGGGCCGGCCACGCCTCGACGAAGGTCACGGTGTCGGCTGCGGCGGGCACCAAAGCGGGCTTCTACCACGTCCCGTTGACCCTCACGGGCGCCGACGGCAGCACGCTGCCGAAGGCGGCGCTGGCGGTGACGGTGGGCACGCCGGGGACCGTGCTGTGGTACCTCAACGGCAACGGAATCTCCGCCGACGACGCCAACCCCACTGCCAACTTCGACGGGGGCGGCTGGAGTTACTCCGGGCCGGCGCTGGCCGCCGCCGGGGCGGCCCCGGGCGGCACGGTGACGGCGGGCGGCTTCACCTGGGCCTGGCCGGAGACCGGTGAAGGGGTGCCGGACAACATCGTCGTGGGCGGTGGCGAGAGCCGGGTCCTGGACGTGCCGGCCGCCTCGGCGGGCGCCGGCCGGCTGAGCCTGCTGGGCAGCGCCACCAACGGCCCCAGCCACGGGACGATGGTCCTCACCTACACCGACGGCACCACGCAGGAGGTGGAGCTGGGCTTCAGCGACTGGACCCTGGGCGCGGGCGCGCAGCAGCCCTCGTACGGCAACACGGTGGCGCTCCACACCCCCTACCGCGACGTCGCGTCCGGCGGGAAGGAGGAGGTCGGCACCTACGTCTTCGCCTCGGCCCCGGTGGAGCCGGCGGCCGGCAAGGAGCTGCGCAGCGTGACGCTGCCCGCCACGGTGACGGGAGGTGCGATGCACGTCTTCGCGGTGGCGGTCGGCTGAGCATCCCGGCACCGCTTCCGGGGTGCCCTCGCACGGTCGCACCGCGACGGCACCCCGGGCCCGGCCGGCTCTTCCCGGCCGGGCCCCGCACGACCCCTTGTGGCGACCGTCACCCTGCTTGCACCGCCTCCGAACAGGCATGTCTCACCAGCTCTCTCGTATCGTGAGACGACTGGACCGAGGGGCGGGCAGGCGCGGTTATCGTGGTCGCCATGTTCGGACAAGCGTGCGCCCTGACCATGGCGCTTTTCTCAGCGACGACGTGGAGCGTCGACGACGCCCTCTGTCGTCGCTGAAACGCGTCTCCCGGCCCGCGACGGCCGCACGCCGTCGCCGCGCGTCACGCATGTCCCTCACCGCCACGCCCGGCAGCCCGCCGGCGTCCGGCGCGGGCAGCCACGGACCACCGGGATGCCGCCGCCGGAGTGGCTCAAGGACTTCGCGCACCGGCATCGGCGGCCCCGCCCCCGTGGTGCGTGTCCCGGGGACCGACCCACCGCCGCACCCGTCCCGCGTCCCCCGTCGGAGGAAGTCGTTGACCACCCAGGCATCCCCCACCCGGCCGCCTGCCTCTGAGGCAGCCCCGCGCCGCGGCCTGCTCGCCCCCTCCCCCACCCGTCTTCCGCTGCCCACCCCGGCCGAGCCGCCCACGGTCCGCAGGGGGCCGCTCGCCGTCGCCGCCGTGATCGGCGCCGCGCTGACGGCCTACGTGTGGGCCCGGCACGGCGCCGAACCGGGCGTCCTGCTCCTCCTCGGGATCGCGCTCGGGGTGGCCCTGTTCCACTCGCGGTTCGGCTTCACCTCCGCCTGGCGGCAGCTCATCGCCGTCGGCAACGGGGTCGGCCTGCGCGCCCACACCGTGCTGCTGGGCGCCACCGCCACGCTCTTCGCGATCGTCATCGGCACCGGTAGCGGGCTGTTCGGCTCGGTGCCGCAGCCCAGCGGCGGCCCGCTGGGGATCGCCCTGGTCATCGGCTCCTTCCTGTTCGCGGTGGGCATGCAGCTGGGCGGCGCCTGCGCCTCCGGGACCCTCTTCGCGGTGGGCTCGGGCCAGACCTCCATCGTGCTCACGCTCGGCGGCTTCGTGGCGGGGTCGACGCTCGCCGCGTGGCAGTTCCCGCTCTGGAGCGACCTGCCGGCCTTCCCGTCGGTGGTCCTCTCCGACCACGTCGGGTGGGCGGGTTCGTGGGCGCTGACGGTGGCCGTCCTGGCCGTCGTCTTCCTGGTCTCGCGCCGGGTGCAGGCCCGGCGCAACCCGCCGCCGGCCGGTGTCGCGCCGTCCGCGCGGGGCTTCCTCGCCCGCACCGTGCGCGGGTCCTGGCCGCTGTACGCCGGCGCCGGCGTCCTCGCCGTGCTGGGAGCGCTCGTGCTCCTGGTCTCCGGCGGCGCCTGGGGCGTGACCAGCGCGTTCGCCCTGTGGGGCGCCAAGCTGGTGAGCGCGCTCGGCGGCCACCCGGAGACCTGGGCCTACTTCCAGCAGCCGAAGAACGCCGCCCAGCTCTCCGGTCCGGTCCTCGCCGACAAGACGAGCCTGACCGACATCGGCGTGATGGTGGGCGCGGCCGTCGCGGCAGCGGTGGGCGGCGTGTGGCGGCTGCACCGCAGCGTCCCCGCGCGCACGGCGGTGGCCGCGCTGCTCGGCGGCGTCCTCATGGGCGTCGGCGCGCGTCTGGCCTCCGGCTGCAACATCGGCGCGTACCTGGCCGGCATCGCCTCCGGGAGCCTGCACGGCTGGGTCTGGGGGGCCGTGGCCCTGGTCGGGACCTGGGTGGGGCTGCGGCTGCGCCCGCTGTTCGGGCTGGGCAACCCGCGGCCGGGCGACTCGGTCTGCTGACCCGCCCGGCCGACCGGTCCGGCCACCCGTCCCCGCCCCGCCGGTGGCTCGGGCGGCGCGGGGCGGTGCGGTCGGCGGTCGGGGCCGACCGCACCCCGCCGCCGGCAGGGCTCAGCGCGTGCCGTGCGGTGCGTCCGCCGGCTCCAGGACGAACACCGGGATCTCCCGGTCGGTCTTGGCCTGGTAGTCGGCGTAGTCGGGGAAGGCCGCCACTGCCCGCTTCCACCAGGCGGCCTTCTCCTCCCCGGTGACCTCGCGCGCGGTCATGTCCTGCCGCACCGGGCCGTCCTGCAACTCCACCCGCGGGTCCGCGACGACGTTGTGGTACCAGACCGGGTGTTTCGGAGCACCGCCCAGCGAGGCCACCGCGGCGTACCGGCCCTCGTGCTCCACGCGCATGAGGGGCGTCTTACGGATCTTCCCGCTCCGGGCGCCGCGGGTGGTCAGCACGATCACGGGCAGGTCCCGCATCGTCGTCCCCTCGGTACCTCCCGAACCCTCGTACAGGGCCACCTGATCGCGTACCCACTGCTGCGGGCTGGGCTCGTACTCACCGGTGAGCGGCATGCTCCCTCGTCCTCCTCGTGGTCGACGCCTGGTCACGGTACGGCCCGTCGCCGGGTCCGACCGCCGTCTCCCTTGCCTTCCCCGGGCCCCGCGCGGTGAACCTGACGGCTCCGCCGCCGGCTGCCTCCGCCACTCGGCCCACCCGCAGTGAGAGGGCCCGGCGGCCCGGGAAGAGGCACCGCATGACCGAGCACTTCGACAGCACGCCCGCCGTCCCCGGTGCGGACGGGACGGGCGGGCCCCCTTCCACGGGACGTGCGCCGTCCCGTTCCGCCGACGGGCCGCCGTACCCGGGACACCTGGTGCCGCCCGGCGTCAGCGACACCACGGTCGAGGCCCTGGGGGTGCTCTCCGAAGCGCTGGAGACCACGGAGCGGGCACGCGGGCACCTCTACGCCTTCCACCAGCTCACCGGGGGCGCCGACTGGCGGCTCGACGAGGCGGTGCGGCTGCTGCGGGAGGCGGGCCACGAACCCCACGCCCGCCTGGTGGAACGCAAGCTGGTCGGACGCGACGTCATTCCGCAGCACTGGACGTACCAGATCGTCGAGGCCTACGAGGACACCTACTACCGCGTCTTCCGCGAGGTGGAGGAACAGGTACGCCAGGACCTGGCGGCCGGCCGCCGGCACCTGTACGAAGCGCGGATGCAGGCCCGGCGCCGGCCGGAGCCGGAGGCCGGCTGACCGCCGCGCCCGGCACCGGCCGCCGCCCCGGGCCACCGGGCCCGGAGGACGGCGAAGGCCGGGGCGCCGGTGGCCGGGGCGCGCTTCCCGCCCCCGGACCTGCGGCCGTCCGGCATCATCGACGCGATGGAACACACCGACCCCGTCCCCTCGTCGCCCCAGCCCGCGCCGTCCCCGCTGGCGGACCTGTACGGCTCGTTGTCGGCCCTCGCCTACGCCATGACCGGGACCCGCGCCCACTCCCGGTTGCGCACGGAGTCGGGGCTGGCCGTCGACCGGGCCTCGCTCGCGCTGCTGCGGGCCCTGGTGGCGGCCTGCGAACCGCTGCGGCTGGGCGCGCTGGCCGAGAGCCTGATGGTCACCGCACCCCATGTGACCCGCCAGGTGGCCCTGTTGGAGGACGCCGGCCTGGTGCGGACCGCCCGGGACGCCGGCGACCAGCGGGTACGCCGGGTGGCCGCCACCGCCGAGGGCGTGGCGGTGGTGACGCGGGCCGAGGAGGCGGGCACCCGGCGCCTCGCCGAGGCCCTGACCGGTTTCACCCCGGCGGAACTCCAGGTGGCTGCGGACGTGGTCCGGCGAGTGGTCGACGCCTACCAGCTGCGGTGACCGGCGACTGCGCGCCGGGGGGCGGGTCTGCGGCGGGTTGCGGGGCCGGGGCGGCCGGCGGGCGGTGTCACGGGCGCGGGGTCCGGGCGGGCTGCGGGCGGGGGCGTGCGGGGGCGCGCAGCACCAGGTCCTCCACGCCTCCCATCACCAGCAGGAGTCCCAGCATCAGGGGCGGCAGCAGGAGCGCGAGGAATATCACGACGGGCCTTCCGGCAGGAGGAGACGTCTGCACCGCCCTCGCCCGCCCCCACACCGCCGGCGCGGGGTCGGTCGCGGGCCGTGCGCTTTCACCACGCGCCCGGGTGGCGCGCGGCCAACGCCTTACTGACCGTGTGACCGCCCGACGCCGAGGGATGCCGCCGGTTTCGGTCTGATCCGGCGTCCATAAGGGCGCGGCCCGCAGACGCGGGGGGGCGGGCGCCGTGCCGCGTGGGGCGGCCGGGCCGCCGCACCTCGCGGGCTCCGGGGCGACGGGGCGCTCCCCTGGTATGGCGGCGGGCCCGGGCGGCGGAAAAACCCGTGGGTGTGAAGAACCCGGGAGGGGGTACGGGCGGCTTGGGAAGCCAGGGCACCTCAGGGGGGCGCCCTTGTTTCACAAGTGGCAGCGTCAGAGGCAGGTGCTCAGTGGTGCAGGACGGGATGACAGTGACGGCAGAGGACGGAACAGCACTGTGCGGCGGCCCGCTGCGGGCCAGCGCGACCTACAACGGCGGTTCGGCCTCGATCGGGGTGGCACGCGACTTCGCCACCCGGTTCCTGACGCAGGCGCAGAGCGAGTTCGGCATGCCTGTCACCGACCGGCTGGTCGGCACCGTCCAGCTCGTCGTGAGCGAGCTGGTCACCAACGCGTGCAAGTACGCCCCCGGCCCGTGCCTGCTCGACCTCGCCGTCGAGGGCGACCTCCTCCACGTCTCCGTCTGGGACACCGAGACCGTCATGCCGGTGCCCCGCGCGCCCGAGTCGGGCCGTATCGGCCAGCACGGCCTGGAGATCGTCCTCGCGCTGTGCCAGGACTTCGCGATCCGGCGCCAGGCCGGCGGCAAGCGCACCACCGCGACCCTCCGCCTCACCGGCGAGCTCTGACGAGCAGGCCCGTCCGGGCCGTCCACTCGCCTCCTCCGGCCGGGCCGGCCCGCCACCTCGTACGCGGGTGAGCCGCACGCACGGCCCGCCGTCACCGACTGCCCGCTCCCGCGCCACCCGCGCCACCCGCGCCACCCGCGCCACCCGCGCCACCCGCGCCAGCTGACCGTAACCGGCTGTCGCCCTTATGGCACCCCCCGCTCCCCGGAAGCGGCGATTTCACCTTCCCGACCTGCGCGAGCGGTCCCTGGCGACCGGGCCACGGGGCCACCTGTTCACGGTGGGACGCCGGGAGGCCCGGCATCCCGCCGCGAACAGGTGGCCCTACCGGCCCTCGGCGGCCCTCACAGCTCGTCCCGCATGTCGCTGACCTCGGCGATGCCGCGCAGCTCGTCGTCCTGCTGCTGCCGGTCCCGCGCCCACTCCCGCAGCTCGGCGAGGCGCTCGGGGTCACGGGCCGTGTCCGAGTCGACCATGACCCGCACCGGGTGCCCCTCCCCGTCGGTGTCGACCTCCACGAACTCATGGTCCATGCGGCCGGTGATGGCGATGGTGACGAGGGTGGAGACCTCCTCCCTCATCTGCGGTGTCACCCGCCCCTCGTCCTCGCCCAGGTCGATGTCGATGTTGCCGACCCGCTGTTCGCGGATCGCCGCCATGATCGGGTCGACCATCCGCATGAGCAGCTCGAAGTCTGCGTCCGCCATGCGCGCCCGGAGGGCGTCGAGGTAGAGCAGCACGGGGTGGGTGTCCGGCAGACCCGGTTCCTGGGGTTCGTCCGTCATTGCTCCATCCTGCCCGCGACGGGGGCTCCACACCGCGTGCCGGCACCGCGCGTCGGTGTCGCGGTTCCGACGCGGACGGCCGTGCCGGCCGGGGCCGGGCACGACGGGTACGAGTGTGCTGTCCTGGCCTCATGCCCCGTGACCCCGGTGGGGAAGCCCGTCGGCCGTCCCGGTCGCGGGGCCGGGCGCCGACCGGGCAGGACTGGCCCGTTCAGGTGCCGGGCGCGCGGCCCGGCTCCCGGAACCAGGCGACGGCCCGCTGCGCCACTTCCTCCAGGGCGCCCGGTTCCTCGAAGAGGTGGGTCGCCCAGGGCACCACGTGCACCCGGGACGCCTCCGGCAGCCGGCGGACCGCCTGTTCGTTGAGGTCCAGGACGGTGGTGTCCTGCCCGCCGACGACGAGGAGCACGGGGGCCCGCACCCCGTCCAGGGCGTCACCGGCCAGGTCCGCCCGGCCGCCCCGGGAGACCACCGACCGCACCGGCTCGGGACGGGCGGCGGCGGCCACCAGCGCCGCGGCGGCCCCGGTGCTGGCCCCGAAGAGGTGGGGCGCGAGGCCGCGCGCCGGCTCGTGCCCGGCCAGCCAGTCGACGGCCGCCACCACCCGCGCGCCGAGGAGCTCGATGTCGAACCGGTACTCGGCCGTGTTGACGTCCCGGCTCTCCTCGTCCTCGGTCAGCAGGTCCATCAGGAGGGTGCCCAGCCCCTCGCGCTGCAGCGCGGCGGCCACCGCGCGGTTGCGGGGACTGTGCCGCGAGCTGCCGCTGCCGTGGGCGAACACCACGACGTCCGCTGTCCCCGTCGGCAGGAGGAGATCGCCGTGCAGCGTCACCTCGCCCGCCGGGATCGCCACGGCCTCCTCGTACATCGCACTCTCCCCTCACTCGTCTGCGGCACCGCTCACTCCCCGGGTAGCCCGCCGGGCCCGGAACATGACCGGGGCGGGCGAGCACCCGTCCGGGCCTGCGCAGAACGGACCGGTGCCCGGGGCAACCTGCCCCCGGCGGGCCGGGCGCCCGTCCGGCGATCTCCGCCGGTGGGTGCGAGACTGCCGAGGGAGGAGGTGACCATGTCCACGGACTCCCTCTCCGAGCCGCAACCGCTCCCGGGCGCCGACGGGTCGCTGGAAGCGCTTCAGGAGCAGGCCCAGCACGCCACCCCCACCGACCTGCACGACCTCGTCAACCGGCACGCCACGGCCTGCGGCCTGCAACGTGTCGTCATCCATCTGGTCGACATCCAGCAGCGCCGGCTGGCCTCCCTGGGCGAGGGCCGTCCGCCACTGTCCGTGGACACCTCCACGGCGGGCTGGACGTACCGCACCATGACGAGCCGGGTGGAGGAGGCCGGGGACGGATCCATGCTGATCTGGCTTCCGCTGGTCGACGGCGTGGAGCGGCTGGGCGTGCTGGAGGTCCACAGCGCGGTGGTGGACGCCCCGCGGATGCAGCGCGCCCGGGCGCTCGCCTCCCTGCTGGCGCCGGTGATCACCTCCAAGCGCGCGTACAGCGACACCTTCGTGCGGCAGTCACGCACCCGGCCCATGGAGGTACCGGCCGAGATGGTGCGCGCGTTCCTGCCGCCCCGCACCATCGGCAACGACCAGGGGGTGTCGACGGCCGTGCTGGAGCCGGCCTACGAGATGGGCGGTGACGCCTTCGACCACGCCATGACCCGCTCCACCCTGCACACCTCCATCGTCGACTCGATGGGGCACGACCTGGCTGCCGGACTCGCCACCGCGGTGGTCATGGCGAGCTGCCGCAGCGGCCGGCGGGCGGGGGCGGACCTGAGGGAGACCGTGGCCACCATCGACAAGTCGCTCTCCCGCTGGCTGCCGGACCGCTTCGCCACGGGAATCTTCGCCCAGCTCGACCTGGCGTCCGGGCGGCTTCGGTGGATCAACTGCGGTCACCCGCCGCCGCTCCTGATCCGTCGCGACACCGTGCTCGCGGGCGCCCTGGAACGCCCGGGGCAGCTGCCCATGGGCCTGCCGTCCTCGCTCAGCGACGAGCCCCGCACGGTCCACGAGGCCGGCCTGGAGCCGGGCGACCGGGTGCTGATGTACACCGACGGGGTCACCGACGTGCGGGGCGCGGACGGGGAGGTGTTCGGGCTGGAGCGGTTCACCGACTCCATCATCCGCGCCTCGGCCGCCGGTGAGCTGGCGTTCGAGACCCTGCGGCGTCTGATCCACTTCATCGTGGACGACCAGGACAACGAGTTGCGTGACGACGCCACCCTGCTGCTGTTGGAGTGGCGGCCGGGCGACGGCGGCTCGGTCACCGCGCCCGGCCGGCCCCCCTCCTACTGACCGCGCCCGCCGGGCTCCGTGTCCGGGCACTCGGGCCGCCGCTGCGCGGGGAGCGCCGGGCGGTCACGCCTGTCCGCCGCTCACCCGGCGGGCGGGCAGCGCCTCACCCGCCGCCGAGGGCGAGCGCCTCCTCGTACTCCCCGGTGCGCTCCCCGGACGCGTGGGCGGCGAGGCGGTCGAGGCGGTCGGCGGTGTCGGTTCCGGCAGGCGCGGTGTACACCACCAGCGTCTGGTCCGGGTCGCCGGGCAGGGCCAGCGACTCGAAGCCGAAGTGCAGTTCGCCTGCTTGTGGGTGGCACATCCGCTTGGTGCCGTGGGTCTTCTCCTTGACCTGGCGGGCGTTCCACAACCGGACGAAGTCCGGCCCGGAGGCGCTCAGTTCGCTCACCAGGGCGTCGGTCCGCCGGTCCCCGGGGTGCCGTCCCGCGTCCAGCCGGAGGTGGGCCACGGTGTCGGCTGCCACCGACTCCCAGTCGGGGTAGACCTCCCGCGCTGCCGGGTCGAGGAAGACGGCGCAGGCCATGTTGCGTCGCCGCGCCGGCATGCCGCTGAACCCCACCACCGCGTCGCCCAGCGCGTTCCAGGCCAGGACGTCCATGCGCCGGCCCAGCACGAAGGCGGGTGCCGCCCCCACCGCGTCCAGCAGTACCCGCACCCCTTCGCGCACCGGCGCGGCGTGTCCGGAGCCCGGGGGCCGGTGGAGCGCCGGGCTGCGGCGGTCGGCGCGGACCAGGTCGCGCAGGTGGCCGTGTTCGGTGGCGTCCAGCCGCAGGACCCGCGCCACGGCGTCCAGGACCGCGTCGGAGACGGAGGCGCCACGCCCCTGTTCCAGCCGGACGTAGTAGTCGACGCTGACACCGGCGAGCTGCGCCACCTCCTCACGCCGCAGGCCGGGCACCCGGCGGCGGCCGAAGGCGGGGAGCCCGCAGTCCTCCGGGCGTATACGGGCGCGGCGCGAGCGGAGGAACTCGCCGAGTTCGCTGGAGTGCATGCGCAGAGCGTATGAGGTGGTGCACGCGTCGGGCCCGGGAATTGCGGTACGGGGCCGCCCGGCCGCGTGCTGCGGGCCGGCGTCCCCGCGGTGCGGCCGGCCCGCTGTCCGGCGCCCGTCCCGCTCACCGGCCGAGGCAGTCCACGAACCTGACGGCCTCCCCACCGGCCGAACAGAAGTCGTGCTGGCTGTGGTTGGCGAACAGGCACATGTCGTAGCGGACGGTGCGGGGGCCGCCGCCCTGGCGCCGGTACTCGTGGTGGCCGGAGAGCTGGCAGGAGTCGTAGCGCACCAGGGGGCCGCGGGGCCCCGCGCGGTACCGGTGCGGCCGGGTGCCGGCGGCGAAGTCCCGGAAGGCGTGGGCGGTGTCGTCGCAGTCGTTGAAGTGGACCGTCCCGCTGTCCCAGGCGCAGTCGATGACGACCGTGTCGGGGCCGCGGACCTCGAACCGGATGTCCTCGGCGTGGAAGCGCTGCACCGAGTCGTGGTGGGGGCCCCGGGGGAAGCGGAAGAAGGTGCTGGTGGGGCCGTCCTTCCCGGCGCCGCCGGGACGCCGGCCGGTGACGATGTACGAGCCGCCGCGGCAGGTGATGGACCCGCCGTAGGGGAAGTCCAGGAAGTCGCCCCACTCGTACTCCACCTTCATGTCGGTGAACCAGTAGTTCAGGAACTGGTCCTGCGCGGCCACGTCGGTGGTCCGGTGGGAGAGCCCGGAGTACAGGAACGCCCTGCGGTAGGCGCCACCGACCCGGCACGCCTCCCAGCGCATCTCCGAGTTGGTGTTGCTGCCGTCCAGGGCCAGCCCGTAGCCCCACTCCCCCGTCCACTCGCACTCGCTGAACCGGTAGTCCTGTGCCTGCCCCGTCGAGTACGAGGAGAAGAAGGAGACGCCCGGGGTGGCGGAGCGGAAGGCGATCCGCTCGAAGGAGACGTTGGCCCAGGCGTCGTTGTTGCGGCAGAGGTAGGTGTCGGCGGCGGCGTCCTCGTCGTGCGGCCGTGCAGGCGCGAAGACGATCTGGGTCATGCGCTTGCCGGCCCCTTCGAACCGCAGCCCGTTGGCCTTCAGGTGTGACCCGTCGGCGTCGAGCAGGGCTCCGGGCCGCCGTACCAGGTAGGTGCCTGCGGGGACGGTGACGACGGTGCGGCCGACGTGGTCCCACACGCGGCTCTCGGCGTGCCGGTAGGCACGCGCGAACGCCTCGCTGTCGTCGGTGCGTCCGTCACCCCGGGCACCGCAGTCGCGCACCACGTCGACGGTGTCCGAGCCGCGCGGCGGTCTGCCCGTCACCACCGGAGCCACCGGGGCGCGGCCGTCCGCGGGGCCGCGGTCCGCGTCGCAGCCCGCCGCCACGACGCCGAGCGCCGCCGCGGCCCCGGCGAGCACCGCCCGCCGCGGGGTACCGGAGGTTGACGGGCGGGGCGCGGCTGCCAAGATGGGCTCCTTCGCGGGGAGGACGGTGGGTGGGGGAGATGGCACGTTACGTGACGGCGTGGCGGGCGTTGCGCACCGCGCAGAAGACGTCCCGGGGGGTGTCGCTGTACTCGCGGTGGGTCAACCGCCCGGTGGGACGGGTGTTCGCCGCGGCGGCCTTCCGGCTGGGCATGACGCCGGACCAGGTGACCGCGGCCAGCGCCGTGGTCAGCCTGGCCGGGGTGGCCGCGGTGGCCTGGTTCCGGCCCGCGCCGTGGCTGGGGCCGGTGGTGTGGGCGGCGCTGGCGCTCGGGTTCGCACTGGACTCGGCCGACGGGCAGCTCGCCCGGCTGCGCGGGGGCGGCAGCGCTGCGGGCGAGTGGCTCGACCACGTCGTGGACTGCGTGAAGACGGTGACCCTGCACGCGGCGGTGGCCGTCTCGCTGCTGCGCTTCCCGGTGGACGGACGGTGGCCCCTGGACGGGCGGTGGCCGGTGGTGCTGCCGTTCTGCTTCCAGACCGCCGCGGTGACGGTGTTCTTCGGCGGGGTGCTCCGCGAACTGCTGGGCCGGCGCGCCGCCCCCGCTCCCCCGGCGGGCCCCCCGTCCCGGGTGCGCGCCCTCGCCCTGCTGCCGGTGGACTTCGGGGTGGTGGCCCTGGCGTTCGTCACGCTGGGGTGGCCCGGGGTGTTCACCGTGGTCTACGGGCTCCTGGCGGTGGCGCATCTGCTGTTCCTGGTCGCCTTTCTGGCCAAGTGGTACCGGGAGCTGTCGCAGGCCGGGTGAGCGGAGGGGCGGGCGCGGGCCGTCTCTTGCGGCCCGCGCCCGCCCGGGGCCGGCACCCCGCCGCCCTCAGGCGGGCCCGGCCCGGCGGTCCAGGGTCCGGCGCAGCAGGGAACTGGAGGTGTGGACGGTGTAGGGCAGGTACACCACCTCCACGCCCACCGCGGCCATGTCCTTCTCCAGCCGGCGCCCCTTGTCCGTCCCGCGCCAGTCGTCGCCCTTGAACAGCACGTCGAAACGGACCTGTTGCCAGGCCCGTACCTTCTCCGGCTCCGTCTCGACGAAGGCGGCGTCCACGTGGCGGACGCTGCGCACGATCTCCAGGCGCTCGGCGAGCGGGACGACGGGGGCGCGCCCCTTCGCGCGCACCGCCATGGCGTCGGAGACCACCCCTGCCACCAGGTGGTCGCAGCGGGAACGGGCGTGACGCAGGATGTTGAGGTGCCCGATGTGGAACAGGTCGTAGACGCCGGGGGCGTACCCCACGCGGTAGGTCACGGGCTCCCCCCGGCGGCGTCCTCGGGCACGGTCATTTCTTCGCGGTGACGTAGACGGGGCCGTTGCGGCCGGAGAGGTTGGTTCCGTCGGTGACCTCCAGGGAGTAGCGGTGCTCGGCTCCGGGGGTCACGGTGTCCGTGTACGTCATCGTCGGCCGGTCCCAGTAGCGGGAGTCGCCGGTGACCGTCTTGAGCAGGACGCCGTCGCGGTAGATGCGGTAGGTGAGGGTGCCGTCGTCGCGGTCCCAGGAGGCCTTCCAGCTCAGGGTGATTCTGCCCGAGGCCGTGCTGGTGCCGCTCATCAGGGGCACCTGGGGCGCGCCGGTGTCCGGACTCGCGGCGAACCGTGTCAGGCCCCGCTGGGGTGCGTCGTTGACCTGCGTGAACTCGCCGCCGGCCCACAGTACGCCGTCGGCCATCGCCAGCGCCCGGGGGCCGATGCCCTCGCCAATGCCGTCGTCGGTGTCGGGGAACCACGGGAGGATGGTGCGGTCGGTGACGGACTGCGCGAGGAAGTGCTGGCGGAAGCCCTCGTCGGGGAAACCGCCGGGCGTGTCCTGGCAGTTGTGGGCGTGGGAGGCGCTGTAGAGGACACCGCCGGTCGCCACCAGGGCCTGCGTGGCGCCGAGGCAGGTGTCCTTCCAGACCATCCCGCCGTCGGAGAGCCGGCCGGCGATGCGGCCGTCGAAGACGAGGTGGCCGGTGCCCTCCGCCCCGACGTAGAAGTTCGTGCCGTCGTTGATCAGGACCTTGACGGCGGACTTGGCCGGGATCCAGCCGGTGAAGGGGTGGGTCACCGCCCCGGTGCCGGCGTCGAGGCCCACCAGTGCCTGGGCCTTGCCCGAGTGGTTGACGGAGGTGAAGCGTCCGCCGACGATGACCTGCTTGTGTGCGGGGTCGACGGTGATCGCGTTGACGCCGGGGTTGGGGTCGTTGGAGATCGAGGACCCGGCGAGCACGGCGTGGAAGGGCCGCAGGGTGCCGTCGGTGGCGAGGGCGGCGAGGCGCTCGCGGGTCTGGCCCTGGACGCTGGTGAAGTCCCCGCCGATGTAGACGGTGTCGGCGGTGACGTCGATCGCCTTGACGGTGGCGTTGACCACCGGCTTCCAGGCCGGGGCGACGCTGCAGTCGGCGGTGGAGAGGGCGGCGGTGTTGGAGCGGCCGATGGTGCCGACGTGCCCGAAGGAGCCGCCGACGTACAGCAGGGACCCGTCGGTGGAGACCCGCAGGGCGCGGACGGTGCCTGTTCCGCCGGTGAACGCCGGCGCGCAGTCCAGCGGTTCGCCACTGGCCGCGTCGAAGGCGGCGAAGTTGGTGCGGGCGAGTTCGCCGGCATCGCCCGGCGCGGTGCCGGGGGGCCGGATGTGGCTGAAGGTGCCTCCGACGTAGACCACGCCGTGCGCCTGGGCCATCGCCCAGACGGTGCCGTCGGTCTGCCAGGTCGGCAGCGGGTCGGCGGTGACGGTGGCGGGGCCCGCGGCGGCGGCAGCGGTGGCCGGGTGCGGCGCGGCGGTGGCCGCCGCGGGCGCCGCCGCAGTGGTGGTGGGGTGCGCGGCGGTGGAGCTGCCGGCGGCAGCGGAGCGTACTGCGGTGCCGGCGGCCGGCGCGGCACGGCCGGGGCTGCCGCTCCGGGCGACCGCGTGGGTCGTGCCGGCGCAGAGCATGACGGAGGTGGTGCCGAGCATCGCGGAGGCGAGTACGGCGGCGATGGTTGGTGCGCGGCGCATGGGTCCCCCCGGGGAGCGCGGCGAGTTGCCTGGAAGGTGCGGGGCGGCCGGTCCGGCGGGCTCGCGCTGCACCGGGCCGTCCGCCCCAGCGGCGGTGCGGGGGCGCCTCCGCCTGGCGCGTGCCCGACTCGGCACGCCCGGACGGCGGTTCCCTCACACCCTCTGGACACGGGTCACGAGTCCGGCGCGCGGCCCCGGCGCAGTGCACCGAGGAGCGTGCCGGCCCCCAGAGCTTCACGATAGCGCCACATTGCCCCCGCAAAGGCCGTAATGGACAAAGGGATCGCCGGCACCGCGCCGCCGGGAGTGTCACCGCCCAGGCACCGCACCACCCCCGCCACGGCAACCGTCCAGCCGGCCGCGGCCACCGCCGCGCGGTACCCGCGGTCGACCGTGCGGAAGCCCAGCCGCCACCGGGCCAGGGCCGCGGCGGCGAGGTTGTCGGTGACGACGGCGGCGCCCCAGGCCGCCGCCGCGCCCAGCGCGCCCCAGCGGGGCGCCCACCACAGGCCCAGGCCCACCTGCACCGCGAAGGCCGCGGCGGCCACGGCCAGGTTGTCGCGGCTGCGCCCGGCCATCAGCAGCAGGGTCTGGGCGTTGCCGACGCCCACGTTGACCAGGCTGCACAGCGCGAGGACCGTCAGGGCGGGCGCGCCGGAGGCGAAACCGGCACCGAACAGGGCGAGGGCGGTGTGCGGGAAGAGGGCCAGGAGGGCGAGCACGGGCCAGGAGAACAGGGCGATCCAGGTGGTGGAGCGGCCGTGCAGGCGCTGCGCCGCCCGGTGTTCACCGGTGGCCAGCAGGGAGCCGATCCGGGGCGCGACCGCGAGGCGGACCGCGAGCTGCCACAGGGTCGCGGCGGTCACCAGGCGCGTCACCGCGGTGTAGACGCCGGCTTCGGTACCGGAACCCGACAGTGCCAGCAGGGGAACTCCGATCCAGACCGCCGCGATGTCGAAGAGCGAGGCGAGGGCGCGGGGCCGCGCGAAGGCCCAGAACTCGGCCTTGGGGGGCGGGAGTTGCGGCACGGCCGGGCGGGCGCGTCGCTGCCCGCGCAGGAACAGCCAGGCCGCCGCCGTCCCCAAGGCGGTCGGGGCGAGCCAGGCCGCGCCCAGCGTCACCGCGCCCGGCGCCGCCCACACCAGGGCCGCCCAGGTCAGCGCCGTCCGGGCCAGCGGCTTGCCGATCTGTTCGACGGTGACGAAGGCGAGGACGGAGCCGTGTCCGCGGCTGGCGGCCAGGACGACGAGGCCGGCGGTGGCCACCGGCAGGAAGACGGCGAAGAGCACCATGAGGTGCCGTGCGTCGGTGGCGGCGAGGTCCGGCATCAGGCGCGGCGCCAGACCGGGAGCCAGTGCCAGGACGACGGCGGTGGCGGTGGCGAGCGCGCAGGAGGGCAGCAGCGCGGTCCGCAGCAGCCCCCGGACCGCTCCGCCACCGGTGAGGGCGAGGTCCCGGGCCACGAAGCGCACCAGGGCGGTGTCCGCGCCGAGTTTGCAGGCGTTGCCCAGCACGGTGAAGACGGCGATACCGGTGAAGAGGGCCCCGGTGCCCGCCGCGCCCGCCCCGTGGCTCACCAGGGCCACCAGCGCGAAGCCGCTGACCGCGTTGACCGCCGAGCCGAGCAGGGCGAACCAGCCGCCGCGCGCGGTGGCCCCCTCCGCCCCGCGCGGCGGTGACGGGTCCTGCGGCTCGGCGGCGTCGGGCGGATCCGCTCCCTCCGCGGGAGCCGTGCCCGTCACGGCAGGCGCAGCCCGGTCGGGTCACCCGGGTGGGGGCCGTCGTCGTACCGCCCGTCGAGGCGTCCGTCCGGCGCCACCGGGTACGGGGACTCGCCGCCGGCGGGCGCACCCGGTACCTGGGCTCCGCGGTCCCGGCGTCGCTTGTTGCGGGCCGGGCCGCCGTCCAGGAGGCGCGCCAGACCGCCCCGGCCGCTGCCGCCGTCCCGGTCCAGGACGGCGCCCAGGATGCGTCCCCCGGCGGCGGTGACGAGTTCCCAGACCCGGTCGAGGTCGTCGCGGCGTACCCGGTCCAGGTCGCAGACGACCAGGACGCCGTCGACCCGCTTGGCGACGGCGAGCCCGTCCGCGTGCGAGAGCAGCGGCTCGGTGAGGACGACCACGTTCTCGTTGGGGTCGTTGGGGGTGGCGAGCAGCCGGGTGAAGGAGGCGGAGGACAGTACACGCGCGGGGTGCTGCACCCGCCGGCCGGGCACCAGGGCGAACTCGCCGCAGATCCCGGCGTCCACGGTCAGCCGTTGCTCCCCCGGCCACTCCCCCAGCGTGCGGGGGTCGCGGATGGTGCGGCGGACCGGGAGCACCCGTTCCAGCAGCGGGTCCCGCAGGTCGGCCTCGACCAGCAGGACGTCGTTGCCGATCTCGGTGAAGGCCCCGGCGAGGTTGACGGCCACCTCCACCGCCCCGGAGTGCTCCCGCGGCGCCACCACCAGCAGGCTGCCGCGTCCGGCGAAGCGCCGGTCGTGCACCAGGCGGAAGGCGATGGTGCGGTAGGCCTCGGCGCGGTTGCCCGCCCGCGGGCGTCCCACCTCCATCACCGCCTGGCTGCGCGGTCCGCGCGGGAGGATGCCGAGGACGGGGGCGCGGAGGTTGTCCTGGACGTCGGCGACCGAGCGGACACGGGGTTCGAGGACCGCGCGGACCCAGGCGCCGAGCAGGCCCAGGGCGAGTCCGGCCACGGCGCCCATCAGGAGCAGCAGGCCGAGTCCGGGGCCTGCGGGGTGGGCCGGCGGGTCGCCGCGCCGGACCACCTCGCCCGGCGTGGTGTCCAGCGACTTCAGGCTGGAGGTGCGGGAGCGCAGGTCGGCGATCTGGCTGACCAGGTCGGCGCGTTCGGAGAGGTCGGTGTCCTTGGTGGGGTCGTCGCCCGCCGCGAGCCGGTGGTCCAGCGCGGACCTCTGCTCCACCAGCGGGTCCAGTTCCGCCGCCAGCTTCTTCACGGAGGTGTCGATGCGGTCCTTGGCGGCGTCCTCGCGGTAGGCGAAGTAGGCGGCCACGAAGGCGTTGACCCGTCGGGCGGCCTCCCGCGGGGTGGTCGCGGTGTAGTCGAACTGGAGGGTCTGGGTCTGCGGCGGGTTGCTGACCTGGAGGTCGCGTTGGATGTCGGCGACGGGCAGCGTCAGGTGCAGGGCGTTGGCCGCGCGGCCGGCGACGGCGGCGCTCTGTGCGATCTGCCGCTCGGTGGCCATGCTGACCTGCTTGTCCGCCGACAAGCCCTCGGCCTCGAAGGGTGCGGTGCTGATGGCCTGGACGACGACCTCGCCGGTGGCGGTGTACCGGTCGCCCGTCAGCAGGTCCACGGCGACCCCGCCGAGCAGGCCCAGCACCAGCCCGACCAGGATGAGGGAGCGGTAGCGCAGGAGCTGGCGCACCTGGTCGCGGAGCTGGTCGGGCTCTTCGAAGTGGTCCTCGGTGGCGCTCAACGCGTGACTCCCTCAGGTGGCAGGGGACGGGGGGCCGGTGCCGGCATCAGGGCGGGGGCCGGGGGCCCGTTGCTGTGCCTCGGGGCTCGCCGGCTGACCAGGAAGGGCAGCACCACCACGAGCGCCAGGGGCCCGAGGACGCCCAGCAGGGAGCCGCGCAGCAGGACAAGCTGGTAGAAGCCGGCGGCCGGCACCAGCAGGGCGCCGAGGGTGCCGGAGCGCCGGTGCCGGTGGAAGATGCGGTCGACCCGCGTGCTGACGGCGCCCAGCAGGGCGAAGAGCGCCACGACGGCGGCCGGTCCGGCCCACAGGTAGGTCTCGATCCACAGCGGGGCCGAGAGGTTGTCGAAGCTGTAGCCGGCGTGCCGCGCCAACAGGACGCCCGCGTCGTCGGGTTTGCCGGGCCACAGCGAGCGGGGCACGAAGAAAAGCGGCGGGCCGAGCGCGGCGGTCGGGGTGAAGCCGTGTTTCGCCACGTAGTCGACGCCGGTGGCGATCTGCTGGAAGGCGTCGTAGTCGCCGTTGGTGGTGAACTGCTCGGCCAGGGAGACCACCTGGACGTCGCCGTGGGTGTCGTAGCGGAAGTAGTCGCTGTAGGGGAAGACGACCAGCACGGTGGCCGTCAGCACGCCCGCCACCACCCGGAACGCCCGGGGCCGGGCCGTCACGGGCAGACTGAACACCAGTGTCAGCAGGACCGTCCCCGCCCAGAAACGGGGCTGGCTGACGGGGTTGTTGACGACGACGTTCACCGCGACCAGCGCGGGCAGCAGCAGCCACCGCAGGCCGCGCAGCACCCGGTCGCCGCCGCGCACCCGTTGCACGTGGGCGAGCGCGGCGAGGGCTGTGAAGGCGGGCACGCTCAGGCCCCAGGCGGCCAGCGCGCGACCGGCCGAGTCGTTGGAAGCCAGTTGTTCCGCCGCGGTGTTGGCGGCCTGCCGGCTGTGGAAGAAGGCGGCCGGTCCGCCCTGCTGGATGATGAGCACCACGGCCAGGAGGAGCGCCGCGGCGCTCAGCAGCAGGACCCGGGCGGGGGCCATGGTGCGCGACAGCAGCGGCCGAAGGACCGTGGAGGTGTGGGTGGGCCGCCGGCCGGCGAGCGCGGCGCCCACGCTGTAGGCGGTCAGGCCTGCCTCCACCAGGGCGCACGCGGCGAATGCGGTGTCCGCGTCGACCACGAAGCCGCGAGGATAGGTGCCGGTGGCCAGCATCGGCAGGGGCGCCAACCCCAGCCACACGTAGGAGAAGAGCCAGAACCCGAGGGCGCTCACCCGGGATGTGGGGGCGGTGAGGACGCGCGCCAGGGCCGTTCCGGCGTGGGCCACCACCACGCACTGCAGGGCCGTGGCGGCTCCGAGGCGCGCAGTGGCCCCGTGGAGGACCAGCAGTGGCAGGGCCACGACCAGGAGGAGGGTCCACACGCACAGCGCGACCACCGAACGCGCCTGCCGCGTACCGGTGTTCGTACTCCGCGACGTGCGGTGCCGGACCGGGGCGCGGTGCGGCGCCGCAGGCTGTTCGCTCTCGCCCATCCCTCCCCCTCCGCCACCCGGGGTCAATGTAGGCGATCTGCGGCAGGCCGGCGGGCGAACCGGGTGGTTTTCGTCGCGGACCTGCCTGGCCGGCCTCACCGTTGAACTGCTGCAGCTCGGCCTCGGAATCCGTGCAGACCTCCCTCATGACCTCTCCGCACAGCGTCATGATCTCGTCCGCCATGGCGCCACGCCGGCACTTGGTGAGGAGAACCGACTGGGCGTGGAGGTTGTGGATGACATGACGGCCTGTGCGCACATCAGGATGCGCATTCCCACGTGGTGACATGAGGCACGTTTGTATGATCACGGTGTGCAGCTCCGGTCCGGCTTCCGCGTCTGTCCCAACGGTCCGCAGCGCTCGGCGCCGGCCAGGGCCTCCGGGTGTGCACGAGTGGTCTTCAACGACGCGCTTCGCGTCCGTGAGACCGGGGAGGAGTCCCGGTCTCACCAGCGCTCCGCAGGCTGATACCGCCGGCCCCGCCGGACAACGGCGCGGCAGACGGGAATCCCCGTCCGTCAGGGCGGGGAGGATGTCACATTGGCCGGACCTTCTGAGGGGGATGACGTGGAGAACCCGTTCGCGGGCCGGTGCGTGCTCGTGGTGTCCACCAACTACGCGCCGGAGCACGCCGGGATAGGCCCGTACTCGGCCCAGATCGCCGAGCACCTGGCGGCGGTGGGCGCCGACACCCACGTACTGACCGGCATGCCGCACTACCCGGCGTGGCGGGTGCACGCGGACTACCGGCGCCGGTGGCGGGTGCGCGAATCTCTCGCCGGGGTGACGGTGCACCGCCGCCGGCACACCGTGCCGTCCCGGCAGACGGCGGTGCGGCGGGCCCTGTACGAGGCGACGGTCCTGGTCCACGGCGCCCTCGCGCCGGTGGGGATACGGCCCGACGTGGTGCTGACGCAGATGCCGACGCTGGCCGGCGGGCTGCTCGGCCACCGGGCCGCGCGCCGGGCCGGTGCCCCGCACGTGGTGGTGGTGCAGGACCTGATGGGGGCGGCTGCGCGGCAGAGCGGCATACCCGGCGGGGGGCGGGCCGCGGCGCTGGCCACCGCGTTGGAGGGCAGGGTGTTGCGGGGCGCCGCCGCGGTGGGGGTGGTGCACGAGAGCTTCGTCGAGCCCGTCGTCGCCCTCGGGGTGGACCGTCGGCGCGTCCACACCGTGCCGAACTGGGTGCACGTGCCGGCGGCCCGGCAGGACCGGGCCGGGGTGCGCGCCCGGCTGGGCTGGCCGGCGGAGGCCACGGTGGTGCTGCACGCCGGCAACATGGGCCTGAAGCAGGGGCTGGAGGTCCTGGTGGAGGCGGCACGCCTGGCCGACGGGGAGGGGGGCGGGGTGCACGTGGTGGTGATGGGGGACGGCAGTCAGCGGGAGCGCCTCGCGGCGCTGGGCGCGGACGTCTCCTGCCTGGAGATCCGGCCTCCGGTGGCGGCGGAGGAGTTCCCGGAGGTCCTCGCCGCCGCCGACGTGCTGGTGGTGACGCAGCGCGCCTCGGTGACCGACATGAGCCTGCCGTCCAAGCTGACCTCGTACTTCGCCACCGGACGCCCGGTGGTGGCCTCGGTCGCGGCGGACGGGGGGACGGCCCGCGAGGTGACCCGCTCGGGGGCGGGGGTGGTGGTGCCCGCGGAGGACCCCCGGGCGCTGCTGGACGCCGTGCGGCAGCTGGCCGAGGACGGGCCGCGCGCCGCCGGACTGGGGGCCCGCGGACCCCGGTACGTCGAGGAGCGGCTGAGCAGGCGGGCCGGGCTGGACCGGGTCACCTCCCTGCTGGCGGGGACGATGTCCCACCCGGCCTGACGGCGGTGGCCGGCGGCCCGGGCTCGAGGGCCTGGGCGTAGAGGCGCTCCAGCCGGTCGGCCACCCGGTCCACCGAGAAGCGTGCGGCCACCAGGCTCCGGCCGGCGGCGGCGACCCGGCGGTGCAGGGCGGCGTCGTCCACCAGCCGGGAGACCGCCCTCGCCAGGGCCGCGGGCGAACCGTCGGTGACCAGGGCGGCCCCGGCCCTGCCGAGTTCCTCGGCTATGCCGCAGCTCGCGGTGCACACCACGGGGGTGCCCGCCGCCATCGCCTCCAGGACGCCCATGGGGAACGGCTCGTCGACGCTGGGCAGCACGTAGACGGTGGCGCGGGCGATCCGGCGCAGCGCGGCGGCGTGGTCCAGCGGGCCGCCGTAGCGCACCGGGCCCTCCAGCCGCTCTGCGGCGATCAGCCGGCGGACCGGGGCGAGTTGGCCCTCGTCGGCCCCGTGCAGGGTGAACTCGGCGTCCGGGTGTTCGCGGCGCACCAGGGCGGCCATCCGCACGAACGCCTCGGGGCGTTTGCGCGCGTGCAGCCGGGCCAGGAACAGCACGTCCGGTACCGGGCCCGCGGGCCGTGCGGCGGGCGGGGGTGCCTGGGCCGGCGGGCGGACGCCGTTGGGCAGCCGGGCCAGCCGGGCGCCGCGCCGCCCCCGCCCCAGTAGTCTGCGCAGCCCCGCCTCCTCCCGCCCGGTCAGTGCCAGGACCTGCCGGGCGCGGCGCAGCAGGGGCAGGTACAGCAGGTCGAAGCAGCGCGCGAGCAGGGCGCCGCGCGGCGCGACCATGCCGTGGGTCTGCACGAGGAAGGGCCGCCGGCGCAGGACGGCGCAGGCCACCGCCGTCAACGAGACCAGGTCGCGGCCGGCGTGCACGTGCAGGACGCCCTCCTCGCCCGCCGCCCGCCACAACGCGGCCACCAGCCCGGGGTGCAGCAGCCCGAGGAAGCCCTGGCCGGGCACGAGGGTACGGGCGCGGTGAGCGCGCAGCGGCACACCGCCGAGGGCGGCCGGTGCCGGTCCGGCGCCCCGCCACAGGGCGAGCAGCGCGACCTGGTGGCCGCGCTCCGCCAGGGCGGCGAGTTGTCCGGTGGCCACGCTGACCGGCCCGCCGTAGGCGGCGTCGTCACTGACGAGGGTGACGACGTGGGTGATTCTCACCGGCCGTCCCCCGCGGTGAGGAGGGTGCCGGCGGGCACGTCCTGGCGGGCGACGGCGCCGGCGCCCACCACGGCGCAGCTGCCGACGGTGACGCCCCGCAGCACCACGGCGCGCGCCGCGACCCAGCACCCGGCCCGCAGGTGTACCGGCGCGTTGTCGAACTCGAAGGTCGGCGAGTGGCGGCGGTGGCTGCCGGTGCACAGCAGGGCGCCCTGCGAGATGCAGACGTCGTGCTCGACGGTGACGGGTTCGAGGTTGAGGATCCAGGCGTCCTCACCGATCCAGACGTCGTCGCCGACGTCGAGCTTCCAGGGCCAGTGGATCCGCACGCCGTGGCGCACCAGCACCCGGGCGCCGACCCGGGCACCGAAGAGGCGCAGCAGGGCGGGGCGCAGCCGCGGCGGGAGCCACCACTTCACGAAGCACAGGTGCAGGACGGCGAACCAGGCTGCCTGGACCAGCGGGCCCCGCCCCTTGTCGTAGCCGGCGCCGGTGAAGCCGCGCAGCCGGCGGCCGGTGGTGCGGGTCTGCGGGGCGGCGCTCATGAGGCGACGCCCGCGCGGCTGCGGACCGGCATGTCGGCGAGGCGGCGCATGTCGGCCTCGACCATGATGCGGGCGAGTTCGTCGTAGTGCACTGCTGCCTCCCAGCCCAGGAGTGTGCGGGCCTTGGTGGCGTCGCCGACGAGTTGGTCGACCTCGGCGGGTCTCTCGTACTTCGGGTCGTGGCGTACGTAGCGCTGCCAGTCGAGCCCGGCGGCGCCGAAGGCGGCGGCGAGGAAGTCGCGGACGGTGGCGGGGACCCCGGTGGCCACGACGTAGTCGTCCGGCTCCTGCTGTTGCAGCATCCGCCACATGGCCTCGACGTACTCGGGCGCGTAGCCCCAGTCGCGGACCGCGTCGAGGTTGCCGAGGTGCAGCTCGTGCTGGAGTCCCGCCTCGATGCGGGCGACAGCGCGGGTGATCTTCCGGGTCACGAAGGTCTCACCCCGTCGGGGGCTCTCATGGTTGAAGAGGATGCCGTTCACGGCGTAAATACCGTAGGCCTCACGGTAGTTGACCGTCGACCAGTAGGCCATGGCCTTGGCGCAACCGTAGGGACTGCGGGGGTGGAAGGGGCTGTGCTCGTTCTGCGGCGGGGGGGTGGCGCCGAACATCTCCGAGGAGGACGCCTGGTAGACGCGGGTGTCCAGGCCGGCCGCGCGGACCGCCTCCAGCAGCCGCAGGGCGCCCAGAGCGGTGACGTCGGCCGTGTGCAGCGGAGCGTCGAAGGAAACGCGGACGTGCGACTGCGCTCCCAGGTTGTAGACCTCGTCGGGGCGTATCTCACGGAGCAGGTTGACCAGCGACACGCCGTCGGAGAGGTCGGTGTGGTGCAGCACCAGCCGTCGCCCGGGGGTGTGCGGGTCCTGGTAGATGTGGTCGATGCGCTCGGTGTTGAAGCTGGACGTCCGCCGCATCAGGCCGTGCACGGTGTAACCCTTGGCCAGGAGCAGTTCGGCGAGGTAGGAGCCGTCCTGTCCGGTGACGCCTGTGATCATCGCGGTCCCGGGTCGTGCGGTCGTCGGCCTCATGGTCCCCCCAGGGGTTCGACGTGCGGGGTGGCCGCCGGGGCTGGTCGGGCGCCGGGCGGTCGGGTGGTGTTCGCTGGTGAGAACGTTAGCGTCGGCGGCTTCCGCGGACCGGCGAATCCGGACGATCGGTGCACGGGGATGGTGAATGCCGCCTCGGGCGAGGGCGGTTGGTGGAAGAATCGCCGGCGTGGAGGATCTGCTGCCCGTGCCGTCCCGGGTCTTCGTCGCCGGCCATCGCGGCCTGGTGGGTTCCGCCGTGGCACGCCGTCTCACGGAGACCGGGTACGAGGTGGTCTCGCGCGACCGCGCCGAGCTGGACCTGCGGGACGCCGCGGCCACCCTCGCCTTCCTGCGGGAGCAGCGGCCCGACGCCGTCGTGCTCGCCGCGGCCAGGGTCGGTGGCATCCTCGCCAACAGCAGCCGGCCGGTGGAGTTCCTGGAGGACAACCTCCGCATCCAGCTCAGCGTGGTGGCGGGCAGTCACACGGTGGGCGTGCGGCGGCTGCTGTTCCTCGGTTCGAGCTGTGTGTACCCCAAGTTCGCGGCGCAGCCGCTGACGGAGGACGCCCTGCTGAGCGGCGCACTGGAACCGACCAACCAGGCCTACGCGATCGCCAAGATCGCCGGTCTGGAGCAGGTGGCCTCCTACCGGCGGCAGTACGGCGCCTCGTGGATCAGCGCGATGCCCACCAACCTCTACGGCCCGGGGGACGACTTCGACCTGGAGACCTCCCACGTGCTGCCCGCCCTCCTCCGCCGCTTCCACGAGGCGAAAGCGGCGGGTCGGGAGGAGGTCGTGCTGTGGGGGACGGGCACCCCGCGGCGCGAGTTCCTGCACGTGGACGACCTGGCCGCGGCCTGCGAGGTGCTGTTGCGCCGGTACGACGACGCCTCACCGGTCAACGTGGGCTGCGGCCGGGACCTGACCATCGCCGAACTCGCGGCGGTGGTGGCCGAAGTGGTCGGCTACCGGGGCGCGATCCGGTTCGACCCCTCGCGGCCGGACGGGACGCCCCGCAAGGTGCTGGACGTCTCGCGTCTGACGGCGCTGGGCTGGAAGCCCGGCATCGGCCTGGCGGAAGGTGTCGCCCGGACCTACCGGTGGTGGCTGGAGTCGGGGGCGGTCGACGCCCCCTCCCGCAGGGCGCGCGTTCAGTAGGCGCCCCGGCCGCTCACCACGGCCCGCAGTGTGCGGGCGAGCACCACGAGGTCGGTGCGCAGGCTCCAGCCGTCGACGTAGGCGAGGTCGAGTGCGAGCCCCTCGCTCCAGGTGAGGTCCGAGCGTCCGCCGACCTGCCACAGGCCGGTGAGGCCGGGTTTGACCGAAAGACGCCGCAGCGTCGCCTCGTCGTAGCGGGCCACCTCCTCGGGCAGCGGAGGCCGGGGGCCCACCAGGCTCATGTGGCCCGCCAGGACGTTGAGGAGCTGCGGCAGTTCGTCCAGGGAGCTGCGGCGCAGCAGCCGTCCCAGCGGGGTGACGCGCGGGTCGCGGCGCATCTTGAACATCGGGCCGTCCAGCTCGTTGCCTGCCGCGAGGTACGGGCGCAGCGCCTCGGCGTCCACCACCATGGTGCGGAACTTCCACATCACGAAGGGCCGCAGCTCCCGTCCCACCCGGTGCTGCCGGTAGAAGGCCGGCCCGCCGGTGGTGAGGCGCACGGCCGCCGCGACCACGAGGATCAGGGGGAGCGAGAGGACGAGCAGGAGCGCGGCTCCGAGCCGGTCGCCCACCTCCTTGACCAGCCGGGCGGCCGGCCGTGCCGGTCGGCCGGCGGCGAGGGGGCCGCCTGCGGGCCCGCCCGGTCCGCCGGACACCGCCGGCCACGGTGCCGGTCTCAGCCGCTCGGTACCCATGACTTCGGACAACGCCCCGCCCCCTGACTCCCCGCTGCCGCCCCCGGCTCGGCATCGCAACAGCAAACGATGCCGCGGGAAGAACGGTAGAGCACGGAGTGCCGCTTCCGTAGCAGTTCGCCCAATTCGTTCGCGCCACCGCCAAACCCACCCTCGATCTCCGGCCATGCCGCACGCCCCCGGCGCACCGCCCCGACCCGCCCGCCCCACTGAAGAGTGATGTCACTGTACGCATATTGACGATCACCTGGCGTGCCGAACGCGTGTACCGGCAAGCTCGTGTCCATGGCCTCCAGTTACCCGACACCCCAGGACGGAGCAGGGGACGTCGTCGCCGGCCGCTACATGCGTGAGCGGGCCTGCGTCGTGGCCCTCCGAGGAGAGATCGACATCGAGTGCGAGGAGGACGTCCGGCACGCCCTGGACACCGCATGCACCAGCGCCGACCGCGTGGTCGTCGACCTTTCCGAGGTCACCTTCGCCGACTCCACCGCCCTGGGGCTCCTCCTCCACGCCCGCACCCGCAGCGACCTGCGGCTGGCCGGCCCCCTCGCCCCCGCCGTCGCCCGGCTGCTGTCGATCAGCGGCACCACCGGTTTCCTGCCCGCCCGGCGCAGCGTCGAAGAAGCCCTCGCCGCGCCGACCTGAGCAGCGGGCCCCGCCGCCCGCGCCCCCTTGCCGCGACCGCGCGCCACCTGCCTTCCGTGCGCCCGACCGGGGCTTGCCTTGTCGACGTCCGGGAGAGGATGGTTGTCTGACAGCAACGAAGTCGACGTGGGAGAAGGTGAACGGAATCCGGGCCGTGAGGACGGAATTCCCCGATGTGAGGCGAACCGCGAAGGTCAGTGACGTACCGGGGGGCGGTGACGCCTGCACCCTGGACGCTTCCCCCCTGCCCGTGCTCGTGACGGACGGGGACGGCGTGGTGCGGGTGCTCAACGCTGCGGCGGCCTCGCTGCTCCCGCAGTTGGCTGTCGGAGCGCGACTGGAGCGCGGCGGCCCGACGTGGCTCGCCGAAGCGCAGTCGCGCCGGGCCGAACGGGCGGAGGGGCCCGTCGGCAGCCGCCGCTTCCAGGCGCACCGCACCCGTGCGGCCGACGGTTCGGTCGCGTGGTGGCTGGCAGACAACACGGAGCTGCACTCGGCCCGCCAGGCCCTGCGGACCGAACGCGAGCGGACCGCCTTCCTCGCCGAGGCCTCGCACCGGCTGCTCTCCTCGCCCGACGCGGACACCTGCATGGAGACCACGGCGCGGCTGGCCGCCGGGCACCTGGCGGACGCCGCGCTGGTGGTCGGCGGGCCCGCCGGACGGCACCCCCAGCTGACCCGGGTGTGCGGTGACGGCTCGCTGCACCGCGACAAGCTCCGGGCCGACCCCGGCGAACTGCCCGGCCTCGCCGAGGCGCTCGGTGGCCCGCCCGCCGTCCCGGCGGCCCGGCCCGGCGAGCCGGTCGCCGTGCCCGAGTGGGTCGTGCCGGAGGAGTTCGGACCGGTGGGCGACGTCCTGGTGGTGCCGCTGCCGGGCAGTGCCGGTCCTGCCGGCGCCCTCGTCCTGCTGCGCCGCGGGGGTGGGGAGCGCTTCGGCGAGGACGAGGCCGCCTTCGTCCGCGTCTTCGCCGCACGGGCCGGGGCCGCCCTGTGCTCGGCCCTGCTCCTGGCGCGGCAGTCCGCCCTCGCGGACCTGCTCATGCGCGACCTGCTGCCGCCGGAGCTGCACGACCGCACCGGCGTCGAGATCGCCGGCGGCTACCGGGCCTCCCGGGACGAGGAGCGGGTGGGCGGGGACTTCTACGACGTCCACCCGGCCGACGACGACGGGGACGGGACGGGCGAGACACTCGCGGTCCTCGGCGACGTCTGCGGCAGAGGCCTGGAAGCGGCCGTCCTCACGGGCCGGATCCGCAACACGCTGGGGGCACTGCGGATGGTCGAGCCCGACCACGAGAAGCTGCTCAAACTGCTCAACGGCTCGCTGCTCAGCGTCCACCACACCCGCTACGCCACCCTGGTGCTGGCCTCCATCACGCCCCACCACGGCGGCGTCGGCCTGCGCCTGACCAGCGGAGGCCACCCGCCGCCGCTGATCGTGCGGGCCGGCGGCGAGGTCGAGGAGGTGCCGACGCACGGCACCCTCGTCGGCGCCCTGCCCGAGGTGTCCGCCACGACGCACACCACGGAGCTCCAGCCCGGTGAGACCTGCCTGCTGTACAGCGACGGGATCACCGAGGCGAAGGGCGGTCCGCAGGGCTCGGAGCTCTTCGGCGAGGAGCGGTTGCGGCGGGTGCTGGGGCGGTGCGCCGGGATGCCCGCGGAGACCGTCGTGGAGCGGGTGCAGAGCGATGCCGCCGAGTGGGTGGGCCAGGGCCACCACGACGACATGGCGGTGATGGCGATCACCGCTCCGCGCCGTACCCATCTCAGTGCAGTAGGAGGCCACGGACCGGGTAGGTTCACCCGATGACCGTGCTCTCCCGGCGCCCTGTGCGGGCGCTCCCCCGCCACCGAGCAAACGGCACCGGGCAGCGGGCCGCAGGTCCGGGGCCGCAGCGGCTTTCGCCGTCGCGTTCCGTCCCGTGCGGACCGACCGCACACCACCCCCTTCGCCGCCCTCCCCTCCCCACGACCGGAACCGCAGCATGACCTCAACCCCCGACGGAGCCACGGCTCTCCTCCACCTGGACGTCTCCACCCCCCGTACCGGTGAGGTCCAGGTGGCCCTCACCGGTGACCTGGGGTACGAGACGGCCGACGAGCTGCTGCACGTCGCCTCCGAGGTCCTCGGCGCGAGCCCGGCGCCGCACCGGCTCACCCTGGACTGCGCCGAGTTGGGCGTCTGCGACTCCATGGGCCTGTCCACGCTGCTGATGCTCCACCGGCGGACCCTCGCGCTCGGCACCGAGCTCGTCCTGCTGCACCGCCGCCCGCCGCTGGTCCGGTTGCTGGAGATCACCGGCACCCTCACGCTCTTCGCGCACGCCGACAGCCCCGACCCAGCCACCGAGGACCCCTCCGGACCCTCCCGGGACGGCGAGCCCGGGTAGGCCTGTCCGGCGGATCCCGGCAGGGCTCCTGCCCGCGGGCAGTGCCGGGCGCGGCCCGGTCCGCCGGCCTCCGGAAGGGGCGGAAGAACGCGCGCAGCTCCTCCGCGCAGAGCTCGGGTTCCTCGATCGGTGCGAAGTGTCCGCCCCGCGCCGGCTCCGTCATCCGCGCCACGTCCCGGCAGGGTTCGGGTGGTCCAGCCCGTTGTGGCGACTGCACCTGGCTGCCGATCTCGCCGCCCACCGCGCAGAACCGCTCGCGGCCGAGGACACCCACGAGCCCGGCCCACAGTCCGCTGCCGCGACGGAGACCGGCCGGGGGGGCGGTGAGGACGGTGATCTAGAGTCGCGGCGGGCGCGCACTCTTGATCAGGAGACAACCATGGACCGAACAGGAGTCACCGTCGTCACCGGCGGCAGCCGCGGTATCGGCGCGGCCGTCTGCGCCCGGCTGGCCGCGGAGGGCCACGACGTGGTGGTGGGTTACCGCAGCGACGCCCGGGCCGCCGACCGGGTCGCCGAGGAGGTGCGGGCGGCGGGGCGCGGCTGCGTCACGGTCGCCGTGGACACCTCCGACGAGCACGCCGTCGACCGGCTCTTCGACACCGCCGCGCAGGCGTTGGGTCCGGTGACCGGGCTGGTCAACAACGCGGGGGTCAGCGGGCCGGTGGGGCCGCTGGCGGAGGCCGACGCAGCCGGCATGCGCCGTGCCCTGGAGGTCAACGTGCTCGGGTACCTCCTGTGCGCCCGCCGGGCCGTGCGGGACATGGCCGCCTCCGGCGGCGGGGCCGTCGTCAACGTCTCCTCGGCCGCCGCGACCCTCGGCTCACCCGGCGAGTACGTCCACTACGCGGCGGCCAAGGGCGCGGTGGACACCCTCACGGTCGGTCTCGCCCAGGAGGTCGCCGAGCAGGGCATCCGCGTCAACGCGGTCGCGCCGGGAACCGTCTGGACCGACTTCCACCTCGACCCGCAGCGCCCGGCCCGGGTCGCCTCCGGGGTGCCGATGCGCCGCGCCGGTCAGCCCTCGGAGATCGCCGGGGCCGTGGCGTGGCTGCTCTCGCCGGACGCCTCGTACACCACGGGAGCCGTGCTGCGCGTCGCCGGCGGACGCTGACCGCCGGGGTCAGCGAGGAGGCCGTGCCGCCGCCCCGCGCCCGGGGACAGCCGTCCCGGCGGGGGCGGCCGGGCCCTCCCGACGGAGGCCGGGCCCGGCCCTTCTCACTCGGCGAGCTTGCGGTCGGGGGCCCGCACCGGGGCGGGCGCCGTGGGCACCAGGCGGGTGCCCATCCCCCGGTAGCGCACCGCCAGTCCGGCCAGCGCCTGAGGCGGGAGGCAGTTCTTGCCGTCGATCACCACGTGGGGCTCGGCGAGCCCTGCCGTCAGGGCCCGCCAGTCGGCACCGACGACCTCCGGCCACTCGGTGAGGACGACCAGCGCCTGGCTGCCGTGCACCGCCTCGTGCAGGGAAGCAGCGGGGACGGTGCCGGGGAACATCCCGTTCAGGGTGGGCAGGTCCATGGCCGGGTCCCACACCCGCACCTCGCCGGCCAGCCGGGTGAGTTCCGGGATGACCAGGCCGCTCGGGGCGGCGCGGATGTCGTCGCTCCACGGCTCGTAACGCACCCCCAGCACGGCGACGCGCGCTGCTGCCAGTGCGGGGCCGAACTCCTCCCGGAGCATGTCGACCACCAGGGCGGGCTGGGCGGCGTTGACCGCCGTGGTGGCGTCGAGCAACGGGGTGGGGATGCCGAGGTCGGCCGCCCAGCGCCGGAGGGCCGAGGTGTCCTTGGGCAGGCAGGAGTCGCCGAAGCCGAGGCCGGGGCGGAGGAACGCGTCACCGATCCGGGGGTCGTGTCCGGCCCCGCGCATCACGTCGTCCACGTGCACGTCGGGCTGGGCACAGAGCCGCGCCATCTCGTTCGCAAAGCTGATTTTGGTGGCGAGGAAGGCGTTGCTGGCGTACTTGACCATTTCGGCGGAGGTGGGCGTCGTGACGACCCAGGGGCTCGGCGCGTCCCCGTACAGCGCGCGCAGAAGCGGCAGCATGTCCTGCGACCAGAGGCCGGCGACGATCCGGGAGGGCGTGCGCCAGTCCTCCAGGGCGCTGCCCTGGTTGAGGAACTCGGGGCTGTAGGCGTAGGTGTCGCGCAGCCCGGTGTAGGTGTCCAGCAGCAACGCGCTGGTGCCCGGCGGCACGGTCGACTTCAGCACCACGCTGGGCGTGGGGTCCAGCGCGGCGACCTGGTCCAGTGCGGACCTGACCTGCGTGAGGTCGGCCGCCCCGTCGGGGCCGGGCGGGGTGCCCACGGTTACGAGAACGATGTCGAACGGGTGCCTGCGGTGCTCGGCTGCCGTGTCGGCGGCGAACACCAGGCGGCCGGAGCCGCGCAGCCGGGCCAGCGCCTCCGGCACTCCGGGCTCGTAGATCGGTGAGGTACCCGCCCGCAGCATGCTCAGCCGTCCGGGGTCACGTTCGACCCCCACCACGTCGTGTCCCTGTTCGGCCAGCGCAATGGCACCGGTCAGCCCTACGTATCCCTGTCCCATCACGGCTACACGCATGACGGCCTCCCGCACGAAGGTCCGCGGGCCCGCGCTCGGCGGCTCGGGTCCACGCAGGTTGTCCGCCCGTTCGCGGATGCCTCTCCCGTGCTCGTCCGCACGCCGGGCACCCCGGGCTCGAGGCCGCGCCGCAGCCCTGCGGCGCTCGGGTCAGCGGGCGTCGGGACGCCCTCGCAACGGGGCGCCACCGATCTGCTGACTGTTCTGGCAGCGTACCCCGCCCAGGTGAACGGCGCGCGGCGACGGGTGATCACCGATCTTTCCGTGGCGGGACGGCGGGTTCAGCCGGTCAGGCCACTGCCCGCACCGCCCGCGCAGTGCGGCGGCCGAGGGTGTGCGGTGGGTGTGCGACAGCCCACCGAGGGTGGCCGGCGACGCAGGACGGGGGACGCCGCCGGGGACGCGGCAGTGCCCGGTGAGCGGCACGAAGGACCACTCACCGGGCACCGGTACTCACCGACCGGGGTCAGAAGTTGAAACCGCCCCAGGCGACGAAGCCGCCGCGGATGTTGCCCCAGCGACCGTAGTCGCCGTCGTGACGGTCGTGGTTCCAGCCACGGCCGTAGTCCCAGCCACGGTCGTCGCGGTACCCGTCGCGACGGTCGTAGTCGTGGCGGTGGTGGCGGTGCTTGCAGAAGCACACCCAACGCGAGTCGTCGTCCCGGCGGTGGTCGCACTTCTTGCCGTGGTGGTCGTAGTCGCCCCCGCTGATCTGGGTGGCGGCGGCCGACTGGGCGGGAGCGGCCTGGGCAGCCCCGGCCATCGGCACCACAGCGGCGGCGGACAGGGCGGCCACGGCGATGCCGCGGGCGAGAGTCTTCTTCACAGTCGATCTCCTCGACTCGTTCCAACAAGGACATTTCAGACGCTATGGGGTGCGCCGCGATCCGTCCTGCTGAGCGCCGTCCGCCTACTCCGTCCAGGCATTCGCCCAGGTCGGCAGTGCGTTACGGAGAGTGCCGACGGCGGGTGGGAAGTACCGGCAACCGTCCGGGCCGAGGGACGGGAGGCCTGCAAATCCCGTGCGTGCGGAGGGTGTCCACTCCGGGGACAGGCGGCTTCGTCCCAACGGCCACCGGGTCACGCAGGGTTAGGACCCGGCCGGCCCTCTCCGCACTCCGGGGAGCAGCGCCCCGGAGCCGCAGGCGGACCGCAGGCCCCGGGGCGGTGCACACAACGGCGCCGCGGCGCACCTTCCCGGAAGGGGAGGTACGCCGCGGCGTTCCCGTTCACACGGTGGCGGACCTGTCGGTCCGCAGTGGTGCCGCTCAGCGGTTGCCGGCACCGTTGGCGGAGAGCACCGGGATGTCGTCGAGGATGTGCGACAGCGGCTCGTCGCGCTTCTGCTGCGTCGAGTTGTCGGTGCACTGCTGGAACTGCGGGTTCGACAGGACGTCGATGTCCTGGACGGCCACGTTGATCAGACCGATCAGGCTGCCGACGTTGGCCTTGACGGGGACACCCACGCAGGGCTTGTTCAGCAGGCCCTGCGCGACGTTGAACTGGGGGCTGCGGTGGCCACGGGTGGCCGCGTTGCCGATGGCCTCGCCGGATCCGTTGCCGTTCACGGCGGTCGGGCCGTGGTCGTTGGCGGTGGCGAACGCCTGCGGAGCGACGGCGGCCGACAACCCCACCAGCGAGGCGGCGATCGTCGCGCCGGCCATGAACTTCTTCATCGGTTCTTCCCTTTCGAGCGGAGCGCCCTTGTGATCAAGGCACCCGGCTCAACCCCGTCCGACGCCGAGATGTTGCGGTGCTCCACTCGAACGGCTCACACCTCCCCCTGTCCGCGGGGCCCGGTGCGCGACGTCACCCGCGCCGGGTTGACGCCGCGGTGCCGGCCGCCGTCCCGGTGCGACCCGGGGGGCGGGGCCCCGCCCCCCGGTGGTTCACCGTCGTGCGCGTCCCCCGGTCAGGAGCCGGTAGAGGAGCAGCACGATCACCGAGCCGACGACGGCGGCGATCCAGGTGGACAGGTGGAAGAAGCCGTTGATGGACTTCACTCCGAAGATCACCTTTCCGAGCCAGCCGCCCAGCAGGCCGCCGACGACGCCGATGAGCATCGTGATCAGACAACCCCCCGGGTCCTTGCCGGGCATGAGCGCCTTCGCGATGGCGCCCGCCAGCAGTCCGACGACGATCCAACCGAGGATTCCCACGGCTCCACACCCTTCTTCTCCGCTTGCCTGCTCCTGCGCCCCGCACGGCCGCCTCCGCACTCCGCCACGAGGGGCGGTGCGGCGCGGACGCGGACGTGCCGGCCTTCGGCCCGGTTCCGGGGCGCCCCCGCCGCATGCCCGCCCGGTGGCCGGTCACACCTGCGGCGCGCTCGGCCGAGGACACCGGGACGGGACGGCGGCCCGGGCACGGCCGGGGTCAGGCGGAGGCGGCTCCCACCGAGAGCGGGACGCGGCTCTGCTCCCGCGCGGCTTCCGCGGGCTCGGCGACCCGGTCCGCCTCGTACCGTCCACCGCTCTCCAGGAAGTGCGCCAGGGGCAGCGTGGCCCCGCCCATGGTCACCGCGTTGGGGCCGAGCTCCCCCAGCTCGATGGTGCCGCGCCCGGCGGGGTGGCGGAGTGCGTAGGCCCGGGCATGGCCGCGCACCTCCTCCAGCAGCCGCGGGCCCACCATCAGCCCGGCCCAGCCGCCGATGAGCACGCGCTCGGGGCAGAAGAGATTGACCATGTCGGCGATGGCCGCGCCGAGGAACTCCGCCGTCTCCCGCAGCAGGGCGGCGGCCACCGGGTCACGCGGCTGCCCGCCGTCCCCGCCGGCCGCCGCGATGAGGGCCGCCAGCGCGGTCTCCTCGCCGGCGCCGTCGGGCGGGGTGCCGCCGGCCTCCCGCCACCGTGCCGTCATCGCGTCCGCGCCCACGTAGGCCTCCAGGCAGCCGCGGCAGCCGCACCGGCAGCGGCGGCCGCGGACCTGGAGCGTGGTGTGGCCCCACTCCCCCAGGCTGTTGCGGCCCCCGCCGTACAGGGCGCCGTCAGTCACCACGCACGCGCCCACGCCCGACCCGATGAGGGCGATCACCGCGTTGCGGGTCCCGCGTCCGGCCCCGAACCACATCTCGGCACGCCCCAGGGTGTGGGCCCCGTTCTCGATGAAACAGCCGACCTCGGGCGGGAGTTCGGCCGCCTGCCGCAGCATCCGCTCCAACGGCACGTCCACCCAGTCGGTGGTCTGGCTGTGCACCACCCCCATGCCGTCCGCGTCACGCTCGACGATGCCCGGCACGCCCACCCCCACCCCGAGCAGTTCCTGGCGGGTGATCCCGCCGGCGCGCAGCACCTCGGCCAGCGCGCCCGCGATCTGCTCCACGACCTGTGCGGGGCCGAAGCCGTCGCGGTCCAGGCGCCGGTCGCAGCGGGCGATCTCGGTCATGGCGATGTCGAACAGTTCCAGCCTGACCCTGGTCTCGCCCACGTCGACCCCCACCAGGTAGCCGACGGATCCCGCGACCTTGAGCAGGGTGATGGGCCGGCCTCCGCGGGAGTCGACGATCCCGGCCTCCTCCACGAGACCGTCCGCGAGGAGTTCGCCGACCACGTTGCTCACCGCTCCTGAACTCAAGCCGGTGTCCTCGCCCAACTGCTGGCGGCTGAGGGGGCCTTCGAAATACAACCGTTGCAAGACCCGGGCTCTGTTGTCACGTCGCAGGTCACGCACGGTCCGCTTGCTCCGCTGGGGCATGTGGCTCCTTCCGCGGACGAACATACAGGCGCCGAAAGCCTTGACGACACTCCTTCCCACTACTTAACTCACGCCAAAAGTTAAGCCATGAACGTCGTTTGGTTCTCGAACACAGACTGAACGCCGCACCCCTAAGAAAGGGGCCACCGATCATGCGCACCACCAGAGCCGCCGCCGCCACCGCCGTCGTCGTCGCGACCCTCGCCGCCGCCACCGCCTGTGGCGGCGGCACCTCCTCCGGGGGCGACAACAGCCAGCCCAAGCAGCTGACCTACTGGGCCTCCAACCAGGCGGCGACCCCCGAGGACGACGTCAAGATCCTCACCCCCGAGTTGAAGAAGTTCGAGAAGCAGACCGGCATCAAGGTCAAGCTCGAGGTCATCCCGTGGGCCGACCTGCTGAACCGGATCACCGCCGCCACCTCCTCGGGCCAGGGTCCGGACGTGCTGAACATCGGCAACACCTGGTCGAGTTCCCTGCAGGCGACGGGCGCCCTGCTGCCGTTCGACGACAAGACCTTCGCCAAGATCGGCGGCAAGTCGCGCTTCGTGAAGTCGGCCATGGCCTCCACCGGCGCCGCGGGGCAGGACCCGGCAGCGGTGCCGCTGTACTCCCTGGGCTACGGCCTCTACTACAACAAGGCGAGGTTCAAGGAGGCGGGCATCGCCAAGGCGCCGACCACCTGGGACGAGTTGGTCGCGGACGGCAAGAAGCTGACCAAGGACGGCAAGTACGGCCTGGCCGTCGAGGGCAGCAACCTCAGCGAGAACGCCCACCACGCGTTCATCCTCGGCAAGCAGCACGGCGCGGACTTCTTCGACGCCAAGTCCCGGCCGACCTTCACCACCCCGGGCGCGGTCGCCGCGGTGAAGCAGTACGTCGACTTCCTGGCCGCCGACAAGATCGCCGCCCCCGGCAACGCCGAGTACTCCAAGAACCAGTCGATCAACGACCTGGCTACCGGCAAGGCCGCCATGCTGCTGTGGCAGAACGCCCGCAACCCGCTCAAGGCCGACGGCATGAAGGACGGCGACTGGGGCGTGGCCCCGATGCCCGTGCAGTCGGGCGAGCCGGGCACCGGCAAGCAGGTCAACAACATGGCGGCCGGCATCAACCTCTCCGTCTTCAAGAACACCAAGAACCTCGACGGTGCGCTGAAGTTCGTGAAGTTCATGACCAGCAACGACGAGCAGAAGGTCCTCTGCAACGTCTTCGGCGCCGTGCCGCCGGTCACCGCCGTCCAGGCCGACGACGCCTTCCAGGTCCCCGACCTGAAGGTCATGGCCCAGGAGCTCAACGCGTCCTCCGCCGCACTGCCGCAGGTCGCCAACGAGTCGCAGTTCGAGACCGAGGTCGGCACCGCCATCAAGAACCTCCTCGCCGACGCCGCTGCCGGCCGCAGCGTGACCACCGAGAGCGTGAAGGCCGAACTGACCAAGGCCCAGCAGAAGATGCCGACGGAGTGAGACGCTACCGATGACTGCCACGACCACCTCTGCGGCCACGCCCGGGGACGGCGTCCGGCCCGAGGGGACGGACGGCGGCCGGCCGCGGGGCCGCAGGACTCCCCGCGGCTCGGGGCGGCTACGGGGCCGCGCGCTCCCGTACCTCCTGCTGCTGCCCGCCGTCCTGATGGAACTGCTCATCCACCTCGTGCCGATGGTCTACGGCGTGATGATGAGCTTCAAGCAGCTCACCCAGTTCTTCATCCGCAACTGGACCGGCGCACCGTGGAACGGCCTGGACAACTACAAGGTCAGCTTCGACTTCAACGGCGCCGTGGGTGCTGGCCTGCTCGACTCCTTCGTCACCACCGTGTGCTACACCGTGCTGGTGGTGGGCCTGTCCTGGCTGCTCGGGACGGCCGCGTCCATCCTCATGCAGGGCAGCTTCCGCGGGCGGGCAGTGCTGCGGACGGTCTTCCTGGTGCCCTACGCGCTGCCGGTGTACGCGGCGACGATCACCTTCGCGTTCATCTTCCAGCACGACAACGGCATGCTGAACCACCTGCTCCACGACGAGCTGCACCTCACCGACAAACCCTCCTTCTGGCTGATCGACAGCAACAGCTTCTGGGCCATGGTCATCGTCTCGGTCTGGCGCAACTGGCCGTTCGCCTTCCTGGTCCTCATGGCCGGGCTGCAGAACGTGCCGGGCGAGCTGTACGAGGCCTCCGCCATCGACGGCGCCGGGGTGTGGAAGCAGATCCGCCACATCACGCTGCCCTCACTGCGGGCGGTCAACCAGGTCCTGCTGCTGGTGCTGTTCCTGTGGAACTTCAACGACTTCAACACGCCGTTCGTGCTGTTCGGCAAGGCGCCGCCGGAGGCGGCCGACCTGGTGTCCATCCACATCTACCGCAACTCCTTCGTCAACTGGAACTTCGGTACCGGCTCGGCCATGTCCGTCCTGCTGCTGCTGTTCCTCCTGGTGGTGACGGCGCTGTACCTGTGGTTCACCTCGCGCGAGAGGAAGACGGCCGATGTCTAGTACCTCAGTGACCAGGCGCCGCTCCCCCAACGCCGACCCGCGGTCGCTGGTGTGGACGCGCCGCGTGGTGCTGACCCTGCTGGCGCTCTTCGCCCTGGTGCCGGTCTACGTGATGATCACCAGTTCGCTGAAGCCGCTTCGATACGTCTCGGGGAAGTTCCACTGGATCCCCTCGGGGCTGACGATCCGGCCCTACATCGACATCTGGACGACCGTCCCGCTGGCGAAGTACTTCGTCAACTCCCTGATCGTGGCGGGCACCGCGACGGTCTGCTCGGTGGTGATCGCCATCCTGTCGGCGTACGCCGTGAGCCGCTACGACTTCCGCGGCAAGCGCGTCTTCACCGTCACGGTGCTCTCCACGCAGATGTTCCCGGGCATCCTGTTCCTGCTGCCGCTGTTCCTGATCTTCGTGAACATCGGCGAGTCGACCGGCATCGCGCTGTTCGGGTCCCGCGGTGGCCTCATCCTGACCTACCTGACCTTCTCGCTGCCGTTCTCGATCTGGATGCTGATCGGGTACCTGGAGTCCATCCCCAAGGAGTTGGACGAGGCGGCGCTGGTGGACGGGTGCGGGCCGCTCGGTGCGCTCTTCCGCATCGTGGTGCCGGCCGCGGTGCCGGGCATCGTGGCGGTCGCCGTCTACGCCTTCATGACGGCGTGGGGCGAGGTGCTGTTCGCCTCGATCATGACGAACGACACCACCAGGACCCTGGCGGTCGGTCTCCAGGCCTACGCCTCGGAGAACAACGTCTACTGGAACCAGGTGATGGCGGCCTCACTGGTCGTCAGCGTGCCCGTGGTGGCCGGGTTCCTCCTGCTCCAGCGCTACCTGGTCGCCGGTCTGACCGCCGGTGCCGTGAAGTGACGGTCCGGGGCCGCCCCGGCCCCGGCCTCACCACCCCGTCCGCCCCCACCCCGTGCGGACCGACGAGAACACATGAGGATCCTGTCGTGAACCAGCACCAAGTCCCCCGGCTCGACGCCCTGCCCGCCGACTTCGTCTGGGGGGTGGCGACCGCCTCGTACCAGATCGAGGGCGCCGTGGCCGAGGACGGGCGCGCGCCCAGCATCTGGGACACCTTCTCCCACCGGCCCGGGAAGGTCGCGAACGGCGACACCGGCGACGAGGCCTGCGACCACTACCACCGCTGGCCCGAGGACATCGGGCTGATGCGGACCCTCGGGGTGGACGCCTACCGTTTCTCGATCGCCTGGCCGCGCGTCGTGCCGGGCGGTGACGGGGCGGTGAACAAGGCCGGCCTGGACTTCTACGACCGGCTGGTCGACGGCCTCCTGGAGGCGGGCGTCACCCCCTTCGCCACCCTCTACCACTGGGACCTGCCCCAGGCGCTCCAGGACCGCGGGGGCTGGCCGTCCCGGGAGACCGCCGAGCACTTCGCCGCCTACGCCTCGGTCGTCGCCGAGCGCCTGGGCGACCGGGTGAAGCAGTGGGGGACGTTGAACGAGCCGCTGTGCTCGGCCTGGATCGGCCACCTGGAGGGCAAGATGGCCCCGGGCCTGACCGACCTCACCGCGGCGGTGCGCGCCTCCTACCACCTGCACCTCGGACACGGCCTGGCGACCGCCGCGGTCCGTGCGGCCTGCGCCGACGCGCGCGTCGGCATCGTCAACAACCTCAGTCCGATCGAGCCGGCCTCCGGCTCCGAGGCCGACCACGCGGCGGCGCGCCGCGCTGACGGGCACACCAACCGCTGGTGGCTCGACCCGATCCACGGCCGCGGCTACCCGCAGGACATGCTCGACCTCTACGGCGTGGACCTGCCGGTGCACACCGGCGACCTGGAGACCATCGCCGCGCCGCTGGACTGGCTGGGGATCAACTACTACTTCCGCCAGGTCGTCGCCGACGACCCCGCCGGGCCCGTCCCGCACGCCCGCCAGGTCGACCCCGAGGGCGCCCGCCACACCGCGATGGGCTGGGAGGTCCACGCCGACGGGCTGGAGCAGATCCTGAACCGGGTGACCCGGGAGTACGGCCCGGCGGCGGTGTACGTCACCGAGAACGGCTCGGCCTGGGCCGACGTGGTCGCGGCCGACGGCAGCGTCGACGACCCGGAGCGGGTGCGCTACCTGGACGAGCACCTGGCGGCCTGCGACCGCGCGGTGGCGGCCGGCACCCCGCTCGCCGGGTACTTCGCCTGGTCGCTCATGGACAACTTCGAGTGGGCCTACGGCTACGACAAGCGGTTCGGCCTGGTGCACGTCGACTACCCGACCCAGCGGCGGACCGTGAAGACCAGCGGACGCCACTACGCCGAGGTGGTCAGGGCGGCCCGGGCTGCGGCGGCGGGTGCCTGACCCGGCCCCGGGCGGGCTCCGGGTCCGGGAGCGCGACTGCCTCCCGGGCCCGGGGCCGTCCTGCACCCCCGCTACGGCAGCGGCGTGCCGCCGGTGGCGTTGACGATCTCGGCGGTGATGTAGCTCGCCTCGTCACTGGCGAGGAAGACGTAGGCCGGCGCCATCTCCGCGGGCTGCGCGGCCCGGCCCAGCGGCGCCTGCTCACCGAAGGACTCGGTGTCCGGCAGGGTGGCCGGGATCAGCGGCGTCCACACCGGGCCGGGAGCCACCGCGTTCACCCTGATCCCGCGCTCCACGAGCGCCTGCGCCAGGCCCTTGGTGAAGGTGACGATGGCGCCCTTGGTCATCGCGTAGTCCAGGAGGTGCGGGCTGGGGTGGTAGGCCTGCACGGAGGTGGTGTTGATGATGCTGCCGCCGGCGGGCATGTGCGGCAGCACCTTCTTCGACAGCCAGAACATGCCGTAGAGGTTGGTGTGCACCACCCGGTCGAACTGCTCGGTGGTGATGCCCTCGATGCTCTCGGGCTGCGCCATCTGGTAGGCGGCGTTGTTGACCAGGACGTCCACGCCGCCGAACTCCGCCACGGCGCGGTCGACCAGCGCCTGGCACTGCTCCTCGGCCCGGATGTCGCAGGGGACCGCCACGCCGCGGCGGCCGGCCTCCGTCACCAGCCGTACCGTCTCGCGCGCCTCGTGCTCCTCCTCGTCCAGGTGGGTCACCAGCACGTCCGCGCCCTCCCGAGCGAAGGCGAGGGCGACGGCCCGCCCGATGCCGGAGTCGCCACCGGTGACCACCGCCCGCCGGCCGGTGAGCCGGCCGCTGCCGCGGTAGCTCTCCTCACCGTGGTCGGGGCGGGGTTCCATCCTTGCGGTGTCACCGGGGTGGTCGTCGTCCTGCTGGGGGTAGGGCGGCTTCGGGTACCGGTCGCCGGGGTGTCGCGGGTCGGAGCCGGGCACGGTGCAGCACTCCTCACGGGTCGGCTGGTGGGACGGTAGAGCGGTGTACCCCCGGGCCGGTGATCCAAACGATCTTCACCGCCCGTCCCGGTCCCCGCCGCACACGCCCGCGTTCGGCCGTCCCGGTGAGCCGCGCCGCTCCGGCGCCCCCACCGGGTTTGCCGCGGCGCGGGGAGGCCACCTCACCGCTGCTCATCGGCGAGCCAGGCCACGGAAGGAAAGGTGACGTGGGCACCACGACCGCGCTGACCCTGCACGTCAACGGCGAGCGGCACTCCCGCGTCGTCGACAACCGCACCACACTGCTGGACCTCCTGCGCGAGGAAATCGGCCTCACCGGCGCCAAGAAGGGCTGCGACCACGGCCAGTGCGGCGCCTGCACGGTGCTGCTGGACGACCGCAGGGTCAACTCCTGCCTGATGCTGGCGCTCAGCGCCCGGGAGGGCCAGGTCACCACCGTCGAGGGGCTGGCCGACGGGGACACCCTCCACCCGTTGCAGGAGGCGTTCCTGGCGCACGACGGGTACCAGTGCGGGTTCTGCACCCCGGGGCAGCTCTGCTCCGGCGTCGCGGCCCTCGCCGAGGCGCGGGCCGGCTGGCCCAGCTCGGTGACGGCGCAGGACACCCCTCCCGGCCCGGTCACGCTGGACCGCACGGAGATCAAGGAGCGCCTGAGCGGCAACCTCTGCCGGTGCGGCGCCTACGTGCACATCGTTGACGCGGTGGCGGAGGCGGCCCGGTGAGGACCTTCCGCTACGAGCCGGCGACGAGCGCCGAGACCGCCGTGGAGCTGCTGGCCGGCGAGCCCCGTGCCGCGTTCCTGGCCGGCGGGACCAACCTGGTCGACCTGATGAAGCTGGGGGTGGAGACGCCCGAGGTGCTGGTCGACGTACGGCGGCTGCCCCTGGACGAGGTGGTGGCGACCGAGTCGGGCGAGCTGCGGGTGGGGGCGGCGGTGACCAACACCGACCTGGCCGTCGACCCGCTGGTGCGCAGCCGCTACCCCGCGCTGTCGCAGGCCCTGCTGGCGGGCGCCTCGACCCAGCTGCGCAACGTGGCGACCGTGGCGGGCAACCTGCTGCAGCGCACCCGGTGCAGCTACTTCCAGGACGTCGGCAAACCCTGCAACAAGCGCCGGCCGGGCTCGGGCTGCCCGGCCCGTACCGGCGTCCACCGCGATCTGGCGGTCCTCGGCGCCTCCAGCCACTGCGTGGCCACCCACCCCTCGGACATGGCGGTGGCCCTGGCCGCGCTGGACGCACGGGTGACCTGCCTGTCCGCCGAGGGGACCCGTACCGTCGAGGTGGTGGACCTGCACCGCCTCCCCGGCGACTCCCCGGAGCGGGAGACCGTGCTGCGCCGCGGCGAGCTGATCACCTGCCTGGAGCTGCCGGCGCCCGTCGAGGGGGCCCGCTCGGCCTACCGCAAGGTCCGCGACCGGGCCTCCTACGCCTTCGCGCTGGCGTCCGTCGCCGCGGATCTGCACGTGGTCGACGGCCGGGTGCGGCACGTGCGCCTCGCGTTCGGGGCCCTGGCGGCCAAGCCGTGGCGGGCCCGGCGCGCGGAGGAGGCGCTGCTGGGCGGGGAGGCGACGGCGGCGGAGTTCGAGGTGGCGGTGGGGCGGGAGCTGTCCGCGGCCGAGCCGCTGCGCGACAACGGCTTCAAGGTGGTGCTGGCCCGCCGGCTCGCCGTCGCCGTGCTGACCGACCTCGCCGCCGGGCAGGGCACCACCGAAGGGAGCCGGGCATGACCGCCACCACCCCACGGGCCACCGGCCGGGACCTCGCACGACTGGAGGGCCGCGAGAAGGTGACCGGGGCCGCCCGGTACGCCGGCGACCACGTGCCGGCCGGCCTCGCCTACGCCTGGCCGGTGCCGGCGACCGTGCCCCACGGCCTCGTCACCGCGGTGGCGGTGGACGAGGCCCTGGAGGACCCGGCGGTACTGGCCGTCCTCACCCACGAGGACGCCCCGGGCCTGGGGACGGTGGACGACGCGACGCTGCTGGTCCTGCAGTCGCCGCAGGTCGCCCACAGCGGCCAGGTGGTGGCGCTGGTGGTGGCGACCTCCCTGGAGGCCGCCCGGCAGGGGGCGCGGGCGGTGCGCGTGGACTACGAGCGGCTGCCGCACGACGTGGTGCTGCGCGGTGACCACCCCGACCTGTACGCACCCGAGACGGTCAACGGGGGCTACCCGGGGACGCGGGAGCAGGGGGACGTGGCGGGCGCGCTGGCAGCGGCGGCCGTGCGGCACGAGGCCGAGTACGGCACGGTGCCGCTCCACAACCACCCCATGGAGCCGCACACCGCGATCGCCTGGTGGGAGGACGGCTCGCTGCGGGTCCACGACTCCAGCCAGTGCGCCAACATCGTCCAGGGGGACCTGGCGAAGCTGTTCGGCCTGGACCGGGAGCAGGTGACGGTGACCAGCGAGCACGTCGGCGGCGGCTTCGGCAACAAGGGGACGACGCGTCCGCACGTGGTGCTGGCCGCCATGGCGGCCCGGGCGGTGGGACGGCCGGTGCGGCTCGCGCTGGCGCGGCAGCAGTTGCCGACGCTGACCGGCCACCGGGCCCCCACCCGTCAGCGGTTGCGGCTGGGAGCGGACGCGGACGGCCGGATCGTGGCGCTGGCGCACGAGGTGACCACGCAGTCCTCCAGGCTCAACGAGTTCACCGAGCAGGCCGCGGTGGTGAGCCGGGTGATGTACCGCGCGCCGGCTGCCCTCACCTCCCACCGGCTTGCCCGGCTGGACGTGCCGACCCCGTCGTGGATGCGGGCGCCGGGCGAGTGCCCGGGGATGTTCGCTCTGGAGTCGGCGATGGACGAACTCGCTCTCGCCTGCGGCGTCGACCCGGTGGAGCTGCGCATCCGCAACGAGCCGGAGACCGAGCCGGACTCCGGACTGCCGTTCAGCAGCCGCGGGGTGGTGACCTGTCTGCGCGAGGGCGCCCGGCGCTTCGGCTGGGCGGAGCGCGACCCGGCCGTCGGGACGCGGCGCAAGGGCCGGTTCCTGGTGGGCACGGGGGTGGCCTGCTCGACCTACCCCGCCATGCTCCAGCCGTGCCGGGCGCGGGCCCGGTCGCTGCCGGACGGCGGGGTGGAGGTCGGCATCGACGCCACCGACCTGGGCACCGGGGCGCGTACCGTGCTGACGCAGATCGCCGCGGAGGCGGCCGGGGTGCCGGTGGAGCAGGTCGTGGTCCGGATCGGGTGCAGTGCGCTGCCCCGCGCTTCGGTGGCCGGCGGTTCCTCGGGCACCGCCTCCTGGGGCACCGCGGTGCACCGCGCCTGCGAACGGTTGCGGGAGCTGGTCGCGGAGCGGCGCGGAACGTCCGCGGCGGGACTGGAGGTCGAGGTGGACACCGCGGAGGAGGTGCAGGGCCGTCGGGAGTTCGCCCGGCACGCCTTCGGGGCGCAGTTCGCGGAGGTCCGGGTGGACTCGGTGACCGGTGAGACGCGGGTGAGCCGGATGCTCGGGGTGTTCGCCGCGGGGCGCGTCCTCAACCCCCGCACCGCGCGTTCGCAGTTCCGCGGCGGCATGACGATGGGCCTGGGGATGGCGTTGACGGAGGGGTCCACCATGGACCGGGAGTTCGGCGACTTCGCCGAGCGCGACCTGGCGATGTACCACGTGCCGGTGAACGCGGACGTCCCGGAGATCGAGGTGCACTGGGTCGAGGAGCTGGACGCGGACCTGAACCCGATGGGTTCCAAGGGCATCGGCGAGATCGGCATCGTGGGGGCGGCCGCCGCGGTGGCCAACGCCGTCCACCACGCCACCGGAATCCGGGTGCGAACCCTGCCCATCACCCCGGACGTGCTGCTGCCCCACCTGTGAGGCGGGCGGTCGCACCGGCTACTCGGGCCGAACCGGTGCGACCTGGTGCGCCACTGCACCCGGGTACGGTGGCACACCGCCTCTCACGTGGCCGTACGCGCATCCCCCGCCTGCCGAGGACGGAGCGGGCGGGCGCGCGGGCGGCCACGCGGTCTCGGACCGCCGTCCTCAGGCGGCGACGGGGTGCGGGTCCTCGCGGCGCCGTGCCGTCCCGCCGTTCTCCACCTCCGCGCGGATGCGGGCGCAGGCGCGGCTGAGCAGCCGGGAGACGTGCATCTGGGAGATGCCGAGCTGCGCCGCGATGCTGTCCTGTGTCATGTCGCAGAAGAACCGCAGGTAGAGGATGCGGCGCTCACGTTCGGGCAGCCGCCCGAGCGGGGACTTCACCGCCTCGCGGCGCACCACCTGCTCGTAGCCGGGGTCGGCGCCGCCCAGGGTGCTCAGCAGGGCGAAGCCGTCGTCGTCCCCGCCCATCGGGGCGTCCAGCGACATGGAGCGGAAGGTGTTGAGCGCCTCCAGGCCGAGCAGGACGTCCTCCTCGGGCAGCCCCGTGTGCGCGGTGAGGTCCGGGACGGTGGGGACCCGCTCGTCGGCGCCGGTGCTCAGCTCCCGGACGGCGAGCCGCACCTTGTTGCGCAGTTCCTGGGCGCGCCGCGGCACGTGTACGTCCCACATGCAGTCCCGGAAGTGGCGCTTGATCTCCCCGGTGATGGTGGGGACCGCGAAGCTCTCGAACGCCTCGGAGCGCTCGGGGTCGAACCGGTCCACGGCCTTGACCAGCCCGAGGGCGGCCACCTGCCGGAGGTCCTCGACGGTCTCCCCGCGGTTGCGGAAGCGCAGGGCCAGCCGCTCGGCCATGGGCATCCAGGCCTGGATGAGCTCCCTGCGCAGCCGGGCGCGTTCGGGCCCCTCGGGAAGGGTCGCCAGGCGCGCGAAGTCGCCCGCGGTGTCGGGGGCGTCGTCGTAGGACCGCCCACGACGGCGCGTACGGGAGGTGGTGGGGGCGGTGACGGCTGGTGTGGCCATGGGGGGAGGTTCCTCCGCTTGGGACGCCGGAGCGGGTGGGCACGGGGGCGAGTCGAGCCGACCTCCCGGCATGCAGGCGCCGCGAGAGTGACCCTCGTCGGTGCCTGCTGTCCGAAGCACTGCCGTCCGCCTTGCCGGGTGCGCACGATCCATGCGTGCGCCGCGCCACGGATTTCCCGGCGCGCCCTCGGCGGTCGGCGCGCGAGCACCTCGGAGGCGGGCACGGGGCGGGTGCGGGCGCCCTCCCCACCCCCGCATCACCCGAATGGAGTACATGGCGGAAATCGGGCCCTGCCCCATGGGCATGGGGCCGTTCGGGTGGACGGGGGGTGCGGGGGCGGGGGTGCCGGGCCGCGAGAGCTTGCCCCGGCCGGGCCCCGGGTGCGGGATGGAAGAAGGCGCGTTCCCCGCCGAGGTTCGGCCCGCGGCGCGCCCGCGACTAGGAGGGAACACCTATGGCACCCGATGGACAGGCATTCAACACCGACGAACTGAGTGGTCTGAACGTGTTCGACACCGACGGTTCGAAGATCGGTCACGTCGCACAGGTCTACGTCGACGACGTCAGCGGTCAGCCCGAGTGGATCACGGTCAAGACCGGCCTGTTCGGCGCGAAGGAGAGCTTCATACCGCTGGCGGGCGCCCGTCGTCAGGGCACCGACCTGCACGTGCCCTACCACCGGGACGTGGTCAAGGAAGCCCCCCGGCTCGAAGCCGACCAGCATCTGGAACCGTCCGAGGAAGGCGAGCTGTACCGGCACTACGGGCTGACGCGTCCCGCGACTCCCCCGACGGGTCCCGGCACGGACACCGCGGACGTGCACGGGCGTCCGCCGGCGGAGGCGGCGACGGGCGGAGCCCCGATGGCCGGCGAGCCGGCCTCCGCGCCGGCCGAGGAGCGCGCCACCGCCGGAGAGCAGGGCGCGGCCGCCGGCCTGACGGAGCAGTCGCTGACCCGGTCGGAGGAGCAGGTCCACGTCGGCACCGAGGAGTACGAGACGGGGCACGCCAGGCTCCACAAGTACGTGGTCACCGAGAACGTGACGACGACGGTGCCGGTCAGCCACGAGGAGGTGCACGTGGTGCGCGAGCCGGTGGCGGAGTCCGACCGCAGCGGCGGCGCGGCCCGCATCCACGAGCAGGACATCGAGATCACCCTGCACGCCGAACGCCCGACGGTGCGCAAGGAGACCGTCGCGGTGGAACGGGTACGGCTCGACACCGAGAAGGTCACCGAGCAGCAGGAGGTCAACACCGAGGTCCGCAAGGAGCAGGTGGAGATGGAGGACAAGGGCGAGGAGGAGTGGGGCCGGGGCGGTACCGGCTGACCGCCGGCCCCGCGGGCGTCGGCCCTCGCGAGGGCCCGCGCCCCTCACCCGTCGGGGCCGTGTCCCCCACCGATGCCGGTGGGGGACACGGCCCCGGGCGCTGCGGGCCGGTGGCTCAGCCCTCGACGCTCATGCCGCTCAGCCGCTCCACACCGCGCAGCAGCGCCGAGTGGTCCAGGCCGCCGTCGCCCTGCGCCCGGAGGGAGGCGACCAGCGAGGCCACCAGGGAGCCCACCGGCAGGGCCGCACCGACGTTGCGGGCGGCGTCGGTGACGATGCCCATGTCCTTGTGGTGGAGGTCGATGCGGAAGCCGGGGGCGAACTCCCGCTGCCGGAAGTTGTCCTTCTTGCGGGTCAGCACGGTGGAGCCGGCCAGGCCGCCGTTGAGGACGTCCAGCGCCGCACCGAGGTCGACGCCGGACTTCTCCAGGAAGACCACGGCCTCGGCGCACGCCTGGATGTTGACGGCGACGATGAGCTGGTTCGCGGCCTTGACGGTCTGGCCGGCGCCGTGCGGGCCGCAGCGGACGATGGTCTTGCCGAGCGCCTCGAACAGGGGCAGCGCCTCGTCGAAGTCGGCCTGCTCGCCGCCGACCATGATGGACAGGACGGCCTCGACCGCACCCGCCTCACCGCCGGAGACCGGTGCGTCCAGCACGCGGATGCCGCGCTCGGCGCCGGCCGCGGCCAGGTCGACGCTGGTCTGCGGGGTGATGGAGGACATGTCGATGAGCAGGGCGCCCTTGCGGGCATGGGCCAGGATGCCGTCCTCGCCGTAGGCGACGGCCTCCACCTGTGGGGAGGCGGGGACCATGGTGATGACGACGTCGGCGTCGCGCACCGCCTCGGCGATGGAGGACGCCGCCTTGCCGCCGGCCGCCGCGAGCCGCTCCAGCTTGGCCTGCTCCAGGGTGTGGCCGGTGACCTGGTAGCCGGCCTTGAGGAGGTTCTCCGCCATCGGGGCGCCCATGATGCCCAGACCGATCCAGGCGACGCGGGGGAGGTTGCTCATGGTGGTGCTTCCTTACGTGAGGTGCGGAAACGGGTTGCGGAACCGGGAGCCGGCGGCCCCGGTCGGGGGCGCACCCGGTCGGTCTCGGGTGCGCCGGTCGGGTGGCTCGGGTCAGGCCATCGGCACGACGGCGGTCGGCGCGTGGCCGGCCTCGGTGGCCAGGTCCTCGAACTCGTTGACCTTGTCGATGTCGGCGGCGCCCATGGAGATGTTGGTGACGCGCTCCAGGATCGCCTCGACCACGACGGGCACCCGGTGCTCGGCGGCGAGCTTCCTGGCCTCCTCGAAGGCGGGCAGCAGCTGCTCGGGGTCGGTGACCCGGATCGCCTTGCAGCCCAGGCCCTCGGCGACCCGGACGTGGTCGACGCCGTAGACGCCGAGTTCGGGGGCGTTGAGGTTCTCGAACTCCAGGTTGACCTGGAAGTCGATGTCGAAGGCGCGCTGGGCCTGGCGGATGAGGCCCAGGTAGGAGTTGTTGACCAGCACGTGGACGTAGGGGATGCGGTGCTGTGCCCCGACGGCCAGTTCCTCGATCATGAACTGGAAGTCGTAGTCGCCGGAGAGCGCGACGACCTCGCAGCCGGGGTCGGCGGTGGCGACGCCCAGCGCGGCCGGGACGGTCCACCCCAGCGGTCCCGCCTGACCGCAGTTGATCCAGTGCCGCGGCTTGTAGACGTGCAGCATCTGGGCGCCGGCGATCTGGGAGAGCCCGATCGTCGAGACGTAGCGGGTGTCGGGGCCGAACGCCCGGTTCATCTCCTCGTAGACCCGCTGGGGCTTGATGGGGGTGTCGGGGAAGTGGGTCCGGCGCTGGAGGGTGGCCCGGCGGGTCTGCGCGGACTCGGCCCAGGCGGAGCGGTCGGGGAGGCTGCCGGCCTCGCGGGCCTCGCGGGCGGCCGTGACGAGGAGTTCGAGCGCCGCGCCCGCGTCGGAGGCGATGCCGTAGTCGGGGGCGAAGACCCGTCCGATCTGGGTGGGCTCGATGTCGATGTGGACGAAGGTGCGGCCCTCGGTGTAGACGTCGAGCCCGCCGGTGTGGCGGTTGGCCCAGCGGTTGCCGATACCGAGGACGAAGTCCGACTCCAGGAACGTCGCGTTGCCGTAGCGGTGCGAGGTCTGCAGGCCCACCATGCCGGCGTTGAGGCGGTGGTCGTCGGGGATGGTCCCCCAGCCCATCAGGGTGGGGACCACGGGGACCCCGGTGAGTTCGGCGAACTCCACCAGCAGCTCGGCGGCGTCGGCGTTGACGATGCCGCCGCCGGCGACGATCAGCGGGCGCTCCGCGGCGCAGAGCATGGCCAGCGCCTTGTCGATCTGCGCCCGGCCGGCGGTGGGCTTGTAGACCGGCAGCGCCTGGTAGGTCTCGGGGTCGAACTCGATCTCGGTGAGCTGCACGTCCAGCGGCAGGTCGACGAGGACGGGGCCGGGCCGTCCCGAACGCATGAGGTGGAAGGCCTGCTGGAGGACGCCGGGCACCTGCGCGGCCTCCAGCACGGTGGTGGCGGCCTTGGTGACCGGCCGGGCGATCGCGGCGATGTCGACGGCCTGGAAGTCCTCCTTGTGGAGGCGGGCCGTGGGCGCCTGCCCGGTGATGCACAGGATCGGGACGGAGTCGCCCGAGGCGGAGTAGAGGCCGGTGATCATGTCGGTCCCGGCCGGGCCCGAGGTCCCGATGCACACGCCGATGTTGCCGGGGTGGGTGCGGGTGTACCCCTCCGCCATGTGGGAGGCGCCCTCCACGTGGCGCGCGAGCGTGTGGTTGACGCCGCCCGCCGCCTTGAGCGCCGCGTAGAAGGGGTTGATGGCCGCGCCGGGCACCCCGAACGCCTGCGTCACGCCCTCCCGCTTGAGGATCTCCACCGCCGCGCGTGCGGCTGTCATACGAGCCATCGCGTTCTCCCGCGTCGAGCAGTCGGGGGTGGACCGGCGGGTCGGCGCCGCGCTGTCCGCGCCGACTGCCCGACCACCCGCTGACTTCCGTAATATGGAAAAGACTTTCTGTTGTACGGAAGAACGTAGAGGGACCTCCGGGCCGCGTCAAGAGGGGGTGCTCCCGGGCCGGCACGAGGGGCGCAGGGGCTGCTGCCGCGCGCCACGGCCCCCCGTCCGGCGCGGAAGGGCGCATCGACCGCGTATGTCCGGTCCTCAGGGGCACACGGAGCACAAGACCCGCAGGACGACGGAACGCGACGGTGAGTCACCATGGCCCAAGGTCACGACCTCGGCACCACTGATCTCACGAGGTGCTCCCCCGGCACCTCCGGCTCCAGCGACGGCTGGTTCCGGGAGGCGGGGTACGTGCCCAGCAGCTCGCACGCCCGGGAGCTGGCACACGGCTTTCTGGAACGCCTGAGGGAACGGCCCGCGGCCCGCTCGGCCGACGCGGTGATGCTGGTCGTCTCCGAGCTCGTCACCAACGCCCTCGTGCACGCCGGAGGCGTCACCTGGTTCCGGATCGCCGCCCACCCGGACGGGGTCGAGGTCACCGTGCGTGACCGCAGCCGGGTGCCGCCGCGGGAGCGGATCTCCGACCCGAAGCAGCCGGGCGGTTTCGGATGGCCCATGGTCAAAAGGCTCTGCTCCGAGGTGGGGGTGGCCCTGCGGCCGTCCGGCAAGGACGTGCGGGCACTGGTCCCGGTGTGAGTGCGCCCGGTGCGGGTGCGGTGCCCCGGCGCTCACGCGCCCGGCCCGTCACGCCTCCCGTCCCGGCCTCACCGGCCCGGGGCCCGCGGCGGGAGGACCGGGCCCCCGGACTCCTCGGGGCACGCGCGGGGGCGGCTCCCGTGTGATCTCGTACGGCGGCGTACCGCCGCGCCGCGTCGCCTGAGATAGTCGCTGCATGTCCTCATCGCGCGACAGCCGGCCCGCCGGCACCGATCCAGAGTCCTGTGTGGCGGCCCAGTACCGGGAGGGCGACGCGTACGTCGTCGTCCTGCGCGGTTCGGTCGACCTCGACGGCGCCGAACCGGTACGCGAGGCGCTGGAGGCCGCCGCCGCCTCCGGCTCCGAGTGCGTCATCGCGGACCTGTCCGCCATGACCTTCGGCGACTCCACCATGCTGAACCTGCTCCTGCGCGCGCACAGCACCTGTTCGCTGCGTATTGCCGGGCCGGGTGAGGCGGTGTCCCGGCTGTTCCAGCTCACCAGCACCGACACCGTGCTGGACATCTACCCCACGCTGAAGGCGGCGCTCGCCGGCGGGAACCGGCCGGCGGACGCCTGAGGGCCGGGCCGCAGGCCCCGCGTGCCGCACGGGAAAGGGCCCGCGGCCCCACCCCCGGCAACACTCGGCCGGGGGTGGGGGCGCGGGCCCTGCTGGTGCCGCGGTGGGCTGCGCGGACGTCAGCGGATGGGGACCCCGGAGACGGTGCGCGCGATGACCAGGCGCTGGATCTCGGCGGTGCCCTCGAAGATGGAGTAGATGGCGGCGTCCCGGTGCATCCGCTCCACCGGGTACTCCCGGGTGAAGCCGTTGCCGCCGAGGATCTGCATGGCCTGCGCGGTGACCTTCTTCGCCGTCTCGCCCGCGTAGAGCTTCGACATGGAACCCTCGGCCGAGGTGAACGGCTTCTTGTTGGCGCCCATCCAGGAGGCGCGCCACACCAGCAGGCGGGCCGCGTCGATCTGGGTGGCCATGTCGGCGAGCTGGAAGGCGACGCCCTGGTTGTCGATGATGGGCCGGCCGAACTGCTCCCGCGTCCGCGCGTAGTCCAGGGCCACCTCGTAGGCGGCGCGGGCGATGCCGATGGCCTGGGCGCCGACGGCCGGACGTGAGGCCTCGAAGGTGGCCATCGCCGCGTTCTTGATGCGCTCGCCGGTCTTCGCCCGCTCCCGGGCCCGGGCGAGGCGCTCGTCGAGCTTGTCCTTGCCGCCCAGCAGGCAGGAGCCGGGGACGCGCACGTCCTCCAGCACCACCTCGGCGGTGTGCGAGGCCCGGATGCCGTGCTTCTTGAACTTCTGGCCCTGCGAGAGCCCCTTGGTACCCGGCGGGATGATGAAGGAGGCGTGCCCCTTGGAGCCCAGCTCGGGGTCGACGACGGCCACCACCACGTGGATGTTGGCGATGCCGCCGTTGGTCGCCCAGGTCTTGGTGCCGTTGAGGACCCACTCGTCCTTCGCCTCGTCGTAGACCGCGCGGGTGCGCATGGCGGAGACGTCGGAGCCCGCGTCGGGCTCGGAGGAGCAGAACGAGGCGACCTTCACGTCGTTGGCGTCGCCGAACATCTGCGGAACCCAGGTGCCGATCTGCTCCTCGGTGCCGTTGGCCAGGACGCCCACCGCCGCCAGGTTGGTCCCCACGATGGCCAGGGCGATGCCGGCGTCACCCCAGAAGAGCTCCTCCATGGTCATGGCGATGCCCAGACCGGTCGGGTCGAAGAACTGCTGGGCGTAGAAGTCCAGGGAGTACAGACCGATCTTCGCGGCCTCCTGGATGATCGGCCACGGCGTCTCCTCCCGCTCGTCCCACTCCGCGGCGGCCGGGCGTATGACGTCTGCGGCGAAGCCGTGGATCCAGTCCCGGACCTCCTTCTGCTCCTCGTTGAGTTCCATGGTGAACGCGGCCTCAGCCATGACCCCTCCAGCGCTGCGCCCTACTTTGTTACCAACAGTAACGTCGAGTCTGTTACCGGCCAGTAGTCCCTGTCAACCTGGACGGCCGGCCCGGTCGCGCGGACTCGGGTGCTACGTTGCGGCGCAGGGCCGGTGACGGGACGACAACGATCAACGGGAGCGCTCATGCAGGGCAGCACGCACGGCAGCCGGCCACAGCCGGTGGAGTCCGGGCGCCGCCGCAGGGAACTGCTGGAGGCCGCGGAACGCGTGGTGCTGCGCGACGGTCCGCAGGCGTCCATGAACGCCATCGCAGCCGAAGCCGGCATCACCAAACCGATCCTCTACCGGCACTTCGGCGACAAGAACGGCCTCTACCGGGCCCTGGCGGTCCGGCACACCGACGGCCTGCTGGCCGGGCTCCGCGCCGCCCTGGACGCGCCCGCCGCCTCCCGGCGCGAACGCGTCGAGGTCACCCTCGACACCTACCTGGCGGCCATCGAGACCCGGCCGCAGGTCTACCGCTTCCTGATGCACCCGGCCGCCGACGAGCCCACGGCCGAGTCCGGTTTCGACGTCGGGCGTCACTCCGCACCGCTGCTGCGGCGCCTGGGCGAGGAACTGGCCGGTCTCATCTCCGCCCGCCTGGACCTGGACGCCGAGGCCGCCGAGCTGAACCGGGTCTGGGGCCACGGCATCGTCGGCATGATGTACGCCGCCGGCGACTGGTGGCTGCGGGAGCGGCCCTGCTCCCGCCAGGCCCTCGTCACCCACCTCGCGGACCTGCTGTGGGGCCGCCTCTCGCAGGTCGCGGACCGGCCGGCGGCGCCCGGACGGTGAGCTGCCGGGGCACGACCGCGGCCCCGGCCCGCCTCAGCCGCGCGCCTCGCGCGCCCACGGCGCCCGGCGCGCCGCCCACAGGGCGCGCCGCCGCCGCATCCCGTCCAGCCGGTCGGTGAAGAGGGTGCCGTCCAGGTGGTCGCACTCGTGCTGCAGGCAGCGGGCGAAGAACCCGGTGCCCACCACCCGCACCGGCTCCCCCGCCACCGTCACGCCCTCGACCACCGCCTCGTCGTGGCGGGGCGTGCCCGACTCCACGCCGGGCAGCGACAGGCAGCCCTCGGTGCCGCGCACCACGACGCCGCCGGTGGCCACCAGGCGCGGGTTGACGACGTGCCCGAGGTGGCGGCGGTCCTCGTCGTCGGGGCAGTCGAAGACGAACACCCGCAGGTTTACGCCCACCTGGTTGGCTGCCAGCCCCACCCCGCGCGCCGCGTACATCGTGGCGAACATGTCCTCCACGAGGCGGGCCAGGTCGTCGTCGAAGGCCGTCACGTCCCGGCAGGGCGTGCTCAGCGCGGGGTCACCCAGCAGGCGCATACGACGGGGACGGCCGGTGGAGCCGGGGATGGTGCGGTGCGACATGACGCCCAAGACTATGTCGGCCCGACGGGTGCCGAGGTCAGGGCGGCCTTCCGCCCGAGCCGGCCGGCGGGGCCCGTCCGGGCCCGGACGGGTGGCTCGGTGAGGCCGAGCCCGCAGATCTCGATAGGCTTGCCCCTGACCGAGACCCGGCCCGGGAGAGACGGCCGCACGGGACGCGTACCACCGGCGGCGGGGCGAGGGGCGCCGGATGCGAGGAGGAGCTGAGACGATGGCAGGCAACACGGAGCCGCTGTCGCCACGGGCCAGGCTGGCCGTGACGGCGGGCAAGGCCGCGGCGGCGGTGTCGCGCGCGGCTGGCCGCGGCAGCGGGTCGGTGATCGGCGGCCGGGTGGCGCTCAAGCTCGACCCCGACCTGCTCGGCCGGCTGGCGAACCACCTGGACGTGGTGCTCGTCTCGGCGACCAACGGCAAGACCACCACCACCCGGCTGATCGCCGAGGCGCTGGGCGCCGCCGGCCCGGTGGTCTCCAACGCGCTCGGCGCCAACATGCCGGCCGGCATCACCTCGGCCCTGGCCGGCGGCTCCGACGCCCGGTTCGGCGTCATCGAGGTGGACGAGAAGTACCTGGCGGGGGTGGCCCGCGACGTCACCCCGAAGGCGATCGCGCTGCTGAACCTCTCGCGCGACCAGCTCGACCGGGCCGCGGAGACCCGCATGCTCGCCGAGCGGTGGCGGGAGGGCCTGAGCGGTTCCAAGGCCCTCATCATCGCCAACGCCGACGACCCGCTGGTGGTCTGGGCCGCGTCCTCCTCCCCCAACGTGGTGTGGGTCGCGGCGGGCCAGGAGTGGAAGGACGACGCCTGGTCCTGCCCGTCCTGCGGCGGTGTGATGCAGCGCCCCGGTGACGACTGGTACTGCCAGGAGTGCGGTTTCCGCCGCCCCACGCCGAGCTGGGCGCTCTCCGGCGACCACGTCCTGGACCCGCACGGCTCGGCCTGGCCGATCCGCCTCCAGCTCCCGGGCCGCGCCAACAAGGCCAACGCCACCACCTCCGCGGCGGTCGCCGCCGCCTTCGGCGTCCCGCCGCAGGTCGCGCTGGAGCGGATGTACGCCGTGCAGGCCGTCGCCGGACGCTACGACGTGGTCACCTACCAGGAGCGCGAGCTGCGGCTGCTGCTGGCCAAGAACCCCGCCGGGTGGCTGGAGACCTTCTCCCTGATCGACCCGCCGCCCACCCCCGTCATCCTCTCGGTCAACGCCCGGGGCGCCGACGGCACCGACACCTCCTGGCTGTGGGACGTCGACTACACCCGGCTGGCCGGCCACCCGATCTTCGTCATCGGCGACCGTAAGCTGGACCTGGCGGTCCGCCTGGAGGTCGCCGGCCTGGACTTCCACGTCGCCGAGGACGTGGACGAGGCGGTCCGCACGGCACCGCCCGGCCGGATCGAGGCGATCGCCAACTACACCGCCTTCCAGGACCTGCGCCGCCGCGTGGGCAACTGACCGGGCACGCGAGGGTAAAGGACGTTTCCAGCATGAGTGACAACAGCCTGCGTCTGGTGTGGATCTACCCGGACCTGCTGAGCACGTACGGCGACCAGGGCAACGCGCTGGTCGTGGAGCGCCGGGCCCGGCAACGGGGCCTGGACGTGCAGCGCCTGGACGTGCGCTCCGACCAGGCCGTGCCCACCTCCGGCGACATCTACCTCATCGGCGGCGGCGAGGACCGTCCGCAGCGCCTCGCGGCCGAGCGGCTGCGGCGGGACGGCGGCCTGAACCGGGCGGTCGCCAACGGCGCCATCGTCTTCTCGGTCTGCGCCGGCTACCAGATCCTCGGCAACGAGTTCGTCAACGACCTCGGTGAACGTGAGCAGGGCCTGGGCCTGCTGGACGTCGTCTCCACCCGCGGCGAGGGCGAGCGCTGCGTCGGCGACGTGCTCGCCGACATCGACGCCCGGCTGAAGCTGCCGCCGCTGACGGGCTTCGAGAACCACCAGGGCGTCACCCACCTCGGCCCCACCGCCCGCCCCTTCGCCAAGGTGCGGTTCGGCAACGGCAACGGCGTGGGCGACGGCTTCGAGGGCGCCTACAACGACACCGTCTTCGGCACCTACATGCACGGCCCCGTCATGGCCCGCAACCCGCACATCGCGGACCTGCTGATCAAGCTGGCCCTGGACGTGAACGCGCTGCCGCCGGCCGACGACCGCTGGTACGAGGCGCTGCGCCAGGAGCGCATCGCGGCGGCGACCCAGCCCGCGTAACCGGGCAGGTCCCGGTCCCGAAGGCCCGTCCGCGGAGCGAGACCGCGGGCGGGCCTTCGCGCATCCGCTTGTAGGGTGAGGCAAACCACCCGGACGAGGAGGTCCGGGCTGACGCTCCCAGTTGCAGGGGTTGCTGAAAATGCGCATGGGTGTCCTGACCTCCGGTGGCGACTGCCCCGGTCTGAACGCCGTCATCCGATCCGTCACACACCGGGCGGTGGCCGACCACGGGGACGAGGTGATCGGCTTCCGCGACGGCTGGCGGGGCCTGCTGGAGTGCGACTACCGCAAGCTCGACCTGGACGCGGTGGGCGGCATCCTGGCCCAGGGCGGCACGATCCTGGGCTCCTCCCGGGTGCGCCCCGCCGACCTGCGCGACGGCGTGGAGCGGGCGCGCGAGCACGTCGCCGAACTCGGCCTCGACGCGATCATCCCGATAGGCGGCGAGGGCACGCTCAAGGCGGCCCGGCTGCTGTCCGACGCAGGCCTGCCGATCGTCGGCGTCCCCAAGACCATCGACAACGACATCTCCGGCACCGACCACACCTTCGGCTTCGACACCGCGGTCGGCGTCGCCACGGAGGCACTGGACCGGCTGAAGACCACCGCGGAGTCCCACCAGCGGGTCCTGGTGGTCGAGGTCATGGGGCGCCACACCGGCTGGATCGCGCTGCACTCCGGGATGGCGGCGGGCGCCCACGCCATCGTCGTCCCCGAGCGGCCCTTCGACGTGGACACCCTCGCCAAGATCGTCGACGAGCGGTTCGCGGCGGGCAAGAAGTTCGCGATCGTCGTCGCAGCCGAGGGCGCCAAGCCGCAGCAGGGCTCGATGTCCTTCGAGACCGGCGGGACCGACGTCTACGGCCACGAGCGGTTCGCGGGCATCGCCCGCCAGCTCACCGCCGAGCTGGAGCGCCGGCTGGACAAGGAGGCGCGGCCGGTCATCCTCGGCCACGTCCAGCGCGGCGGCACGCCCACGGCCTACGACCGGGTGCTGGCGACCCGGTTCGGCTGGCACGCGGTGGAGGCGGCGCACCGCGGCGACTTCGGCATGATGACGGCGCTGCACGGCACCGACATCACCCTGGTCCCGCTCGCGGAGGCCGTCGAGACCCTCAAGACGGTGCCCGGGGAGCGGTACGCGGAGGTCGACAGCGTGCTCTGAGCCGCTGCCGGCGCGCCGGGCGGCCAAAGGACACGGCGGGCGGTGACCGGCGCGGCGCGGGCGGCCCCGGCGCGGGTCGCCGCGCGGTCCGGTTCTACCCTGGTGCGGGACGCATCGGTCGTGGTGCGGACGCACGGGCGAAAACCGGGAGCGACGGGATGGATCACAGCGGACACGGCATGAGCGGCATGGGGGGCATGCCCATGGACCTGCCGCCGTTCACGCTGGGGCGGTCCCTGGCCTTCAGCAACGACACCTTCTTCCTCGTCGGCTGCGTGCTGGCGCTGCTGCTCTACGGCTGGGCGGTGGTACGGCTGCTGCGCCGCGGCGACCGGTGGCCGGTGGGCCGCATGGTGGCCTGGGTGGTGGGCGTCCTCACCGTCGCGCTGACGATGTGCACGAAGCTGAACGACTACGGCATGGTCATGTTCAGCGTCCACATGACGCAGCACATGATCATCAGCATGCTCTCGCCGATCCTCCTGCTGCTGGGCGGGCCGGTCACCCTGACGCTGCGGGCGCTGCCCACCGCTGGGCGGGGCCGCAAGGGCCCCCGGGAGCTCCTGGTGGCGCTGCTCAACAGCCGCTACCTGCGGATCGTGACCCACCCGGCGTTCACCATCCCGCTGTTCATCGCCAGCCTCTACGGCCTGTACTTCACGCCGCTGTTCGACTTCCTGATGCGCTCGCACGTCGGGCACATCGCGATGATGGTGCACTTCCTGATCGTCGGCCTGGCGTTCTTCTACCCGATCATGGGCGTGGACCCGGGGCCGCACCGCCCCGGCTTCGTGATGCGGATGCTGGAGCTCTTCGCCGGCATGCCCTTCCACGCCTTCTTCGGCGTGGCGCTGATGATGGCGACGCACCCGATGGTCACGACCTTCCTGCACCCGCCGGCCTCCCTGGGCATCGACGCGGTGACCGACCAGTCCGTCTCCGGCGGCATCGCCTGGGCGTTCAGCGAGGTCCCCTCGGTGCTGGTGCTGCTGGCGCTGGTCTTCCAGTGGTACAAGTCCGAGGAGCGCCAGTCCCAGCGCCGGGACCGCGCCGCGGACCGCAACGGCGACCGGGAGCTGGCCGACTACAACGCCTACCTGGCGTCGTTGCAGGCCCGCAGTCGCTGAGGACCGCCGGCCGGCAGCACGCTGCGCGGGCGGGCCGCAGTGAGAACCGCAGACCGGTGGCGACGAGAGCCGCGGCCGGGGACCATGTCCCTGGGGCCGCGGCTCTCGTCGCAAGCGGCGGCGGGTAACGCGACTCCTGGGCAGGAGGTGGCGGGATGTCGGGCTCCACCAGGGCGATGGCGGTACTCACCACGGGCGGGCTGGTCGCCGCGTCGGCCTACTCGGTGGCCTTGGGCGGCGACGGCTGGCTGTGGTTCGCCTGGGTCGTGACGGCACTGACCACGCTGGGCGTGGCGGTCTCCTCCCGGGGCACCTGAGGCGGGCCACTCGCGGGGGCGGCCGGCCGGGGGGGGCGACGGCGTCGCCGGTCACACCCGCTGCGCACCTGCCCTGCCCCCGCCTCTGCCAGGCGGCAACGACGACGCGCAGGCGGGCGCCGCGCGGAAACGAGGGGAACCCGGTGCTCTACCAGGTGTTGAAGTACGTCTTCATGGGGCCGCTGCTGCGGCTGATCTTCCGGCCCCGGGTGGAGGGGCTGGAGCACGTTCCCGAGGAGGGGGCCGCGATCATCGCGAGCAACCACCTCTCGTTCGCGGACCACTTCGTGATGCCCGCGATGGTGCCGCGCCGCGTGACGTTCCTGGCGAAGGCCGAGTACTTCACGGGACGCGGGATCAAGGGGCTGCTGACTGCGGCGTTCTTCCGGGGCGTCGGGCAGATCCCGGTGGACCGTTCCGGGGGCGCGGCAGCGCAGGCGGCGTTGCGGGCCGGGCTCGGGGTGCTGAGATCGGGCCGGCTGCTGGGCATCTACCCGGAGGGCACCCGCTCCCACGACGGCCGCCTGTACAAGGGGCGTACCGGGGTTGCGGCGATGGCCCTCGAGGCCGGTGTGCCGGTGGTGCCGTGCGCGATGATCGGCACCTTCGAGGCACAGCCGACGGGGCGGCGGCTGCCGCGGGCCATGCGGATCACCATCCGGTTCGGGGAGCCGATGGACTTCTCCCGGTTCGCCTCCCTCGCCGACGACCGCACCGCCCTGCGTGCGGTGACGGACTCGGTGATGGACGCGGTGCGCCGGCTCTCCGGCCAGGAGTACGTGGACGTGTACGCCTCCGAGGCGAAGGCGGCCCGCGCCGGTTCCCCGCGTGGGCGCGGCCCCGCTCGCCGGGGGTAGCGCCGGCCCGGGGGCCTCCCGCCGCCGTCGCCGTCCGTGTTGTGCCGACGGCGAACGGGACTGGGCCGGCCGGAACTTGGCGGCCTAGCGTGCGCACATGAGTTCACGCATCGCAGTGGTGGTAGGAGCGACAGGGCAGATAGGCCGGGCGACGGTGAGGACGCTGGTCGCGGACGGCTGGCGGGTACGGGCCGTCTCCCGGCGGGGGGCGGATCTCAGCGAGTGGCCGGAGGCCGTCGAGCCGCTGTCGGCGGACCGGGAGGACGACGCGGGACTGGCGGCCGCGGTCGGTGACGGCTGCGAGGTCCTGGTGGACTGCGTGGCCTACGGGGAGTCGCACGCACGCCAGTTGGCGGCTCTCGCCGACCGGATCGGTTCGGCCGTGGTGATCTCCAGCGCCGCGGTGTACGAGGACGAGCAGGGCCGCGGCTTCATGACCCAGGACCAGCCGGACGGCGCCCCGCAGTACCCCGTCCCGTTGCCCGAGAGCCACCGCACGGTCGCCCCGGGAGACGGCGACTACGCCAGGAAGAAGGTCGCGCTGGAGCAACTGCTGCTGGCCGAGGGGGAACGGCTGCCGGTGACGCTGTTGCGGGCCGGGGCGGTGCACGGCCCGCACAGCCCGTACCCGCGCGAACTCTACTTCGTCAAGCGGGTGTTGGACGGGCGCCGGGTGCGCCTGCTGGCGTGGGGCGGGGACAGCCGCTTCCACCCCGTGCACGTGGACAACCTCGCGGAGCTGGTGCGGCTGGCCGCAGCCCGTCCGGGGTCGCGGGTGCTCAACGCGGGGGACCCGCAGGTGCCCACGGTCGCGGAGATCAGCGCGGCGGTGGACGCGGCGATGGGTGCGCCCGCCTCGGAGATCGTGGCGGTGCCCGAGCCGGGGGCGGCGGGCGGCGTCGGGCTGACGCCCTGGTCCCTCCCCACCCCTCTCGTGCTCGACATGGGGGCGGCCGAGCGGGAACTCGGCTACCGCCCGGTGACGGGGTACGCCGAGTCGCTGCCGGCCACCGTGGAGTACGTGCGTGAGCGGCTGGCCCACGGCACCTGGCAGGACGTCTTCCCGCTCGCCGCGCGGGCGCACGCCGGCGAGCCGGTGTTCGACTACGAGGCGGAGGACCGCTGGCTCGCCGCACACCGCGGCTGAGACAGGCAGGCCGGCCGCCGGTCCGGCGTCCGCGCGGACGCGGGGTGGTACCGGATGCCGGTATCCGGCCGGGCGCCGGTGCCGGCATCCGTGCCCGTGTCGGGCGCGGGCGGTCGGCACCGGCCGGCCATGGGGGCGCGGTCCGAGGGACGGGCCGGCCCGGGGGAAGAGGACATCAGGCGACCGAGGAGGCCCGGCCCCGGTCGCCCGGGGCAGTAGGTGGGGGTGGGGGTGGGGAGGCGACGGGTCCGCCGGGGCCGTGTCCCTCGGCCGACGGCGCCTCGGCCCGGCGCGCCGTCCCTGCCCCTCGGTCCACGGCGTCCCGGGTCAGCGGGGACCGCGTTCCTCGGCGGACGCCCCCTCTCCGTGCTGGGCGACGATGCCGAAGGACCGGCGTTCGCCGGTAGCGGAGTCCAGCGGTCGCAGCACGGAGACGGTACTGACCACCTCGGCCGGCTCCGGTACCGCCTCCTGTGCTGACGCGGCCTCAAGTCGCTCCAGGTCAGCGGCGGTCACCAGTGCGACGAGCGGCTTGCCGTGGCGGGTGACGACGACCCGCTCGCCGCCGTACACGACGCGGTTGATCAGATCCGCCAACTCCGCCCGGGCTTGCGTCACCGGAATCTCGTAGGTCATGCTCCCCATTCTAAGGAGATGTACGTCCTGTACATTTCTTGCAGAACGAGGAGCTGTCATGCGTGCCACGTACCAGCCCACCGCCCGACACGTGTTGCCGGAGTTCACCGAACGCACCCGCCACGGGCTGCGCACCCTCGACCCCTACGCCCGGCTCCTGGAGGACCGGATCGTCTTTCTGGGGACTCCCCTGGACGCCACGGCGGCCACCGATGTCGTGGCCCAGCTCCTCCACCTCGAGTACGCCGACCCCGACCGCGAGATCGCGCTGTACGTCAACTCCCCCGGCGGCCCCTTCACCGCGCTGACCGCCGTCTACGACACACTGCGCCACCTCTCCTGCGACGTGGCGACCGTCTGCCTGGGGCAGGCCGCGTCGACCGCCGCCGTACTGCTGGCAGCGGGCACGCCGGGCAGGCGCATGACCCTGCCGGGCGCCCGGGTGCTCCTGCGTCAGCCGTCGTCGGCCGAGCCGGCGCAGGGCCAGATCACCGACCTGGTGCTGCACGCCGAAGAAGTGCTGCGCGAGCGCGCGGCACTGGAGGAGATGCTGGCCCGTCACACCGGCCGTCCGCAGGAGGAGATCAGCCGCGACATCGACCGTGACCGCGTCCTCGACGCGCCGTCAGCCCTCACCTACGGCCTGGTCGACCACCTGACCAAGAGCCGGAAGGGGAAGACGCCTTCGGAGGGGCGCGGATGATGCCGCACCTCCCGCCACTGCCGGCCCTGACCCGCTCCGAGGGCGCGCTGGTGGACGGCTACCTGGCGGCCCTCGATCTCCTCGGCCGCATCAACCCCGCCCGCGGGCACCACACCTACAGCGCGCTGTGCGCGGCCCAGGCACTGGTCTCCCGGGCCCGCGAGCTGCGCGAGGCCCTGACGGTGATGCACGAACGCGGCGAGAGCGAGCTGCACGCGAGGACACTCGGGCGGGCCCTGCGTGTCCTGGACGGCGAGCGGCGAGCGGCCCTGGTCGGCCTGCCCGTTCCTGACCACCCGTCCGACCCGTTCGGGGGCTGACGGCTGACGCCCCGTCCGCACCGGAGCCCCTCCGCCGTGCGCGGCTCCGGTGCCGGTGTGCGCCGGGGAGGTTGACGCCACGTCACGGGCGGCGGTGTCGCCCGGGCCCGCGAGGGGCCTGCCGCCTGCCCGGACCTTCACCCGTGCGGTGGGCGCGCGACCGCGCCCGTGCGGGCGCCCCTCCCCCCGACGGCCCACCGCCGCCGACGAATCTGAGCCGCACCGGGCTTGCGGCCGGCACCCGCGTGTCTCCCGGCCGACACTTCGTCACCGCAGGTCACGCGGGGGCCTGCCGGAGGGGCCCAGCAGGACACGCCCCCGTCCAGCCCAAACGTGATCAATGTCACAAACTGCTGAGAATTTGGTGAAAGCGGGCAAATTGGTCGCTGACACCAAGCCCTCGCCACAGCGGCGGGGCGGTCCGGACGGACGCCGAGTCCTGCCGCCGCACCGGATCCAGGTCGAGCAGTTCGTACGGCAGGAGCGGAGGACCCAGGCAAGACGGGGCCGACAGCCGGAAGGCCGAGGGCCCCTTGGGGTGAAGCCGTTCTCGGACGGCCGGGCAACTTCGCCAGCCCGAACCCGACAGGTCCACCTTCGCAGGCGGCTGACGAAGGGTCCCCCATGTCCGCGAACCAGACCTCCTCCCTCCTCGCCCGCGCCGGCACCGTCTCGGCGATGGCGCTGGCCACGGTCGGCGCCACCGTGCTCGCCCCGGGCCAGGCCCAGGCCGCACAACCGGCCCGGGCCGCACAGACCTCGCAGACCTCGCAGGCCGCGGTCACCGCCGTGTCGGCCAAGGCGCTGCAGGTCGCCGCGGCCAAGAAGGGCTCCCCCTACCGCTGGGGCGGCACCGGCCCCCGGGCCTTCGACTGTTCGGGGCTGACGCTCTACGCCTTCCGGCACGCCGGCCGCTCCCTGCCCCGCACCGCGGAGCAGCAGTACCGCCACACCGCCCACGTCGCGCGCGCCGCGCGCAGGACGGGCGACCTGGTCTTCTTCCACTCCGGCGGCTCCGTCTACCACGTGGGCATCTACGCCGGGCACGGCCGGATCTGGCACGCCCCCAAGACCGGCGCCGTGGTGCGCCTGGAACGGATCTGGACGCACCAGGTCAGCTACGGCCGGGTGAAGTGACCTCCCGAGGGAGCCGAGGCCTCCCGCCCCCTTGGCGGGGAACGGCCCCCAGCAGCAGTGCGGCCCCCCGCACGCCCGGCACCACCGCGGCCTGTCCCGGGACCGCACGGTGCGCCCGGGGCCTCGCGCGCAGCAGCTCACGAAGGCGGCACGGAGGGCCGGCACCGGGCTGCCGGTCCGGTACCGGCGCGGCTCTCCCCGGCCGCGGCCGGGGAGTTGCCGGTGGTGCGGGCGGAGCCCCTGCGCGGCTCGTCCGCCCGGCAGGTCACCACGGGGACGGGGCAGCAGTGACGGGCCGCAAGGCCGGGCCGGGGAGCCGTCCGGCGGTTCCGGTCAGCCGCGTCCGGTAGCCGCTGCCGCCGTTCCGAGGTCCTCGTCGCCGAGCGCGGCCCCCTTGCGCTCGGGGATGAGCAGCATGGCCGCCATGTCCAGGACGTAGATGACGGCGAGCAGGGCGATGGCCCGCTGGAAGCCCCAGCTGCCGGCCACCAGGGCGACGACCAGCGGCGCCAGGCCGCCCACCCCGCGCCCGAGGTTGAACAGCACGTTCTGCGCGGTCGCCCGGGCGTGGGTGGGGTAGAGCTCGGCGATGAGCGCGCCGTAGCCGCCCGTCATGCCGTTGACGAAGGCACCCATCACCGCGCCGCCGACGAGCAGTGCGGCCGGGCTGGTGAGGGAGGCGTAGGCGAGGACGGCCACGACCGAGCCGGCCTGGAAGATCCAGAAGGTGGGGCGCCGGCCGATGCGGTCGGCGAGGTGCCCGAAGGCGAGGATGCCTGCGGCCATGCCGAGGACCGTCACGGCGGTCCAGGCACCGGACCGGGTGAGGCTGTAGCCGAACTGCTGGGAGAGGTAGCTGGGGAGCCACGTCATCAGGCCGTAGTAGCCGAAGTTCTGCACCGAGGTGAGCACGAGCACGCCGATGCTGGCGCGGCGGGCGGCAGGCGTGGCCACGAGGGTGCGCAACGGGGCCGTCGCGGGGCGCGGGGCGCGGCGGGCCTCGGTGAACGCGGCGGGCTCCGCCATGGTGCGGCGGAAGAGGAAGGCGGCGAGCGCCGGCACGACCCCCAGGGCGAACAGTGCGCGCCAGCCCCAGGCACCGATGACGGGGCCGGAGACGAGCGCGGCGGCCAGCACCCCCGCCTGCCAGCCCAGTCCGACGTAGGAGGTGCCGCGGGCCCGCTTGCGTGCGGGGAAGGCCTCGGCGGCCAGCGCCATGCCGATGCCGAACTCGCCGCCGATGCCCATACCGGCGACGAAGCGGCTGGCCGCGATTTCGGGCAGGTTCTGCGAGAGCGCGGTGAGGCCGGTGAAGACCGCGAACACCACGATCGACCAGCTGAGGACCCGCACGCGCCCCAGCCGGTCGGCGAGCATGCCGAAGACCAGCCCGCCGACGACGCAGCCGACGAGGGTGACGGTGGTCAGCGAGCCCGCCTGTGCGGTGCTCAGGTGGAGTCCGGTGGCCACCGCCGACAGCGCGAAGCTGAGGATGAGGAGGTCGAAGCCCTCCAGGCCGTAGCCGGCAGCCGAGGCCAGCACCGCCTTGCGGGCGTAGCGCCGGGCCTCGCGGGACTCCGGTACGTCGTCACCGCCGGTCCGGGGGCCGACCGGCTCTGCGGGGGCGAGGGGGACGGCCGTGGCGGCGGGGTCATGGGGAGGCATGCGCGGGGCTTTCCGTCGGTACGGTCTCGGATGCTGGGCCGTCCGACGGCGCTGGCCAGGCTCGCGCCGGGGTCTCGACCGCCCGGGCGGGCCCGCGTCGACGCGGCCGAGAGGCCAGTCTAGGGCGCGGGGCGCCGCTCCCCCACGCCACAGCGGGCCTCGTCGCCCACCCCCACCGGAACGATTGCCTCGAACGCGGACACATCACCTCCAGTGGCAGCTGGCCACCTGCCGGTGGACAGGCGGTCTGCACCCCTACGGTTTCGGGGAGTCGGGTCCCGGTCGCGTGCATTGCGGCGTCCGGGCGGCCCGGCGGCATGACGTGGGTCACACCTCGTCCGGCAGGCAGCGGGGGACCATGGAGGCGGCTGGGCCGTCACCGCCCCGGCCGGTCGGCCGTGTCCCCGCCCGCCCGGCCGGAGTGCGCCGCCACCGCCGCGGTGTCCAGCGGCGAGTGCGTCGCCCCCTCCTCGCCCGCCACCTGCGGGGTCAGGCCCTTCACCCAGCGGCGCCAGTGGTCCTGCCGCTGGTAGCCGGACGCCGACCAGGCCTGCCGGCCGGCGTGGTTCTCCTCCAGGACCATGGCGTCCACCCGCCGGCCGCCCAGGGCGGCGAAGCGGCGCTCGGCGGCGTGCAGCAGCGCCGTGGCCACGCCCCGGCGCCGGTGGGCCGGGAGCACGGCGAGGCGGTAGAGCGAGCAGCGCCAGCCGTCGAACCCGGCGATGACGGTGCCGACCAGGCGGCCCTCGCTCTCCGCCAGCAGCAGCGCCCCGGGATCGCGGGCGAGGAGGCCGAGCACGCCGTCGAGGTCGTCGCTGATGCTCGTCCCCTCGGCGGCGGTCCGCCAGAAGTCGAGGACGGCCTGGGCCTCGTCGGTGCGCGCGGGGCGTATGTGCGGTGCGGTCATGTGCGCATTCCAGCAGACCTGAGGGGGTGTCGGCACCGGGGTTACGGGCGGGCCCGGAGCGCCCCGCGCGGCCGCAGCCGTCCCCGCAGCCCGGCGCCGCCCGTCACCCTGCTGCCGGATCCGCCGTGGAGCGGGAGGGCCGAAGCGGGCGCGAAGCCGGCGGAACTGTTCGATCATGGGACGGAGGTGAGGCGATGACCGAGCTGCTGCTCCTGCTGCTGGCCGTGCTCCTGACACTGGCGTGCGGTGTCTTCGTCGCGGCGGAGTTCTCCCTGACGACCGTGGAACGCAGCGAGCTGGAGCGCGCGGTCGAGCGGGACGAGCGGGGCGCGGCGAGCGCGCTGCGCGCCGTGCGCGGTCTGACCTTCCAGCTCTCCGGGGCGCAGCTGGGCATCACCGTGACCGGGCTGGTGATCGGCATGATCTCCAAGCCCTCGCTCGCCAAGCTGCTCACCGGGCCGATCAGGGCGGCCGGGGCCTCCCGGTCGGTGGCCGAGTCGGTGGCGCTGGTACTGGGCACGGCCGTCTCGACCGTGGTGCTGATGGTGGTCGGCGAGCTGGTGCCGAAGAACTGGGCCATCTCCAGCCCGCTGACGGTCGCCCGGCGCGTGGCCGCCGTGCAGCGCGGCTTCAGCACCGCCTTCCGCCCGCTGATCAGCCACCTCAACGACGCCGCCAACCGGGTGGTGCGGAGGATGGGCCTGGAACCCACCGAGGAGCTGGCCTCTGCCCGCAACCCCCAGGAGCTGGTGGCGCTCGCCCGGCACTCCGCGCGCGAGGGCACGCTGGAGGCGGACACCGCCGAGCTCTTCGTCCGCACTCTCAACCTCCAGGACCTCACCGCGGAGAACGTCATGACCCCCCGGGTGCAGGTCACCGCGTTGGAGGCGCAGTGCAGCGCGGAGGACGTCGCCAACGCCACCCGGGCCACCGGCCTGTCCCGCTTCCCCGTCTACCGGGGGAGCCTGGACAGCGTCGTGGGCGTCGCGCACATCAAGGACGTCCTCGCGCTGCCCGCCGCCGAGCGGCCCCGGCGCCGGGTGACCGACCTCGTCCGGCCGCCCCTGCTCGTCCCCGAGACGCTCACCGTCGACCGGCTCCTGGACCGGCTCTCGGCCCGCCGCACGATGGCCGTGGTCGTCGACGAGTACGGGGGCACGGCCGGTGTCGTCACGCTGGAGGACATCGTCGAGGAGGTGGTCGGCGAGGTGCGCGACGAGCACGACCCACTCCAGGCCCCCGGACTGGTGCCGGCCGGGACCGACGCGGAGGGGCGGCGGCTCTACGAGGTGGACGGCGCCACCCGCACCGACCAGCTCGCCGCCATCGGGCTGCGCGCGCCGGAGGGCCCCTACGAGACGCTGGCCGGGCTGGTCGCGGCCGAGCTGGGCCGCATCCCCACCGCCGGTGACCGGCTGGAGGTCGCGGGCTGGCGGCTCGCGGTGAAGGACGCCTCGGGCCACCGGGCCGCCCGGGTGGTGCTGACCACGCCGGCTGCCGGCGCCCATCCCGAGCCGGGATCCGGGCGGCACGGGGTGCGGGCCCGCCGCCACGGGACGCCCGGGGCCCCGGCGGACGAACCGCGCGGGGAGGCGGGCCGGTGATCCTCCTCCAGCTCTTCACGGGCCTGCTGACACTGGTGGCCAACGCCTTCTTCGTGGGCGCGGAGTTCTCGATGGTGTCGGTCCGGCGCAGCCAGGTCGAGCCGCACGCGGAGGGCGGCGACCGCCGGGCGCACCGGGTGCTGTGGGGGCTGGAGAACCTCTCGGCGCTCATGGCGGGCGCCCAGCTCGGCATCACCCTGTGCACCCTGGTGCTGGGGGCGGTGGCCGAGCCCGCCATCGCACACCTGGTGGAGCCGGTCTTCCACGCCGCGGGGGTGCCCGGCTCGCTGGTGCACCCGGTCGCCTTCGTCCTCGCGCTCTCGCTCGCGACCTACCTGCACATGCTGGTGGGCGAGATGGTGCCGAAGAACGTGGCGTTGGCCGAACCGGTGCGCACCGCGCTGCTCCTCGGCCCCCCGCTGGTGGCGCTCAGCCGCGTCCTCAGACCGGTGATCTTCGCCGTGAACGCCTTCGCCAACGGGCTGCTGCACCTGCTGCGGGTGGAGACCCGCGACGAGGTCTCGGCCAGCTTCTCCGACGACCAGCTGGCGCAGATGGTGGCCGACTCCAGCGATGCGGGCCTGCTCGACGCCCGGGCCACCGAGCGGCTGCGGGACGCGCTGGAGCTGGGCAACCGCCCGGTGCGCGACGTGGTGCTGCCGCTGGAGCGGGTGGTCGCCGCGCGGGTCGGGGTCACGCCGGAGGGCCTGGAGCGGCTGTCGGCCCGGACCGGCTTCTCCCGTTTCCCGGTCGTCGACGCCCACGAGCGCATCGTCGGCTACCTCCACGTCAAGGACGCCCTCGACGCGATGCCGCGCGACCGGCCGTTCCCGGTGGGGTCGATGCGCCGGATCGCGCGGGTCCGCGCCGTCACGCCGCTGGACGACGTCCTCACCGCGATGCGCGCCTCCCGCACCCACCTGGCGGCCGTCACCGGGGAGGACGGCCGGCTGACCGGCCTGGTGACGATGGAGGACGTGCTGCGGGAGCTGGTCCTCCAGCAGCCCGCCGCCGGGTAGGGCGGCCCGCGCACGGGCGGGTCGGTCGCGGTGGATAGGATCCGAGGCGCCATGGAGAAAGATGCCACGTACACCGGGTTCCGCAGCCTCGTCGCCGTGGGCGACTCGTTCACGGAGGGCATGTCGGACGAGCTGTCCGACGGCACCTACCGGGGCTGGGCCGACCTGCTCGCCGCCCGCCTGGCGGCCCGCACGCCCGGCTTCCGCTACGCCAACCTGGCGGTCCGCGGCAAGCTGATCGGCCAGATCGTCGCGGAGCAGACCGGCCCGGCGGCGGCGATGGGCGCCGACCTGGTGACGCTCGTCGGCGGCCTCAACGACGTCCTGCGCCCCCGCTGCGACCTGGGGCGCGTGTGCGGGCTCCTGGACGAGGCGGCGGAGCGGCTGAGCGCCGGCGGCGGACAGCTGGTGCTGATGCGCAGCCCCGGCCGGCAGGGCCCGGTCCTGGAGCGGGTGCGGCCGCGGATGGAGGCGCTCTTCGCGCACCTGGCGGAGGTGGCGCAGCGGCACGACGCGGTCCTGGTCGACCTCTTCGGCGCCCCGGTGCTCTCCGACCCGCGGCTGTGGGGCGTCGACCGGCTGCACCTCAACGCGGAGGGGCACCGGCGGGTGGCCGAGGCGGTGTGGCAGGCCCTGGGCCTGCCGGCCGAGGAGGACTGGCGGGCTCCGCTCGGCACTTCCGTCCCGGTGGGGTGGGTGGCGCGGCGCACCGCCGACCTGCGGTTCGCCGGGGAGCACCTGCTGCCGTGGATCGGGCGGCGGCTGACCGGCCGCTCCTCGGGTGACGGCCGGGCCCCCAAGCGCCCCGAGCTGCTGCCGCTGGAACCCGCCCGGGCGGCCGGTGAGCCGTACCGGCTCTAGTAGCTTCCTACGAGCCCGGGGACGGCGGGGAGCTGCGTTTATCGCCAAGTAGACTCTGGCCACGTGACTGCCAAGCCCCGCATCCCGAACGTCCTGGCCGGCCGCTACGCCTCCCCCGAGCTCGCCGTGCTGTGGTCCCCCGAACACAAGGTGAAGCTGGAGCGCCGGCTCTGGCTCGCCGTGCTCCGCGCCCAGCAGGACCTCGGCGTCGAGGTGCCCGAGCAGGCACTGGCCGACTACGAGCGCGTCCTGGACCAGGTCGACCTCGCCTCCATCGCCGAGCGGGAGAAGGTCACCCGGCACGACGTCAAGGCGCGCATCGAGGAGTTCAACGCCCTCGCCGGCCACGAGCACGTCCACAAGGGCATGACCTCGCGCGACCTCACCGAGAACGTCGAGCAGCTCCAGGTCCGCCTGTCGCTGGAGCTGGTCCGCGACCGTGCGGTGGCGGTACTCGCGCGCCTGGGCCGTCTCGCCGGCGAGCACGCCGAGCTGGTCATGGCGGGCCGCTCCCACAACGTGGCGGCGCAGGCCACGACGCTGGGCAAGCGGTTCGCTACCGCCGCCGACGAGCTGCTGGTGGCCTACGGCCGGCTGGAGGACCTGCTGGGCCGCTACCCGCTGCGCGGTGTGAAGGGCCCGGTGGGCACCTCGCAGGACATGCTGGACCTGCTCGGCGGCGACACCGGCCGCCTCGCGGAGCTGGAGGAGCGGGTCGCCGCCCACCTCGGCTTCGAGGGCGCCTTCACCTCGGTCGGCCAGGTCTACCCGCGCTCCCTGGACTACGACGTGGTCACCGCGCTGGTGCAGCTGGCCGCCGCGCCCTCGTCGCTGGCCAAGACCATCCGCCTGATGGCCGGCCACGAGCTGGTCACCGAGGGCTTCAAGCCGGGCCAGGTCGGCTCCTCGGCGATGCCGCACAAGATGAACACCCGCTCCTGCGAGCGCGTCAACGGCCTGATGGTGATCCTGCGCGGCTACGCCTCGATGACGGGTGAGCTCTCGGGCGACCAGTGGAACGAGGGCGACGTCTCCTGCTCGGTGGTGCGCCGGGTGGCCCTGCCCGACGCGTTCTTCGCCCTCGACGGCCTGCTGGAGACCTTCCTGACCGTCCTGGACGAGTTCGGTGCCTTCCCCGCCGTCGTCGCCCGCGAACTCGACCGCTACCTGCCCTTCCTGGCGACCACCAAGGTCCTCATGGGTGCGGTGCGGGCCGGCGTGGGGCGCGAGGTGGCGCACGAGGCCATCAAGGAGCACGCGGTCGCCTCGGCGCTGGCCATGCGCGAGCAGGGTGCGGAGCGCAACGAACTGCTCGGCAAGCTGGCGGCCGACTCCCGCATCCCGCTGGACCGGGCCGGGCTGGACGCCCTGATGGCGGACCGGCTCTCCTTCACCGGCGCCGCCGCGGACCAGGTCGCCGCCGTCGTCGCGCGGGTCGAGGAGGTCGTGGGCAAGCACCCGGCCGCCGCGGCGTACACGCCGGGCTCCATCCTCTGAGGCCGGGCCGGTCATGGCGTTCACCGCGCAGGAACTGGAGGCCGCCCGCGACAGGCTGGTCCCCGACGTGCTCGCGCCGGGGCTGCGGGTGCTGTTCTGCGGCATCAACCCCGGCCTGACGTCGGCCGCCGCCGGGCACCACTTCGCCCGGCCCGGCAACCGGTTCTGGCCGGCCCTGCACGCTGCCGGGTTCACCCCGCGCCGGTTGCGTCCCGAGGAGCAGGACGAGCTGCCGCGCTTCGGCCTGGGCATCACCAACGTCGTGGCGCGGGCCACCGCTCGGGCGGACGAGCTCAGTGACGAGGAGTACCGCGAGGGCGGCCGGCTGCTGGCCGAACGGGTCGAGCGGTGGCGGCCGGCCTGGCTGGCGGTCTGCGGCATAGGGGCCTACCACACGGCGTTCGGTGAGCGCCGTGCGGCGATCGGCCCCCAGGAGCGGACGGTGGGCGGCGCGCACGTCTGGGTGCTGCCCAACCCCAGTGGCCTCAACGCCCACTGGACGCCGAAGACGCTGGCGCAGGAGTACGGGCGGCTGCGTGCGGCGGCGTTCGAGGGGGGCGGCGCGGCCGGCCGGTGACGGCGGGCCGGCGGCGCTCGTCGGGCTCGACGCGTCGGCTGCCGTACGCCGACCGCCCCGACCGGGTGGCGAGGCCCGGGCGCGGGCCCGGCGGCCCTGCCCGGGCGGGGGCTCCTCGGGCTGATCCTCAGCCGCCGAGGCCGAACCAGGTGGCCCGGGACTTCTGCCACTGTTCGTGTTCGAGGTCCTTGGCCGCCGTGCCGTCCCCGTACAGGTCGGCTTCGCCGTCGTCGGTGACCAGCTGCACGCGGGCACCCGGGGCGCCGGCGTCGTCCGGGGTCCTGGCAATCGCCTCCCAGGCACCGTAGTCCGAGGTGGGCAGGGTCAGCCGCCGCACCGGGGCGTGGCCCGGGTCGCCGTCCCAGGAGTACAGGGCGTAGGGCGCACTGTTGTCGTCGGCCGACCAGGAGCCGGCGAGCACGAGGTAGTGGCCGGCGGCGTCGCGCCGGATGTCGCGCACGCTGAGGCCGCCCAGGTCGAGTTCGACGGGCGTCCCGAAGTGCGCGTGCCCGTCGCCCGGTTCGCCGTCGACGAGAGCGGACATGTTGGTCACGGGCACCAGCAGCGCCTTGCCGCCGTCGCGCGGCGGGACGAGCGGGGCGCGGAAGCCCACGTAGGCGGTGGTGGTGGAGCCGGGGAGGAACTCCAGGCCCTCGACGTTGAACCCGTCGACCTCCTTCGGGATCCGGCCGTCGGCCGTGCCGTCGGCGAAGCCGTAGCGGTCCCCCTCGTCCTCGTCCCACTGCACCAGGTCGGCGCGGAGGTCCCTGAACCAGCCCGCGACGGTCAGCCGCGTGCCGGCCCCGGAGCCGGTGAGGGTGGTGGCCAGGAGGGTGGACCGGTCGGGCTTGTACTCGCCGTCCTTGTTGTTGCCCATGGACCCCGTCCAGTAGACGGTGTCGCCGACCCGGGCACCGGCCTCCAGGTCCATCTCCTTCTCGGCGCCGACGGCGTCACCGACGTCGAAGGTGCGCACCGGGGCGCCGCCGTCCGGGCCGTACAGCCGCAGCACGTTGCTCTCGTCGTCGGCGACCAGGGTGTGGCCGTCGCCCACGTCCACGGCGGCGGAGGCGTCGGAGGAACCGGTGAGGTACCGGGTGTCGGCGGCGCCCACGACCGCCGCGGAGGCCGCGTAGTGCAGCCTGGTGGTGGCGCTCTTGCCGCCGAGGCCGGTCACCCGGACCGTCAGGTCGCTGTAGCCGCGGGCCCGCGGGGTGACGGCGAGGGTGCGGGTCGTGGCGGTGCCGGCCACCGCGACGTCCTCGGGGCCCGCCACGGCCGGCCGGCTGGCGGCGGAGACGTCCACGCTCAGGTCGGCGGCGGCTGCGCCGCTCTGCGAGACGGTGACGGTGACGACCGGGTCCCGCGTCCCGCCGACGGCCCCCGACAGGTAGGGGGTGGAGAGGCTGATGCGGGGCGTTCCGTAGTCGGCGGCGCGGGCCGGGGCGGACGAGGACGTCCAGGTGGTGGCGGCGAGCGCGGCGGCCATGAGGGCGGTGGACGCGGTGAGGCCCGAACCGGCCCGCCGGAGACGGGCGGTGGGGTCGGTGGTACGGGGGGTGGGCGGCATCGGCCACAACCTTCCGGGTCGCTGCGGTGTCGGCGCCGGGAGCCTGCACCCGACCGGCGAAGGTGCGGGGCGACTTCGGTGACCCGCGGGTGAACGGAGGGCGTCGGCTGCGTGCCCGCCGGGCCGGCGGACCCCGGCTCAGCGGCCGGCCGCCCCGGTGGGCCGGTCCCCCGCCCCGGCGCAGGCGAGCAGACGCGGCGGGACACCGGGGCGGGCTTCCGCGGTGCCCACCCCGACCCACCGCGCGGGCCGGGTGCGCCAGACGTGGAGCAGGGCCACCTCGCCGCTCAGGACGTCCAGCGGGGCGGGCACGGGTTCGCCGCGCGCCACGCGCTCCAGGTGGCCGCGGAGGTCGACGGGGAGGGCCCGGCCCCACTCCCGGGAGAGGGCGGCCACCAGGGCGTCGCACTCGGCCGCGAGGTCCTCCGCCGCCGCAGCCACCTCGGCCTCGTCGGCGTCCAGGAGTTCCGCCCCGTCGCGCAGCACGATCACCTGCGCCGGGCCGCCCGCCGGTGGGCCTCCCGGGGCGGGAGCGGGCGCGGCGGCCAACTCGCGGACCCGCGAGGCGTGGTCCGGTGCGGCGCGGGCCCCGGGACGGCTCCATCGCGTCCTGGGGTGCGGGAGGGAGAGGGGCGGGGGTTGCGTCGGGGCGAGGTGCGGCGGGCGGTGGTCGGAACGTCCCATGGCTTCAGTCAACACCCGCCTACTGACAGGACGTCACCCGGCGATGTCGTCCCGCCCGCAGACGGCGGTGCCGGGACCGGTCGACGGGCCCGGGCAGGGGGTTCCGGGCCGTGGCGGGCAGGGAGAGGGCGAGGACGGGCACGGGTGAAGGCCGCCACAGCGCTTCCGCGAGGGGTCGCCGCCCACCGTCCCAGCCGCTACCATCCGCCCAAGGAGACCGTTCACCGCGCGCGTTCGCGCAGGTCGCGGGGTATGCCGCCGCGCGCTGCGAGCCGCCGGGGAGCCCTGGCCGCGCCGTCGGCGGGCTGTACGGCAGCGCCGCACCGTGTGGCGGCCACGCCCCGGGCGGGACGGCGAGCGGCTCCCGGAAGCACCAAGTGAGGGAGTACGACGTTGGGGCGGCTAACCGGCGGGGACCCCTCCCTGCTGCGACGTATCAACTCCGCTGTGGTGCTGCACGCCCTGCGCGCCGCGGAGACCTCCACCCTCACCGGCCTGGTGCAGGTCACCGGCCTCTCCCGGCCCACGGTCGAGGGGGTGGTGGAGGGCCTGATGCACACCGGCATGGTCGCGGAGGTGCCGGCCGACGAGGGTGAGGCACGGCGCCAGGGGCGGCCCGCCCGCCGGTTCCGCTTCCGGGCTGAGGCCGGGCACCTGTTGGGCGTGGAGATCGGCCCGCACCGGGTCACCGCGCTGTTGGCGGACCTGAGCGGGCGCGTGGTGGCGTCCGGGCACCGGTCGGTCTCCGAGCTGGACTCCGCCGACAGGCGACTGGAACGGGTGCGCACCACGGTGGCCGAACTGCTGCGCCGGGCGGGCGTGTCCCGCTCCTCGCTGCGGGCGGTCGGGGTGGGGAGCCCCGGGATCGTCGAGGAGGACGGCACGGTCCGGCTGGGCACGGCACTGCCGGGCTGGACGGGGCTGCCGCTCGGGGACCGGCTGCGGCGCTCCTTCCGCTGCCCGGTGCTGGTGGAGAACGACGCCAACGCGGCGGTGGTGGCCGAGCACTGGAAGGGGGCGGCCACCGACTCCGACGACGTGGTGATGGTCCTCGCCGGCCTGAGCCCGGGGGCGGGGTCGTTGATCGGCGGCCGGCTGCACCGGGGATTCGGCGGGGCGGCGGGCGAGATCGGCGCCCTGCACCTGCTGGGTCAGGAGGACAAGCCGGAGGACCTGCTGTCGACCACCGGCCGTCCGCTGGCGCCCCTGGACGAGGCGCAGGTGGCCCGGGTCTTCGCCCGCGCCCGCCGCGGCGATTCCCAGGCCCGTCATGCCGTGGACCGGTTCGTGTCGCGGCTGGTGCACGACGTGGCGGCGCTGGTCCTCGCCCTCGACCCGGAGGTTGTGGTGGTCGGCGGCTGGGCGACCGGGCTCGACGGTGTACTGGAGCCGCTGCGCAGTGAGTTGGACCGGTTCTGCCTCCGCCCGCCGAAGGTCGCCCTGTCGCTGCTCGGCGAGGAGGCGGTGGCGACGGGGGCGCTGCGGCTCGCACTGGACCACGTGGAGGCGGAGCTGTTCGCGGTGGAGCAGACGGTGACGGCCCGTCGGTGAGAGCGGGGGCCGCTCGGAGCTGGGTACGGCGCGGCGGAGGGGGCTTCGAGCCGGGCCCGGGGGGTGAGCCTCTCCGTCACCGGTGGAGCGTCGCAGTGAGGCGTCGCAGCGCGGCATGGGCGGGCGGTCCCCAGGTCGGCTTGCCCCCGGGCCGGCCGTGGACCCCGGCGTCCCCGACGTGGATGCCGCCGAGGGCGCCCAGCACCGCCCAGCCGCGGGCGCGGCGCAGGGTCGCGGCGTCCGGGGCGGGCCGGTAGGCCTTGTGGAAGCGGTCCAGGGCGCCGTCCGGCAGCAGGATCCAGGCGGCGGCGAGGTCGCAGGCCGGGTCGCCGGCGAAGAGGTCGCCGAAGTCGATCACACCGGAGAAGGTGCCGTTCGTGGTCAGGACGTTGGCCGGATGCAGGTCACCGTGCAGCCAGACCTTCGGGCCTGCCCACTGCGGGGCGGCGGCGGCATCCTCCCAGACCGCGCGGACGGCCTCCGGGCTGCGGATCAGCCCCCGTTCGATGGCCGAGGCGAGCCCTGCGGTGAACCCTTCCGCGGTGTCGGCCAGCAGACCGCCGCGCTGCCCGCCGTCGGGTGCCCCTTCGGGGGCGGGGCGGTGGAGGGCGGTCAGGAACGCGGCCAGGGTGGCGGCGGCCTCCGCGGGGCGGGTGGCGGGGGCGCGGTCGGCGGGCTCGCCCGGTACCCAGGTGGTGACCAGCCAGGGCCGCGGGAAGCGCTCGGAGGGCTCACCGAGGCGTTGCGGGGCGGGGACCGGCAGTGGGAGGCCTTCGGAGAGCAGGGGCAGCCAGGTGTGCTCCTTGCGCAGCAGCACGTCCGCGGACTCCGTGGCCCAGGGCATCCGGATCGCGAGGTCGTCACCCAGCCGCCACACCTGGTTGTCCCAGCCGAGTGCCCCGAGTTTGAGGGGGCGGTCCGCCAGGTCGAGGTGCTGCTCGCGCAGGAGGTCCCGGATCAGGCCCTCGGTGATCTCCGTCTCGGTGGCCGCCATGAGGGCAACGGTAGGGGAATCGGCCCACCCGGTTCTCGGATCGCGCCTGCCGCACCCGACGGCTGGCCACCCGTCCACGTCCGCGCGGGTCGTTCGGGGGCCGGCGTGCGGGGGCGGCAGCACCGGCCGGTGCACCCGCACGGACCGGGTCAGCCGCCGGCACGGGCGATCAGGACTCCTCGCCCTCGTAGGCCCCCAGCGCGGCCTGCCGCATCTCGAACAGGCGGCGGAGCGACTCCTGGTCGACCTGTTCCCGCGTCACCGCGAGAGTGGCCTCGCCCTCCAGTGCGGCCCACGCTCTTCGCGCGCGTTTGTGCCCTGTCCGTCTGGTGCCGCTGCGGAGGAACCCGGCGCCTGCCGACAGTCCCGCGGAGGCCAGTGCCAGCAGCGCAGCCGGGGTGCGGGCATCCGCCGTGGCCAGGCCCGCCGCGCCGGACACCGCGGCGAGGAGTGCGGCGGGGAAGCCCAGGGCGATGTCGGCGATCGCCCAGAAGGCAGCGCGCCGGTCGGCGAGCGTCGTCATCCGCCGCGCTTCCTTGCGCAGCCGCTCGGCCTCGGCGAGCAGACGGCCCGCGGGGCCGCGCGGCAGCTCGCCGGGGGAGGCCGTCGCGGTCCCCTCACACGCATCGGTCATGGTGCAGATCTCAGCACAAGTGGAGCCTGCCGGGCAGGAGTCGGGCCGCGGGAGTCCTCGTGCAACGGCCGCCCGGCCCATGACCGGCACTGCCTGCGGGAGGCAGCTGCGACCGGTGGGCGCCGAATGTCACCGGCTGCCCGGGCGGCCCGTGGCCAGCCCGGTGGCCCGGCGGTGCCTGCGCGAAACGGTCAGCCGGCGAGCGCGGCCTGGGGGTCGGTGTCGCCGAACCCCAGGCGGCAGGTGTCGGCCCGGTAGGTGGAGACGGCCACCGCGGCGACGGCGTTCGCGCTCAGGTAGCGGGTGGTGACCACGAGGACGGGTGCGCCCGGCAGACGGTCCAGCTCGCGTGCGTCCTCGGCCCGTGCGGAGCCCAGTTCCACGGCGCGGTCCTGCCCCTCGCACTCCAGGTGCTGGAGTTCCCGCAGGACGGCTCGGGCACGCGTGGCGTCGCTGCCGCCGGCGATGCGGGACAGGCCCGGCAGCCGGTCGACGGGGACGTAGAGCAGCTCGGCGGCCACGGGCTGGCCGTAGGAGACCAGCAGCCGCCGCACGACGTGCACGGTGCCCGGCTCGTCGAGGAGGCGGGCGACGGCAGCGGGGACCTCGTCGGTCTCGGTGGCGTCCACCGGCTGCCAGGCGTCCTCGGGGCCGCCGGGCCAGACCCGCTCGGTCCGGTCGAGGGAGACGGTGACGCGGGGCGGCGCGACGGTGGTGCCCACACCCCGGCGGCGCTGGAGGCGGCCCTCCAGCTCCAGTTGCTCCAGGGCCTGGCGCAGCGTCGCGCGGGCGACGCCGAACCGGGCTGCCAGGTCACGCTCGTTGGGCAGGACCTGCCCCACCGCGAACTCCGAGTCGAGCGCCTCACTGAGCACTGTCTTCAGGTGCCAGTACTTGGGCTCGGGCACCGTCTCGAGCTGCGTCGTCCCCACCCTGATCCTCCGCGATGACCTTCGCCCGGCCGGGCCGGCGTGCCCGCACCGGGGATACGAGCACTTCTTTATTAAAGGTTCTTGCACTATCACGACGACGATAGGACCGCCGCCGCCACTTGGTCAAGACCAATGCGTAGCGCTCGGGGTGCCGGCACGGCCGGGCGCCCGGGGCGGGGCGGGCCGTCCGAGGGGTGGACCGGTCCTTCCGCCCCGCCGAAAACCCTCGCTAACCTGCGAAGATGCTGCTCGCGATCCACACCTCCGACGCTCATGTGCCCGTTTTTGACTCCCTGTTGGCGCAGGAGGCGCCCGGCGTGGAACTGCGGCACCTGGTCCGCCCCGGCCTCCTCGACCGCGCCCGGGATCAGGGGCCGGAGGCGGTGGCCGCGGATCTCGCCGAGCTGCTCGCCCTCGCCCGCGACCAGGGGGCCGGGGCGGTGCTGTGCACCTGCTCGACCATCGGTTCGGTGGCGGAGGAGGCGGCGGCGCACGGCGGGACGCCGGTGACGCTGCGGGTGGACCGCCCCATGGCGGCGGCGGCCGTGGCAGCGGGCCCCCGCGTCGCCGTGGTGGCCACGCAGTCGAGCACGGTCGGGCCGACGAGTGCGCTGATCCGCCAGGAGGCGGCGCGGGCAGGCCGGGAGGTGCGGGTGCGCACCCACGTCCACGAGGAGGCGTGGCCGCTGTTCGCGCGCGGGGAGCAGGAGGGCTATCTCGACGCCGTCGCCGCCGTGGTGCGCGAGGTCGACGCGAGCGGCGAGGCGGACGCCATCGTCCTGGCACAGGCGTCCACCGCCCCGGTCGCCGACCGCGTGCAGGCCGCGGTCCCGGTGCTCGCCAGCCCCCGGACCGGGCTGCGGGCGGCGGTCGCCGCACTCGGCGGGGCGGCGCACCGGGCCTGACGGTCCGCCACGACGTGGGTCGCAGGACGCGGCCGGGTACCCGTCGTTCACCGCGCGTTCTCCCGCCGGGCACCGCCGTTCGGTACGAACATCGTCTGCGGGCCGTTCCGGCTCGTGGACCGGCGGACGGGCGGAGGTTTCGACATGGGGCAGCGGTTGGGTGCGGGGGTCGGTCGGCGGTCGGTGCTGCGGGGGACGGCTGCGGCCGCCCTGACGGTTCCGGTGCTCGGCACGGCCGCGCCGGCACAGGCCCGTTCCGGGCGGCCCCGCGCCGCGTGGGGCGTGCAGAGCGGGGACGTGAGCACCACCTCCGGCCTGGTCTGGGTGCGTGCGGACCGGCCGGCCCGGATGACGGTGCAGACCGCCGCCACCGAGTCCTTCCGCAACCCGCGTACCTGGCACGGGCCGCTGCTGGGGCCGGAGTCGGACCTGACCGGCGTCACCTCGCTGACGGGCCTGCCGCCGGGCGAGCAGATCCACTACCGCGTGGTGCTGAGCGACCCCGACGACCCGCGTCGCACCGGGGAGCCGGTGACCGGCACCTTCCGCACCGCACCCGACCGCCGCCGCGGCCGTGACGTGCTGCGGATGCACTGGTCCGGCGACCTCGCGGGGCAGGGCTTCGGCATCAACCCCGACATCGGCGGCTACCGCGTCTTCGAGGCGATGCGCCGCCGCGACCCCGACTTCTTCCTGATGAACGGCGACCACATCTACGCCGACAACCCCGTCCCCGAGACGGTGGCGCTGCCCGACGGGCGGGTGTGGCGCAACGTCACCACCCCCGAGAAGGCGCATGTCGCGCAGACGCTCGCCGACTACCGCGGCGCCTTCCGCTACAACCTGCTGGATGCGAACCTGCTCCGCTTCAACGCCCAACTGCCCACCGTCACGCAGTGGGACGACCACGAGGTGCACAACAACTGGTACCCGGGCGAGATCCTCGACGAGGCCGCCTACACCGAGAAGCGGGTGGACGTGCTGGCGGCCCGCGCCCGGCGGGCGTTCGCCGAGTACTTCCCGATCCGCACGCTGCGCCGGGACGGCAGCGGACGCGTCTACCGGGTGGTGCGCTACGGGCCGCTGCTGGACGTCTTCGTCCTCGACATGCGCACCTACCGGGACGCCAACTCCCCCGACCGGCAGACCTCCGACCCCCGCGGCATCCTGGGCGAGGAGCAACTGCGCTGGCTCAAGAAGGAGTTGGCGCGCTCCCGGGCCACGTGGAAGGTGATCGCCTCGGACATGCCGCTGGGGCTGGTGGTCGCCGACGGGGACAGCGACTTCGAGGCGGTCTCGCAGGGTGACCCGGGGCAGCCGCTGGGGCGGGAGCTGCAGATCGCCGACCTGCTGCGCTTCGTCAAGCACCGGCGGGTGACGGGCACCGTGTGGCTCACCACCGACGTGCACTACACGGCGGCGCAGCACTTCGACCCGTCACGCGCGGCGTTCGCGGACTTCGAGCCGTTCTGGCAGTTCGTCTCGGGTCCGTTGAACGCCGGCGGCTTCCCGGCGACGGCCCTGGACGCGACGTTCGGCTGCGAGCAGCGGTTCCTTGCGGCCCCGAGCCGGTCGAACGTCTCACCGATGGAGGCGCCGCAGTACTTCGGGGAGATCGACGTGGCGGCGGCGAGCGGGGAGATGACGGTGCGGCTGCGGGCGGACGACGGCCGGGTGCTGTTCACCAAGGTGCTGCAGCCCGGGCTGGTGGGGCAGCCGGCCTGAGGCTGCGGCGGCGCGGCCGGTCCACCGCCGGGGGCCCTCCGGGTCGCCCCTTCCACGGGTCTGCGGGCCCGGTCACCGCGGGCCCCCGCGGGCCGGCGGTCCGCCCCTTTTACCCGAAGGACACAGGGCGTTCGCGGCCGGGCAACACCCGTCGGCGAAGCTGTCGGTATGACTGGGACTGACACGACTTCCGCGCCGGCTGCCCGCCGGCACCACTGGCGCCGCGACCTCGTCGAGCTGGCCGCCCTGTTCACCGCCGTCGCCGTCGCGGAGTGCGTCGCGGCGACCGTCGCGCACGACCCGTGGGGGCCGGTGCTGCTCTGCGCGGCGGCCGCGGCGCTGCTGGCGACGGCGGCGGGCCACGTGTGGTGGACGCACCGGTCCCGACGGCGCGAGAAGGCCCCCCCGGGTACGGATACGGGCGCCGCGGCGCCGGCCCCCGCCGCCCCCGCGGACGGTGAGCGGTCGACGGCGCTGTGGCGGATGCGCACCACCGTGCGGGACGAACCGGGGACGCTGGCCGTGCTGTGCGCGGCCCTCGCCGCACGACGGGTCGACATCCTCAGCCTCCAGACGCACCCGCTCTCCGACGCCACCGTCGACGAGTTCGCGCTGCGGGTGCCCGCCGACCTCTCCCCCGCCCACCTGACCGCTGCCGTGGCGGCGGCCGGCGGCCGTGACACCTGGCTGGAGCGGGCCGACGCCCACGACCTGGTGGACGCGCCCACCCGGGTGCTGGGCATGGCCACCCGCACCGCCCTGGACACCGCCGAGCTGCCGCGGGCCCTTCGTGAGCTGCTGGGCCGGTGCACCATCCGCTCCGTCCCGGCGCACGGGCTGGACGGGCGGTCCCAGGGCCCGGCCGCGTCCCCCGACGGCGTCCTGGCGGAGCACACCATGACGCTGCCGGACCCCTCGGGCGGCACGCTCACCGTCACCCGCCCCTACCTGCCCTTCACCCCCACGGAGTTCGCGCGGGTGCGGGCACTGCTGGACCTGGACGCCCGTCTGGGCCGGCGGGTCCCGCCGCGTCGGGACGTGCTGACGCTGCCGGAGGGCAGTCCGATCGTGGTGCGCCGGGCCGGCCCGTCCGACCTGGCCGCCGCCCGGGAGATGCACGAGCGGTGCTCCGAGGCGACGCTGACGATGCGCTACCACGGACCGGTGGGTGACGCCGACCGCTACCTCGACCACCTGCTGAGCCCCCGCTTCGGCCGCACCCTGGTGGCCCAGACGGCCTCGGGCCGGGTGGTGGCGCTCGGGCACCTGCTGTGGGACGGCGAGGAGAGCGAGGTGGCGCTGCTCGTCGAGGACGCCTGGCAGCGGCGCGGCGTCGGGGCCCAGTTGCTGCGCCGGCTGATGGCCATGGCCGCGGAGACCGGCAGCACCAGCGTGTACGCGGTGACCCAGGCGTCCAACACCGGGATGGTGGCGGCGATGCGGAGCCTGGGGCTGCCGCTGGACTACCAGATCGAGGAGGGCACCCTCGTGGTCACCGCGCGCCCCGCCGCCGTGCCCACCGCCCCGGGCGCCGCGGGGGCCGACCGCACCGCGACCGGAGGCTGACGGCCGCAGGGGCCCGGCCGGGCCGCGTGGCCCGCGGGTGCGGGGCGGGGTGACGCGGCCGGGCCCGGCGTACCAGGATGGGGGCATGTCCGACACCACAACTCCCGCACCTGCGGCCGGGGCCCTGCCCCGCGCCGTCGCCGACGCCTACGTGGACGCCCTCGTCGCGCTCGACCCGGTCTCCGGCACCTACCTCGGTGACCCGGGTTCGGCCGGCCGGCTTCCCGACTTCTCGCCCGAGGGCCAGGAGGAGCTGGCCGACCTCGCCCGCTCCACCCTGGCCCGCCTGGCAGCAGCCGAGGAGCAGCTCGCGGCCCCGGCCGACGGCGTGGACGTGGTGGCCGAGCGCCGGTGCGCCAAGCTGCTGCGCGAGCGGCTGACGGCGGAGCTGGCCGTGCACGAGGCCGGGGAGGGGCTGCGTGCGGTGAGCAACCTGTCCTCGCCGCTGCACTCCGTGCGCGGGGTCTTCAACCTGACGCCGACCGAGACGGAGGAGGACTGGGGCGCGGTCGCCGCCCGGCTGCGTGCCGTCCCCGCCTCGCTGGAGGGTTACCGCACCTCCCTCGCGCTGGGCCTGGAGCGGGGCCTGCCCGCCGGGCCGCTGCAGGTGCGGACGGTCATCGGTCAGCTGACGGAGTGGATCGGCGCTCCCGGGGAGGGCGGCCGGGGAGCCGGCTGGTTCGGCGAGTTCGCGGCCGGCGGTCCGGCCCCGCTCCGGGAGGAGCTGGACGCCGCCGCGACACTGGCGACGGGCGCGCTCTGCGACCTGCGCACCTGGCTGGTGGAGGTCTACGCGCCCGCGGTGGCGGACGCCCCGGACACCGTGGGCCGGGAGCGCTACGCGCGGTTCGCCCGCTTCTACAACGGCACCGACCTGGACCTGGACGAGGCGTACGCCTACGGCTGGTCGGAGTTCCACCGGCTGCTCGCCGAGATGCGCGAGGAGGCGGAGAAGGTCCTGCCGGGCGCCGCCACCCCGTGGGAGGCGCTGGCCTGGCTGGACGAGCACGGCGAGGCGGTGGAGGGCGTCGAGGAGACCCGGCTGTGGCTGCAACGCCTCATGGACGAGGCCGTGGCGGAACTCGACGGCACGCACTTCGACCTGGCCGAGCGGGTCCGCCGGGTGGAGGCCCGCATCGCCCCGCCGGGCAGCGCCGCGGCCCCCTACTACACCCAGCCCTCGCTGGACTTCTCCCGGCCGGGCCGCACCTGGCTGCCGACGATGGGCGAGACCCGCTTCCCCGTCTACGACCTGGTCTCCACCTGGTACCACGAGGGGGTGCCGGGCCACCACCTGCAGCTCGCGCAGTGGGCGCACGTGGCCGACCGGCTCTCGCGCTACCAGACGACGGCGGGCATGGTCAGCGCCAACGTCGAGGGCTGGGCGCTGTACGCCGAACGGCTCATGGACGAGCTGGGCTACCTGACCGACCCGGGTCGCCGGCTGGGCTACCTGGACGCGCAGATGATGCGTGCCGTGCGGGTGGTCATCGACATCGGCATGCACCTGGAGGCGGAGATCCCGGCCGACTCCCCGTTCCACCCCGGTGAGCGGTGGACTCCGGAGCTGGCGCACGCCTTCATGTCGGCGCACTGCAGCCGGCCCGCGGAGTTCATCGAGTCGGAGATCGTGCGCTACCAGGGGATGCCGGGGCAGGCGATCGGCTACAAGCTGGGCGAGCGGGCCTGGCTGCGGGGGCGCGAGGCGGCGCGGTCGCGGCACGGCGCGGACTTCGACCTGAAGGCCTGGCACATGGCGGCCCTCTCGCAGGGTTCGCTGGGCCTGGACGACCTCCTGGCCGAGCTCTCGGCACTGTGAGGGCGCACCGCCGTCGTCACGGGCCGGGCCCGCGGCGACGGCGGTGGCCTCTGGCCGGCCACTCCCCCGTCCGGGCCACGGGCGCCGCCGCGGGGCCGTGACCCTCGCGCCTCGCCTCGCCGTCCGGCCGCGGGTGCGGCTCCGCTCACTCCCGGGCGCCGTCGGCCTGCTCTCTCCAGCCGCGCCGGGCCGGCGGGGCGCTCACTCCTCGGTGTCGGGGACGGTGTGGACGGCGGCCTCCTCCGCGGAGGCCGCGGCCCCGTCCACGCCCACGTCGCGGGCGAAGACGTCCCCGTCCACGGCGGTGTGCGCACCCTCGTCCAGGGCCACCAGCCGGCCCGAGCGCACCCGGCCCACCTCGCCGTCCCACGGCTCGCCGTCGGTGTCGGTGGCGTCGCCGATGCCGTCGCCGTCCTGCGAGAGGTCGCCGTCCAGAAGGGGGTCGGGGACCTCCTCGGCCAGCCGCTCGGCCAGCGGCGCCCGCTCTCGCTGCTCGTTCGCCGTGGTGCCCCGGTGGCCGACTCCGAGCGGCTTCTCCGGCGGCGACCAGCCCTCCTCGTAGGGGTCGGCCTCCCGGTCGCTGAGGGTGTCGGAATGCTCCAGGACTCCTTCGTCGGCCGGCACCTCGGTGTCCTCGGGCTGGTACACGTCGTCGCCCGCCGGCTCGTCGGTTCCCATCGCCACCGTGTGCTCCTTCGTCGGGACTGTGCCTGTCGCCTGCTCTCGTGTCCAGCCTGGGAGAGGTCACACGTTCCGGCACCCCGAGGGCCGCGGGGCCGCGGTGGCCGGCAGCCGGCCCGGGGCGTGGGAGGCGGTGGGCGGGGTCTCAGAGGAGCACACGGTGGCGGACCCGGGAGCCCTGCCGGTCCTTGACGACCTCAAGCTGGGCGGGGATGCGTCTGCGCAGGTCGGCGACGTGGCTGACGATGCCGACGGTGCGGTCGCGTTCCCGCAGCGAGTCCAGGACGTCCAGGACGTCGTCCAGGGTCTGCTCGTCGAGGCTGCCGAAGCCCTCGTCGATGAAGAGGGTGTCCAGGCGGGTGCCGCCGGCCTCGTCGGTGACGACGTCGGCGAGTCCCAGGGCGAGGGCCAGGGAGGCGAAGAAGGTCTCGCCGCCGGAGAGGCCGGAGGTGTCGCGTTCGCGTCCGGTCCAGGCGTCGACCACGTGCAGGCCGAGGCCCGAGCGGCGTGCGCCGACCCGCTCGTCGGAGTGGACCAGGGTGTAGCGGCCCGCGGACATGCGGTGCAGCCGGGCGCTGGCGGCGTGGGCGACCTGCTCCAGGCGGGCGGCCAGTACGTAGGACTCCAGACGCATCCGGCGCTCGTTCTCGGCCGAGGTGCCCGCGGCGAGGCCGGCCAGGCGCGCGACGCGTTCGTACTCCTCGCGCAGCGGCGTCAGGCGCCGCGCGTCCTCAAGCGCCGTGCGGGCGTGGCGGTCCAGTTCCGCGCAGCGTTCCCGCGCCGCGGCGGCCCGCTCCGAGGCCTGGCGCAGCCGGGCTGCGGCCCGGGAGCGTGCCGCACCGGCCGCCGCCTCGTCCACCGCCGGCAGCTCGGCCGCGGCGGCCACCGCCGGGTCGGCCAGCTCGGCGCGCACCGCGGCACGTTCGGTGCGCCAGCGGTCGACCCGCTGCTGGAGCTCCTGCCAGGCGCGGTCGTCGAGGAGGGCCCGGGAGACCTCCTCGGCGGCGGTGAAGCCCGCTGCGCGGACGGCCTCGGCGAGCGCCGTCCGGGTGGTGGTGCACCGATGGTCGGCCTCGGCCAGGCGGCGGGCCGCCTCGGCGGCGGCGGCGAGCCGTTCCGCCCGGGCCTCCAGGCTGCGGGCGTGGGCCGCCACGCTGCCGTGGCCGCCGGTCGCGTCGGCCAGGTCCGCCGCCAGTGCCGCCTGCTCCCGGTCGAGCGCCTCGTGCTGCGAGAGGCGCGCGGCGATGCGGCGTTCGGCGTGCTCCCGGGCGGCGCGGCGCCGCTCGTGTTCGCGCTCCTGCGCCGCCAGGGCCTCGCGCGCCGGGTGGAGGCCGGCGGCGCGGGAGCGTTCCGCCTCGTGCTCCCGGCGCAGCTCTTCGACGGCGTCCGCCAGCCGTCCGGTGGGGGTGTCGCCGGCGGTGGCCGTCGCGGCGGCGAGCGCCTCGTGCAGGCCGCGCAGCTCCACCTCGGCCTCGTGACGGGCCGCCTCCGCCCCGCGGTGGGCGGCGAGCGCGGCGTCCTCGGCGGCCTGGTCGACGTGGCCGGGGGCGGGCCGGGCGGGTGCGGGGTGGGCGGTGCTGCCGCAGACGGGGCAGTCCTGGCCCTCCCGCAGGGCGCCGGCGAGTTCCGCGGCGATGCCCTGCAGGCGGCGCTCCTTGAGCCGCAGCCAGTGCTCGTGTGCGGTCAGGGCCTGCTCACGGGCGTCGGCGGCGCTCTTCTCGGCCGCCGCCACGCGCTCCTCCAGGGTGTCGCGCCGCCGGCCCGCCGCCAGGCGGTCGCGCGCCGGTGCGAGGCGGGCCGCCAGGTGTTCGGCGCGCGCCGCCGCCTCCTGCGCCGTCTCGACCGCGGCCTGGTGGGCAGCGCGCCGCTCCTCCCAGCCGGCGAGCCACTCCTGCGCTTCGTCCAGCGCCTGGTCGTCGGCCCGGGCCTCGCGTTCGAGGGTGGTGCGCTGCTGGTCGATCTCGGCGGTGCGGCGCTCGGCCCGGCGGGCCGCCGCGAGCGAGCCGAGCGTCTGCCGGGTGGCCTCGTGGGCGGCGGCGAGGTCGTCGGCGTCCGCGTCCGCCTGGTCCGCGGGCAGGGCGGCCCGGGCCCGGCGCTCTGCGTCACCGGCCTGTTCGCGCTCGCGCCGGGCGGCGTCGTGCAGGGCGAGTGCGGGGGCGGCCTGTGCTGCGGCGCGGGCCCGGGTCAGGCGCTGCTCGGCCTCTTCGACGGCCTCGGTGTGGGCGGCCAGTTCCGCCTCGCGCCGCAGGGCGGTGGCGTGCCGGGCCTGCAGCCCGGCGTGTTCGGCGGCGCGCTGCCAGTCGGCGGTGGCGCCCGCCTCGGCCTGTTCGGCTGCGCGCAGCGCCGTCTCGGCGACGGTCAGCCGTTCGCGTGCGGCGGTCCGGGCCACGGCGGCCCAGGTCAGGACGGCCTCGGCGAAGCCCGGGACGCCCGGCGCGGGGCGCTCGCCGGTGCCGTCGGCCGGAGCGGAGCCGGTGGTCCCCCCGGCTGGGGTGGCGCCGCCGGTGCGGGCGCGGGGTACGGCGGGGGCCCTGCCCGCGGCCCTGGGGGTGCGGGGGGCCTCGTGGTCGGGGGGCAGTCCGGCGGGGCCGGGGGTGTCGGGGTCGGCCAGGTCGGGGCAGTCCCCGGCGGCCTGGGCCATGCGGTGGGCGAGGGCGAGCAGCCGGTTGTCGCCGGCGACGACCTCCTCGGCGGCGGTCCTGCGGCGGGCGGCGAGGTGGTCCTCCAGGGCCGCGAAGCGTCCGGTGTCGAAGAGGCGCCCGAGCAGCCGGGCCCGGGCCTCGGCGTCCGCCCGCAGGAACCGTGCGAACTCGCCCTGCGGCAACAGCACGACCTGGCAGAACTGCTCCCGGCTCATGCCCAGCAGCTGGCCGATCTCCTCACCGATCTCCTGGTGCGAGGTGCTGAGGGCGTGCCACTGCCCGTCCGTGCGGTACTCGCGCAGCCGGCTGCGGGCCTTCTCCAGGGTGGTGCCGGTGCCCCGCTTCTTGGGGCGTGGCTGTTCCGGGAGGCGGGTGACCTCCAGGCGCCGCCCGCCGACGGTGAGTTCGAGAACGACCTCGGTGGGCGTGCCGGGGTCGGCGAGCTCGCTGCGCAGGGCGGAGCCGCCGCGCCGGGCGCCCGGGACCGAGCCGTACAGCGCGAAGCAGACGGCGTCCAGGACGGAGGTCTTGCCCGCGCCGGTCGGCCCGTGCAGCAGGAAGAGTCCGGCGGACCCCAGGGAGTCGAAGTCGACGCTCTGGGCGGTGGCGAACGGTCCGAAGGCGGTGAGGTCGAGGCGGTGGAGTCTCACCGGGCGCCCTCCTCGGCCAGGTCGCCGGCGCGCACGGCCTCGAACGCCTCCTGCAGCAGCTTGCGCTCGTGTGCGTCCGCCCGCCGGCCGGAGCGGACGTGGGCCACGAAGTCCTCGGCGACCTCCCTGTCGCTGCGGCCCCGCAGGCGACCGGCGTAGGACAGGTCGTCGTCGGCGCCGGCGGCGGGTTCGAAGACGAGGGAGAGCAGGTGGGGGAAGCGGCGGGCGAGTTGCGCCATGGGCTCGTGGGGGCGGGCGGCGTCGGTGAGGGTGGCCTCGACCCAGGCCTCGCGGTGGCACTCCAGGCTCTCGTCGGCCAGCAGTTCCGCCAGGGTGCCGCGGAGCCGGGCGAGCGGCCGGGGCACGGGGGTGTCGACCCGCTCGGCCGTCACGCGCCCTTCGGCGTCCAGGTCGACGAGCCACATCGACTTGCGGTGACGGGCTTCGGAGAAGGAGTACGGCAGGGGTGAGCCGGAGTAGCGGACGCGGTCGGTGAGAGTCTGGGCGCCGTGCAGGTGGCCAAGCGCGGCGTAGTCGACCCCGTCGAAGACGCCGGCGGGTACCGAGGCGACGCCGCCCACGGTGATGTCGCGTTCGCTGTCGCTGGGCTCGCCACCGGTGACGAAGGCGTGGGCGAGGACGAGGGAGCGGGTGCCGGCGGGCCGGGTGGCGAGGTCGGCCCGTACCCGGTCCATGGCGGCCCCCAGTACCGCGGCGTGCGAGGACTCGGGGGCGCCGAGGGTGTCGCGGCACATGGCGGGCTCCAGGTAGGGCAGCCCGTAGCAGGCGACCTCGCCGTGTCCGTCGGACAGCAGGACGGGGGTGGCGCAGGACGCCGGGTCGGTGTGCAGGTGGATGCCGGCCCGGCGCATGAGGCCGGAGCCGACCCCGAGGCGGCGGGCCGAGTCGTGGTTGCCGGAGATCATGACGGTGTCCACGCCCAGCTCGGCGAGCCGGTGCAGGGCTTGGTCGAAGAGTTCGACGGCGGCCAGCGGAGGAACGGCCCGGTCGTAGACGTCCCCTGCGACGAGTACGGCGTCGACCCGCTCGGTCCGCGCCGTCTCCAGCAGGTGGTCCAGGAAGTCGCGCTGCGCGTCGAGCATGCTGACGCGGTGGAAGGACCGGCCCAGATGCCAGTCGGAGGTGTGCAGGAATCTCACGCGCCGCCTCCGACCTGCATGTTCTTCTCACTCCACCCCTGGGACCGGCACCGTTCCAGCCCGGTGCGGGAGCTGTCGGCGTCCACCACGCTAGCGCCTGCCGGCGGCGGCTTCGGCACGGGCCTCGGTCCGCCACCCGGACCGGGTACCGCAGCGTCGTCCCGTGCGGGTGCGTGACCGTTCCGAGCAGGACTACTGTCTGTTCTGTCCGGTGATGTTCAGAATGGTTCCGCGCTCCGGGACGGGAGCGGAGTGGGAGCGGCGCCCGTCGGCGCGCAGCGGCCGACCCGCCCGGCCGGCGAGTCCGCCCCGGCACCACCGGGCCCGGACGCGAGACCCCGAGGAGGCGCCGTCATGCCACGGCCCATCGTCGTCGGCGTCGACGGCACCCCCGACAGCCTGACCGCAGCCGACTGGGCGGCCCGCGAGGCGCGACTGCGCGGCCTCCCGCTCGCCCTCGTCCACGCACACACCGCCCAGGCCCTTGCCGGCGGCGCGGAACAGCAGCAGCGGGCGGCGCAGGACCTGGTGGAGGACGCCCTGGCACGGGTCCGCGCGCGCCACGCGGACGTGGAGGTGAGCGCCGAGTCCGTTGCCGGATCCACGGTCGGGCTGCTGACGGCGCGGGCGGAGGGTGCGCAGTCGCTGGTCCTGGGGTCGCGGCGGCCCGGGCCGGTGGCGGGGTTCCTGCTCGGCTCGGTCGGACTGCGGGTACTGGGGCGTGCGCCCTGCCCGGTGGTCATGGTCCGCGGAGCCGCCGAGGACGACGGGCGGGCTGCCGCGGACACCGGTGAGGTGGTGGTCGGCGTACAGGAGACCGGGGCGGCGGCGGACGACGTGCTCGCCTACGCCTTCGAGGCCGCCGCCGCCCGCGGCGCCCCGCTGCGGGCGGTGCGCAGCTGGAGCCTGCCCACGCTGTTCACCTACCGGCCCGGGGCCCTGCACCTCACGGACGAGTACGGCGGACCGCAGGAGGCGCAGCGGGCCCAGCTCGCCGCCACCCTCGCCCCCTGGCGCGAACGCCACCCCCGGGTGCCGGTGGTGGAGCAGGTGGAGCTGGGCGCCGCCTCGGAGGTCCTGGTGACCTCGTCCGCCGGCGCGCGCCTGCTGGTGGTGGGGCGGCGGGTGGAGTCGGGGCGCCGCTACGTCGGGCACGTGGCGCACGCCGCCCTCCACTTCGCCGCGGCGACCGTCGCCCTCGTCCCCGTGGGCTGAGGCCGCCGTCCACCGCGGCCGGCGGTCACTGTGGTCGCCGCAGGCCCGCGACGAGGAGAGCGACGAGCCGTCGTGCGTCGTAACGGGAGTCGCCGTCCGCGCCGATGCAGAGGTTGCCGACACCGCGCAGCAGCTCGTAGGGCTCCAGACCGGAGCGGAGCTCGCCGGAGGCGGCCGCGGCCTCCAGCAGCCGGGCGCACTCGGGCACCAGGCGGTCCAGGAAGCAGGCGTGCAGCGCCCTCAGGCCGGCGTTGTCGGACTGCATGACGGCGGCGAGGCCGTGCTTGGTGACGAGGAAGTCGACGAAGAGGTCGATCCACCGCTCCAGCGCGGCGCAGGGGGTGTCACTGCCGGCCAGCAGGGCGGGTCCGGCTTCGGCGCAGGCGTCCACCTGGTGCCGGTAGACGGCGATGACGAGGTCGGCCCGCGTCGGGAAGTGGCGGTAGATGGTACCCACCCGGACGCCGGCCCCGGCCGCGATGTCGCGCACCGGCGCCTCCACGCCCGAGGCGGCGAAGACCGCGGCGGCGGCCCGGAGCAGCGCCTCCTCGTTGCGCCGGGCGTCCGCCCGCTGGGGCCGGCCTGCGCGTTTGCCGCCCTCGTCCCGCCTGCTCACCGTGGACTCCTCCCGCCTCACCCGGCCCGAGCGGAGCGGCGTTCCGCACCGTTTCGGAGCGATGTTCCGCTTGGTCATGGTGTCAGAGCGGGGACGTGCCGGCCAACCGCGCGGCCGGCACGGCGTCAGCGGAAGGCCGGCAGGCCGGTGAGCGCCTGGCCCAGGGCGAGGGTGTGCATCTCGGAGGTGCCTTCGTAGGTGAGCACCGACTCCAGGTTGACCATGTGCCGGATCACGGGGTACTCCAGCGAGATGCCGTTGGCGCCGAGGACGGTGCGGGCGGTGCGGCAGATCTCCAGCGCCTCGCGCACGTTGTTCAGCTTGCCGAAGCTGATCTGGGCGGGGTGCACGCCCTCCGGCGAGTCCTTGAGGTCCGCCAGACGCAGCGCCGTCATCGTCGCCTTGTGCAGTTCGAGGGCCATGTCGACCAGTTTCTGCTGGGTGAGCTGGAAACCCGCGACGGGCCTGCCGAACTGCTCCCGCTGCGCCGCGTACCCCGCCGCGGTGCGCCAGGCGGAGCGGGCCGCGCCGGTGACGCCCCACACGATGCCGTAGCGGGCCTCGTTGAGGCAGGTGAGCGGGGCGCCGACGCCGTCGGCGTGCGGGAGGCGGGCGGAGTCGGGCAGCCGGACGCCGTCCAGAACGAGTTCGCTGGTGACGCTGGCCCGCAGCGAGAGCTTGTGCCGGATCTCGGGCGCCGAGAAGCCGGGCGTGCCGGTGGGGACGACGAAGCCCCGCACCCCCTCCTCGGTGCGGGCCCACACCACCGCGACGGCGGCCACCGAACCGTTGGTGATCCACATCTTGCGCCCGTCCAGCACCCAGTCGCTGCCCTCGCGCCGGGCCCGGGTGGCCATCGCCGCCGGGTCCGAGCCGTGGTCCGGCTCGGTCAGCCCGAAGCAGCCGATGGCCTCACCCGCGGCCATCGCCGGAAGCCACTGCTGCTTCTGCTCCTCCGAGCCGAACCGGTGGATCGCGTACATGGCCAGGGAGCCCTGCACCGAGACGAAGGAGCGCAACCCGGAGTCGGTGGCCTCCAGTTCGCGGCAGGCGACGCCGTAGGCGAGGGCGGACATGCCGGCGCAGCCGTAGCCGTCGAGGTGCATGCCGAGCAGGCCGATACGGCCCAGTTCGCGGGCGAGTTCCGGCAGCGTGGGGAGTTCACCGGCCTCGAACCAGTCGGCGATGTGCGGCTCGACATGGTCGTCGAGGTACCGGCGGACGGTGTCGCGGACGGCGCGGACCTCGTCCGCGAGCAGGCTCTCCAGGCCCAGCGGGTCGGCGGGGTCCAGGGTGGGAAGGGGCATCTCTCAGGCTCCGTGGGTGTCGTCGCGGGGGGCTTCGGGGTGCAGCAGACGGTCGATCCCGGCCTTGTCGTAGCCGAGTTCGGCCAGGACCTCGCGGCTGTGCTGGCCGAGCTTCGGCGGGGCGGAGCGCACGGAGGGCCGCACGCCGCGGAAGTTGACCGGGAAGGCGACCTGCCGCAGGGGCCCGACGTCGGGGTGGTCGACCTGCTGCACCATGCCCAGGGCCTCGGTCTGCGGGCAGGCGTAGACCTCGTCGAGGGACCTGATGGGCGCGACGGGCACGCCCAGCGGGCCCAGCAGGGCGCACCAGTGGTCCACCCCGCGGTCGACGAGGACGGCCTCCAGCTTGGCGTTGAGCGCGGTGCGGTGCGCGACCCGGTCGCGGTTGGTGGCGAACCGCGGGTCCCCGGCCCACTCCGGGTGGCCCAGGGCCTCGCAGAGGCGGCGGAAGAGGACGTCGTTGCCGACCGCGATCACGAAGTGGCCGTCGGCGGCGGCGTAGGCCTGGTAGGGGACGAGGCTGGGGTGGCCGGAGCCGAGGCGTGCGGGGCGCTCACCGGTGGCGAAGTAGCCGGTGGCCCAGTTGATGTGGAGGGCGAGCTGGGACTCGTAGAGGGAGGTGGTGACGTACTGGCCGCGGCCGGTGCGCTCCCGTTCCACCAGGGCGGCGTTCACCCCGACGAGTCCGAAGAGGGCGGCGCCCAGGTCCCCCATGGCGTAACCGGCCTTGAGCGGTGGGCCGTCGGGTTCGCCGGTGAGGGACATCAGGCCGGCGGAGGCCTGGGCGACCATGTCGTAGCCCGGCTCGTCGCGCAGCGGTCCGCTCTCGCCGAAGGCGGAGATGTGCAGCAGCACCAGGCGGGGGTAACGCTCGCACAGCTCCCGGTAGTCGAAGGCGCGGGCCAGGGAGCTGCCGGGCCGGAAGTTCTCCACCAGCACGTCGGCGTCGGCCAGCATGCGGTGGACGGCCCGCTGTCCGGCCGGGGACTTCAGGTCAAGGGTGACCGAGCGCTTGTTGCGGTTGGCCGCCAGGTAGTACGTGGCGTCGGGGCCGTTGAAGGGCGGGCCCCAGCCCCGGGTGGGGTCGCCGCCCGCGGGGTGCTCCACCTTGACCACCTCGGCACCGAGGTCGGCCAGCGACATGGTGACGTAGGGGCCGGCCAGGATCTTGGAGAGGTCGACCACCTTCATCCCGGCCAGCGGGGCGGCGTGCGCACCGGCCGGCGGGGCGGCGTCGGGGGTCGGCTCGGAGATCGGCTCAGACATGTTCGGGCTCCTTCACGAGGTCGAGCGCCAGGTGGCCGCCGTCGGCGAGGACGGCCAGGTGGTCCAGGGCGGTCTGCGGCACGGCGTCGGGGTCCGCAAGGAGGTCCAGGTGGGCGCGGGCCACCAGCAGCGCGCGGCCGTTGCCGCCGTGCTCGGCCTCGAAGTCGCCCTGGTCGAAGAGGAGGGTGGCCATGACCGCGCGGGTGAGCCGGTCGGCGTACCGCCCGCACCGGACCTCCTGCTGCTCCTGCTCCAGGCCGAGCAGCGCGTCGCCCTCGGCCCGCAGCTGCTCCCAGCGTGCGGTCAGCCGTCCGCCGGCGGCGGGCCCGTAGGTGTCGGCGAGGGTGTGGTGGGAGCGCTGGCGGCGCAGGCACCGCAGCACGTCCAGGGCGATGACGTTGGAGGAGCCCTCCCAGATCGAGCCCAGGTGGGCGTCGCGTACCAGGCGGGGTTCGACCCAGTCCTCGATGTAGCCGTTGCCGCCGCGTATCTCCATGGCCTCACCGGTCACCGAACGGGCCCGCTTGCACAGCGTGTGCTTGGCGAGCGGGGTGAGGACGCGGACCAGGGCGAGGGCCTGCTCGTCCCCGTCGTCCGCCGCTGTCAGCCGCGCCGCGGTCTCCAGCACCAGGCCCAGCGCGGCCTCGGTGTCGACCATCAGGGGCAGCAGCGTGGCGCGCATCAGGGGCTGCTCGAACAGCGGGCGGCCGAAGACCTCGCGGGTCCGGGTGTGGGCGACGGCCTCCCGCACCGCGCGCCGCATCAGGGCGGTGGCCCGCATGGCGTTGGAGAGCCGGGAGACGTTCAGCATCTCCGCCATCTGCCGAAAGCCCCGCTCCAGCCGGCCGACGGGGGTGGCGTAGGCGCCGTCCAGGGTGACCTCGCCGCTGGGGATGGAGCGTGAACCGAGCTTGTCCTTGAGCCGGTTGATGCGGACCGCGTTGCGGGTGCCGTCGGGGCGCAGGCGCGGCACCAGGAACATGCCCAGGCCCCGGGTGCCCTCGCCCTGGCCGGGGACGCGGGCGAGGGTGAGGACGACGTCGGCGGCCGGGTTGGAGGCGAACCACTTCTCGCCGGTGAGGGTCCAGTGGGTGCCGTGGTCGGTGGCGACGGTCCCGGTGCGCCCGACGTCCGTGCCGCCCTGCTTCTCGGTCATGAACATCGCACCGGTGGCACGGGTCGCGGGGTCGGTGGCGGAGAGGGCGGCGATCTCGGCGGCGTAGCGCTCGGGGTCGAACATGCGCAGGATGCGGGCGGCGGAGTCCGTCATCGACAGCGGGCACGCCATCCCGAACTCCGACTGCACGTAGAGGTAGGAGAGCGCGTACTTGACCGTGTGCGGGACCCGGGTGGGCCAGCCGAGGACGCCGGGGCGGTGGGACATCGCGGCGAGCCCGAACCGCTCGTAGGCGACCGCGGCGACGGCGTCGTGGGCGGGGTGGTACTCGATCTCGTCGATGCGGGTGCCGTCGGGGGCGTACTGGCGCAGGCGGGGCGGGTGCGCGTCGGCGAGCGCGGCCTGCCGGTCGAGTTCGCCGGCGGCGAGTTCCCCGAGTTCGGCGAGGAGGGGCTCGACCCGGGCCCGGTCCTCGGGTGCGAGGACGCGGTCGAGTACGGGTCGCAGGGCGGGGTCCTGGTCGGCGTGGTTCACGGGAGTGCTCCGGAGTGCTCGGTGCGGACGGGGGCGGACGCCGGACGGGGGCGCGGGCCTCGCAGGGGGCTGGGCGCCGGGTGGGGCTCAGGCGGCGTGCGGGGCGGTCAGGGGGGCGGCGGGGGCCGGTTGGTGCCGGCGGTCCAGCCGGGTCAGCAGCGGCAGGACGCCGCCGAGCGTCACCGCCGTGTAGCCGAGGCCGAGGGCGACGACCGGCCAGATGGAGCCGGTGGCCGTCAGCAGGGACTGCGAGACGATGGGCGCGGTCCCGGCGAACAGCGCGGTGCACGCCTGGTACGCCAGGGACATGCCGGTGTAGCGGATCTGGACGGGGAAGACGCGGGCGAGGATGCCGGCGAGCGCGGCGTAGTACATGGCGTGCGGGAAGGTGGCCAGCGCCATGCCGAGGGCGGCGAGCCCCAGGTTGCCCGTCCCGACCAGGACGAACATCAGCGGCAGCAGCGCGAACTCCGGCAGCAGCATCCACAGCACGGCCCGGCGCACCGTCCACCGGTCGGCGAGCACGGCGCCGAAGGGCTGGACGAGGACCTGCACCACCAGCGCGACGGAGATGACGGTCAGGAAGGCCGTGCGGTCGTAGCCGAGGTCGGTGGTCGCCCAGGAGAGGGCGAAGGTCGTCTTGACGTAGGTCAGGGCGACGCCCGCCACTCCGGCGAGCACCGCGAGGACCACCAGGACCGGGTAGCCGGTGAGCACGTCCCTGATCGGCAGCCGGCTGGTCCGGCCGCGTTCGAGAGCGCGCACCATCTCCGGGGTCTCGGCGAGCCGGAGCCGGACGAAGAGGCCGACGGCGACGAGGACGGCGGAGGCGACGAAGGGGAGGCGCCAGCCCCAGCTCTCGAAGGCGGCGTCGGGGAGTTGGGCGATGCCGAGGAAGGCGAGGGTGGCCAGGAGGTTGCCGACCGGCGAGCCCTGCTGGGCGAAGGCGCCGTAGAGCACCTTGCGTCCCGGCGGGGCGTGTTCGGTGGCGATGAGGACCGCGCCGCCCCACTCGCCGCCCACCGCCACGCCCTGGATCATCCGCAGCACGACGAGGAGGACGGGGGCCGCCGCGCCGATCTGCGCGTACCCGGGCAGCAGTCCGACGGCCAGGGTCGAGCAGCCCATCAGGCTCAGGGTGGTGACCAGTGCCTTCTTGCGGCCGTAGCGGTCGCCGAAGTGGCCGAAGACCAGGCCGCCGAGCGGTCGGGCCAGGAAGCCGACCCAGAAGGTGGCGAAGGCCGCGAGGGTGCCGACGGCCGGTGAGGCGCCGGCGAAGAAGACCTTGCCCAGCACGAGTGCGGATGCCGAGCCGTAGATGTAGAAGTCGAACCACTCGATGGTCGTGCCGACGAAGGCGGTCACGCCGGCTCTGCGGGCCCGGGTGGCGGCGAGCGGGTCGGCGGGGGCGGGCGGCGGGGCGTGGTGCTGCATGACGAGCGTCCTCTCGTAGCGGCATGTCCGGCCACGGCGAAGGACCCGTACCCCTGGTCCGGTCTGCGCTCCGTCGCGGGACACGGGTCACTCTGCCGCCCCGATTAGGACCTGTCCAAGACCGATTTCGCCGGCGAACAAGACGGGTTCGCACACAGTGCGGTACCCGGACCGTCCGACGGGCCGTCTGCGCCCGGCGGTTCGCTGCGGCCCGGCGCCCCGCGGCCGTCGCGCGGACGGTGGAGCACCGCGTTCCGCCCAACCGCCCTCAGCTCTCCGCGCCCGCCGCGTCCTGCGGTGTGGGCAGCGCCTTCTCCGCCACCCGCAGCACCGCGCGGAGTGCGGCGGACCGGTTACCGGTGCGCCAGCCGAGCGCGATGGGAAGCACCGGTACGTCCCGGCCGGCGAGCGGGCGGAAGACCACGTGCGCCAGGTGGATGTTGCGCGCCGACTCCACCACGACGGCGATGCCGATGCCCGCGCCCACCAGGGCCAGCATGGTGTAGGAGTCCGGTGCCTCCTGGCTGATGCGCGGGGCGAAACCCGCCTCGTGGCAGGCCTGCACCGTCGCCTCGCGCACTGCCGAGCCGCGGGAGAGCGGGAAGGTGACGAAGGGCTCGTCGGCGAGGTCGGTGAAGGTCACCTCCTCGCGCCCGGCGAGCGGGTGGCTGTCCGGCAGCGCCAGCACCAGGCGCTCCATCCGCACGACCCGGGTGGCGATGCCGCGCCGGACGGGCAGGGCGACGAACCCCAGGTCCAGGGTGCCGTCGGCGATCCGGCTCATCGCCTCGCCTGCGTAGGTCTGCCCCTCCAGCACCAGCTCGATGCCGGGGAGTTCGGAGGTCACCGCCCGGGTGAGGTGGGGCAGCGCGGCGTAGCTGCTGGCACCGGCGAACCCCACCGTGACCCGCCCGGCCTCGCCCTGGTGCGCCGCCCGCACCGCCCGCCGGACCGCGGACGCCTCGGCGAGCAGGTGCCGGGCCGGCTCCAGCAGCGCCTGCCCGGCCTGGGTGAGCCGCACCGTCCTGGTGGTGCGGTCGAAGAGCTTCACCCCCAGGTCCCGCTCCAGGCGGCGGATCTGCTGGCTGAGCGGCGACTGCGCGACGTGCAGACGCTCGGCGGCCCGGCCGAAGTGCAGCTCTTCGGCGACCGCCACGAAGCCTGTGAGGTGACGTATCTCCACAGGCGCACGGTAGTACGGCCCCGGAGTCCTGGCCCGGGCCTCAGGGACCAGGTAGCCGCCGGTAGGTTCCGGGGGGCGCTTCTCCGCATGCCCGACGCCGCGCTACCGCGGTCAGTCCCTACGAGTGCGTGATCCGGTCGCGCAGCCAGGAGTCGACGCGGCTGAGCGCCGTCCTGGCCATTGCCGTGGGGTGGCCCGTGAAGCCGTGGGGCGCCTCGGGGTAGACCCGGAGCTCGACGTCGTTGCCCGCCGCTGACAACCGGCCTGCCAGCGCCAGGTTGTCCTCCAGCAACACGTCTGCGCTTCCGACGACCAGCAGCGTCGGGGGGAGCCCGCGAAGAACGCCAAAGACGGGAGAGATGTCGGGAACAGTGCGGTCTTCCACATGACCTGCGTACGCCTGGATGAAGTATTCGTCCGCGATGCGGCGTCCGGCCGGGGTGCGTGCGCTCAGGTCGTAGGTCCCGAACTGGAGCGCGGCGCCGGTGAATCGGCCGACGCAGCCTCTGTCCCTCAGCCGGAGCAGGGTGGCCAGAGCGAGTGTGGCTCCCGCGGAGCTCCCGCCGATCGCAAGTCGGGACGTCCCGAAGCGGGCACCGGCTTCTTCGACGAGCCAGAGCGCCGCCGCTTCGCAGTCGTCGGGCGCCGCCGGCCAGGGGTTCTCCGGGGCCAGCCGGTAGTCGACGCTGACAACGGCGAGGTGCAGGGCGTCTGCGAGCTCGCGGTTGCGTCCGTCTCCTCGCGCTGCGGAGTCCATGTAGAAGCCGCCGCCGTGTATGTCCAGGTAGACGCCCTGCGGCGGACCGTCGACAGGAGTGAAGATCCGGACGGGGACACGCGCTTCCGCGACTTCGATCGTCTCTTCGACGGCAGGCGGATCGGCGGCGTGAGGAGCAGACCTCTTCGCTCGGGCCTCCTTGAGCTCCTCCAGTGTGCCGGGGCCACGGCCTGCCGCCCTCGACCTGTAGAAGTCACGAGCTTCATCGACCTGCTCGGCGGGCACGTCGGCGAACAGTGTGTCCAGCGCGAGTCGCACGCGCCCTCCTCGTCACTCGGGTCTCCACTCCACGCTATCGAGGAAGTGTGCGGACTGACGCCGCCGGGGTGGCGTCAGTCCGTCGTCGAAGCGTGGTGATCTCGTCGTGCTGGGCCGCGAGGCGGGAGAAAGCCGTGGCCTGGAACTCCTGCAGGGCGTCCAGTCCGGTGTTCTTCCTGCTCAGGCGCTCGCGCAGAGTGGCATCCCCGGTTTTGAGACGTTCGATCCGAACCAGGCGTGGGTCGGGCTGCTGTCCGGCTTCCCGGGCGGCTCGGCGCTGACGGCCGGACCCGGACTTGAGGTCCGGAGCGGACTACCGCGCCAGGAACTCCTCCAGGACGCCCGGGGTCGCCCCGGCGGCGAAGGCGGGGGCGTCGGCCGCGGGCAGGTCACGGAGCCGGTAGCCCTCCTCCCCCGCCGCGACGGCCGCGGTGAGCGTCACCATCCCCGCCCTGCGCCCGAACGGCGAGTCGGTGAACGTCCACCCCACCACCGCGTCCCGCCGCAGGACCACCGTGTCCCGGCTGAACGTGCCCGAGCGGACCACCAGGTGGTCGCCGTCCAGACCGTGGCGGAGGCTGCGGTAGGCGTCGCGGGCCAGCCACCGCGCCACGAGGCCGGCAAGCACCAGGTGGACACCGGCCCAGGGCAGGAGCACGGGGGCGCACCAGACCCCGGGGACCGCCAGCGCCAGTGTGCCCGGCACCACGACGAGGAGGAGCCCGCGGATCCGGCGGCGGCGCAGGGCGTCCGGGTGCGGCCGCGACCGCGGCTCGGGCAGCGGACGTCGCAGGACGCCGGCGGCCGTGCGCAGCGCCTCGTCGCGCGGGGCGGGCGGCAGCAACGCCCTGCGCCGGCGGTTGTCCTCGCGGTCGCCGAGGCCGCCCGCCACGGCGTCGAGCAGCGCGCCGCCACCGGCCCGCAGCAGCAGGGGTTCGCGTAGCACCACACCTCGCAGCCGGGCCCTCTCGACCGTCACCGCGCGGGTGGCGACCAGGCCGCGCCGCACCCGCAGGTCGCGCGTCCCGGTCCACTCCAGGCGGTAGCCCCACCAGTTCTCCCCGTACAGGACGAGGGCGCCCAGGACGCCCAGGGCCAGGACGCCGAGGAGGGCCGCCGGTACCGTCAGCCACAGCGCGCTCGCGCCGAACTCCGCGAAGGCGTGCCGGATCCAGGGCAGTCGCCACGGCTCCATGCCGACGCCGTCGAGCGTGCGGTAGACCGTTCCGGCGACGGCCAGGACCCCGCCGACCACCCAGAAGGTCAGCGGCGCGTACCGCAGCCAGCGCCAGTTGAGGCGGGAGACCACCGGGTCGCCGTCCGTGGCCTGTGCCCCGGCGCGGGCCAACAGCCGGGTGCGCAGCCGCTCCGCCTCGGGTACGGACAGGGCGTCCAGGGCGAGTTCCCCCTCCCCCATCCCGGCCGTCCCGGCGCGCAGCACGGTCACGCCCAGCAGACGGTGGAGCGGTGAGGCGGTCAGGTCCACGGTGCGGACGCGGTGCAGCGGGATGCTGCGCCGGCGCCGGGTCAGCAGCCCCGAGCGCACCTCCAGCGCCTCGTCCGTGACCCGGTAGGCGGTGCGGGACCGCCGGACGAGGCCGGCCGCGAGGACGGCGACGAAGGCCAGGGTGAGCCCGGCGAGGGTGAGCCAGGTACCGCGTTCGATCCGGCCGCCGGTGGCGAGTGCGGTGAGGCCGAGGGAACCGAGCGGGGCGCCCAGCCAGCCGCAGTGGACGAGGAGCGTCCGCCGGTCCAGGCCGCGCCAGTCGGTCTCCTGCACGGCGGCGGCGCTCACGCGGCGTCCCCCGCAACCGCCTGCGCGGCACGGCCCACCCGGCGCGCCAGTTCCTCGGCGGCCGCGTCCGAGAGTCCCGCGATCCGGACGTCGCCGGCGGTGGAGGCGGTGGTGACGACGACCGTCGCGAGGCCGAAGCGGCGTTGCAGCGGACCTTGCACCGTGTCCACCGTCTGCACCCGGGACAGCGGCGCGATGCGGCGCCTGCGCCACCACCAGCCGCTCGCCGCGTACACCGCCTCGCTCCCCACCTCCCAGCCGTGCACGGCGTACCGCATGCGCGGCACGGCGAGGAGGTGGACGAGCGCGGGCGCCACCAGCACCACGGCGAGCAGCGGGAGGAGCCACGGGAGCGTGCCGGCGAAGAACAGCCGGGCGAGCACCGCCGTGGCGAGGGCGGTCAGGAGCAGCGGGCCGCTGAGGCAGAGCAGCGCCTGGGCGGTCCACCACCTCCTGGCCCGCGGGTCGACGCGGTGGCGCGGCGGTCGCAGCCGCGTGGGCGGTGTGCTGACGGTCATGGTGAACCCCCGTTCCCGGTGCGCGCCCGGAACAGGCGGACGGCACCGTGACAAGTCAACTGTATTGCAACCGGCAGCATACAATACAGGTGACTTGTGAAAGGACGGAGTGACGGTGCCCAAGCAGGTGGACCACGAGGCCCGGCGCACGGAGATCGCGGAGGCGCTGTTCCGCATCGCCGGGACCCGGGGGCTGGAGGGCGCGAGCCTGCGGGACGTGGCCGCCGAGGCCGGCATCTCCCTGGGCCGCCTCCAGCACTACTTCCGCACCAGGGACGAGATGCTGCTCTTCGCCCTGGAGCGCATGAACCACCTGGCGGAGGCGGGCATCCGGAAGCGGATCGAGTCGCTGGGCCGGGAGCCCACCCCCCACGAGGTCCTGCGCGAGAGCCTGCTGGGCATGCTGCCGCTGGACGAGCGGAGCCGCACCGGCTACCTGGTGGGGGTGGCCTACTTCGTACGCGCCGTGCACGACGAGAGCCTCGGCGCGCACGCCCGGGCCGGTATCCCGAACCTGCGCGCCTTCTTCGCCGACCAGCTCCGCCGGGCGCAGGACCGGGGCGAGGTGGCCGCGGGGCGCGACCCGGAGTCCGAGGCCATGCGGCTCATCTGTCTCGTCGAGGGGCTCAGCAGCTACGTCGTGCTGGACGTGCAGGGCGCGCAGGACGCGGTCCGCCTGCTGGACGGGCAGTTGGCGGAGCTCTTCACGGCACCGCCGCCCTCCTGCCGGGACGGACGGAGCCCGCGCGCGGGCGCACCCGTGCCCTCCTGACACCCGCCCGCGGACGCGGCCCGGCCCGGCCGGGCCCGGCCCCCAGAGTCTCAGTCCTCGCCGTAGACCTCGCCGCCGGGTTCGACCCGGGCGGTGCCCGCGGTGGCGTCGGCGAGCCGCCGGCGGAACCCGTCGAGTGCGGACTCCGGGAGCGCCACCTCGATCCGGACCTCGGCCCCGTAGACGACCTCCCGCACGGCGTGGCCGGTGGCGCGCAGCTCGTTCTCGACCTTCCCGGCCCGTTCGTGGTCGACGACGACGCTCACCAGCCTCCGCCGTCGCCGCACCGTCGTGCCGACCACGTCCAGTGTCTCCCCCACCACCCCGCCGTAGGCCCGGATCAGCCCGCCGGCGCCCAGCTTCACCCCGCCGAACCAGCGGCTGACCACGGCGACGGTGCAGCGCACCTCGCGCCGGGTCAGCATCTGCAGCATGGGGACGCCGGCGGTACCGCCGGGCTCACCGTCGTCACCGGCCTTCTGGACGCCGGCGTCCGCACCGAGGACGTAGGCGAAGCAGTGGTGCCGGGCGGTCGGGTGGGTGCGCCGGACGCGCGCCAGCACCTCCTGCGCCTCCTGCTCGGAGGCGACCGGCTCCAGCCGGCACAGGAAGCGCGACTTGTTGATCTCGATCTCGTGCTCGCCGGCCCGGGCCACGGTGCGGTACTCGTCCTGCATCACGCCACCCTATGCCGGACTCCCGGACGGTTCCCGGGCCCCGACCGGTCCCGGTGGACGGGCGGGAATCCGGGGCTGGTACCACGGCGTTGTGCCCAGCGGACGCGGCAGCAGGCCGCGTCGGCGGAGGACTGCGGCGGAGGACGACATGGACGGCGGCACGGAAGGCACGGGGCGGCGAGCGGTGAGCGCGGCGGACGTGGACGCGGCGGTGCGGGAGATCCTCACCGCCACCGGTGACACCTGGGCCGTGGTCGGCCTCTCGCACAACACCGCGCGTGCCGCCTACGGGGTCGCGCGGGTCCTGCAGCGCGCCGGGAAGCGGATCGTTCCGGTCCACCCGAAGGCCGAGACGGTGCACGGCGAACGCGGCTACCCGAGCCTGGCCCAGGTGCCCTTCCCCGTCGACGTGGTGGACGTCTTCGTCAACAGCGACCTGGCCGGGGAGGTGGCCGACCAGGCCCTGGAGGTGGGGGCGAAGGCCGTCTGGTTCCAGCTCGGGGTGGTCGACGAGGCCGCCTACCGGCGGGTGCGGGAGGCCGGGCTGGAGATGGTGATGGACCGCTGTCCGGCCATCGAGATCCCCCGCCTCGGGATCGGCGGCCGGGGCTAGCCTCGGGCGCATGAGCGCCGTTCGCCCCGCCCGCCCCGAGGACGCCCCGGAACTCGTCCGGCTCCGCCGCCTGATGTTCGCGGCCATGCAGGGCAGGGACGAGCCCGGGCCCTGGGAGGAGAGCGCGGTCCGCATGACCGCCGAGCAACTGGCCGCCCCCACGCCCGTCCTCGGCGCCTTCGTCGTGGACGCGGACTCCCCCGGCCCGGACGGCCGCCCTCGCCTGGCCGCCTGCGCCGTGGGGCGGCTGGAGGAGCGGCTGCCCGCTCCGGGCCACCCGTCGGGCCGCTTCGGCTTCGTCTTCAACGTCTGCACCGACACCGGCCACCGGGGCCGCGGGTACGCGCGGGCGACGACCCGGGCACTGCTGGAGTGGCTGGCCGAGCGCGGCGCGAGCCGGGTGGACCTGCACGCCACCGGCGAGGCCGAGAGCATGTACCGGTCCATGGGCTTCGCGGAGCACTCCACGGCCCTCTCGCTCGACGTCCGGGAGCTGCTGCGCGAGCGGCCGTGACCCGCCGCCGGCCGAGGCGGCGAGCCGGGCTCGCGGCCCTCAGACCGCCAGGCCGAGTCCGTCCAGCAGAGCCGCGCCGGGCAGTGCCGCGAGCGCCTTGCCGGGCAGGACCAGCTTCCCGCGCCGCGAGCCGCTGCCGACCAGGACGTACTCCAGGTCGGCCAGGCGCGCGTCGACCAGCAGGGCCCAGTCGGCGGGCAGCCCGACCGGGGTGATGCCGCCGCACTCCATGCCGGTGGCCGACACCGCCGTGTCCATCGGCGCGAACGACGCCTTGCGGGCGCCGAGTCGGCGGCGGACGGCGCCGTTGACGTCCACCTTGGTGTGGCTGGGGACCAGGCAGGCGGCGTAGGTGACCTCGCCCTGCCGCTTCCCCGCCACCACGACGCAGTTGGCCGAGGTCTCCAGCGGCCAGCGCGGGTGGCGTTCGGCGAAGACGGCGGTGTCGGCCACCGCCGGGTCACTGTCCACGAACAGCAGCTCTTCCACCGGCCCGGGGCCTTCCCAGGCCCGCAGTGCGTCGGCCACGGGGGTGGGCAGCAGGTCCAGTCGGTCGACGGCGGGGGTGACGTCCTCGAAGGCGTCCTCGGGATGCACGAACACGGCACGGACGATACAGGTCCGCGCGCCCGGGACGGGCCGCGAGGACAGGTGCTCCACGGCGGCCCCGCAGCGGCCGGCGCCCGGCGGCGCGGCTCACCCTGCGCCGCGGCGGTTCCCCCGCCGCGCACCGGCCTGCCCGCGGTGCACCGCGCCCTGCCCGCGCCGGCCTTCGTGGGACAGGCGGACGTCGCGGCCAACGGCGCCTGCGCGCCGGCCGCGCAGAGCGGCCCGGTGACCCTGGCCGCCGTACTCGCCTCGCTGTACCCGGTGGTCACCGCCCTCACCGCGAGGGGTGTCCTCGGCGACCGCCTGTGCAGGGTGCAGGCGGTCGGCGCCTCACTGGCCGGGACGGGAACCGTGCTGCTCGCCTCCGGTTGACGGCGCCGGAACGGCCGCCGGTTCCGCGGGCAGCTCGTCCGCCGCCGCGATGTCCAGCAGCTCCTGCGGCGTCACCCCCTCGGGGACCGGGGTGGGTGCCGGCGTCCGCAGCGGTGGCTGCCAGCCCCGCCCGTCCTCCCAGCGCCGCACCACCCGCGCCGGTGCGCCGGCGACGACGGCGTGGTCGGGCACCTCGCCGCGGACCACCGAGCCCGCCGCGACGACGCTGTTGCGGCCCAGCCGGGCGCCCGGCAGGATCACCGCCCCGGTGCCGATCCAGCTCCCGGCGCCGATCTCGACGGGGGCGGAGCGCGGCCACTGCCGTCCCACCGGCACCTGCGGGTCGTCGTAGCTGTGGTTGGTGGTGGTGAGGTAGACGTGCGGCCCGACGAAGGTGTCGTCGCCGATGGTGAGGCGGGTGTCGGCGATCACATGGGTGCCCCGCCCCAGGACGACGCCGTCACCGAGGCTGAGCAGCGGGTCGGGACCGAGGTCGAGGTCGGGCATCATCCCCGCGGTCAGGGTCACGCCCTGGCCGATCACGCAGTGCGCGCCCACCGTGATCCACGGCTCCCCGAAGACGGTGCCCTGCGGGTAGGCGAGCCGGCTGCCCTCGCCGAAGGCCCGGAAGCGGTAGGGGCCCGGCCGTTCCCGCGTGACGGAACCGGCCTCCCGCACCCAGCGCGCGCCGCGGTGTACCAGGCGCGAGACCACCCGCCGGCGCCAGGCCGCGACGGCACGGAACGGGGCTGCCCAGGGCTTCGAGGTGTTCGGCACCCGCTCACCGTACTCAGCGGTCACCTCACGGTGCGCGGCGGGCTCCGGCCGGCCCCGGGCCCGGCGCGAGGAGGCCGCCCCGGGCGACCGCGGCGGGGCCCGTCCTCGCCGCGGGACGGGTCAGTCGGCTGTGCCCGCCCCGACCGTCTCCTCCTGCGCGCCCGCCGTCCCGCGCGCCTCGCGCTCGGCCGCGAACCTGGCGGCCCGGCGCTTCATGACGAGGAAGGAGCCCAGGCCGAAGAGCACCGCGGCCACCAGCCCCAGCCACGAGAACCGCTTGAGCCAGGCCTCGGCGACCACGCCGATGCTGTAGACGAGGGCCGTGGTGCCGCCGGCCCAGGCCACGCCGCCGAGGGCGTTGGCCGTGAGGAACTTCCAGTACGGCATCTTCAGAACGCCGGCCAGCGGGCCCGCGAAGATGCGCAGCAGGGCGATGAAGCGGCCGAAGAAGACCGCCCACATGCCCCAGCGGTCGAACTTCTCCTCGGCCATGGCCACGTGGTCGGGCCCGAAGTGCTTGGGGAACCTGCGCCCCGCCCATTCCAGCAGGGGCTTCCCGCCCCTGCGTCCGATCAGGTAGCCGAGCGAGTCGCCGACGATCGCGCCCGCCGAGGCGCAGACCCCGAGGACCAGCGGATTGACCTGCTCCCCGGTCGCCGCCAGGATCGAGGCGCTGACCAGGACGATCTCGCCCGGCAGCGGGATGCCCAGACTCTCCACCCCGATGACCAGGGCGACGAGCGCGTAGACGCCCACAGCCGGTACGGAGTCGAGCCACGCCTGAACGTCCACGCCGTTCCCCTTCGTTTCGACGGGGTGAGGCCGGTTCGTCGTACCGGCGTAACACCGACGCCCCCTGGCGTCGTCGGCGTGACGCACCCCCGAGGAAGGGTAACGGATCGGGCCTGCCCGGGCCGGGCTCCACCGGGCCCGGGCGGCCGCCACCGGGTTCCGGCCGCGGCGCCCGGCGGAGGCGGCCGCCGGCCCTCAGGCGTCCTTGGGCCGCAGCGTCCAGACGACCGTCATCTCCGCGGTCACCGCCCCGTCCTCCCTGGTGATCGACACCCGCACCGGGAACTCGGGGCGCGTGCCCGCGTCGAGCTCGGCGACGACCTCCGCGACCGGGCGCCCGAGCTTCGCCGTGGCGGTCACCGTGCCCATGGCGAGCTTGACGTAGCCGATCTCGGCGCTCACGGCGAGCGGCACGGCGCGGGAGAGCTGGTCGCCGAAGGCCGCGAGCACGATGGCGCCGCTGGCGGACTCGGCGAGGGTGAACATCGCGCCGGCGTGCGGGCCGCCGAGGTGGTTGTGGAAGGCGGGCTGGTCCGGCAGGACGGCCACCGCCCGCTCCGGGGTGGTCTCGGTGAGCTCCAGGTTCAGGGTGCGGACCATCGGCACGGTGGAACTGAGTATCTCGCCGATCGCCGGCGTGGGCTGAGGTGACATGGCCACATGTTACCTGCGAGTAGCAACGAGCGCACCCCTGCGCGCCCCCCGGCCTCCCCCAGGGCGGGAGGCCGGGGGACAGCAGGGACGGCCCGCCCGTATCGTGGTCCCCTCCGACTTCCTCCCCTTCTGACTGGACGCCGTGGTGGACGCTTCCCGACTTCCCGCGTGGGCCGGGCGTAACTTCTCGCTGCTCACCGGGGCGAGCGTGCTGTCCGCCCTGGGCAACTCCGGGGCTCTGGTGGCCTCGGCCTTCGCGGTGCTGGCGGCAGGCGGCTCGGGTACCGACGTCGGTCTGGTGGCCGCGGCGCGGACCGTGCCGCTGGTGGTCTTCCTGCTGGTGGGCGGCGCCGTCGCCGACCGGCTGCCCCGGCAGTGGGTGATGGTCGCCGCGAACGCCCTCAACTGCCTCTCGCAGGCCCTCTTCGCGCTGCTGGTCCTCACCGGCCGGCCGGCGCTGTGGGAGATGGCGTCGCTGGCCGCCCTGGGCGGCACCGGCCAGGCGTTCTTCGCCCCCGCTGCGAGCGGCATGCTCCTCTCCGCCGTCCCCGAGGGCTCTTCCGGCCCCGCCTTCGCCGTCTTCCGGATGGGCACCAACGGCGCCGGCATCCTCGGTGCCGCGTTCGGCGGTGCGCTGGTCGGCGCCGTGGGGCCGGGGTGGGTGCTGGCGGCCGACGCCGCGACCTTCGCCGCCTCGGGCGCACTCCGCGCCTTCCTGGACGTCTCCCACATCCCCGCCCGGGTCCCGGGCGAGGGGGTCTGGGCGGACCTGCGGGAGGGCTGGCACGAGGTGGTCGGGCGTCCCTGGCTGTGGTCGGTGGTGCTCCAGTTCGCGGTGGTCAACGCGGTGGTGGCGGCCGGCGAGTCGGTCTACGGCCCCCTGGTGGCCGAGGACCGGCTGGGCGGGGCGGGCGCGTGGGGGCTGGCGCTGGCCGCGTTCGGCGTGGGCACCCTGGCGGGCGGCGCGCTCATGACACGGCTGAGGCCCCGGCGCGTCCTGTTCGCCGGCCTGCTCTGCGTCCTGCCGCTGGCCGCACCGTCCGCGGCGCTGGCGCTGGCCCTGCCGACGGCCGCCCTCTCGGCCGTGATGTTCGCCACCGGCATCAGCCTGGAGGTGTTCGGGGTGTCCTGGATGACCGCCCTGCACCAGGAGATCCCGGAGGAGAAGTTCTCCCGCGTCTCCTCCTATGACTGGCTGGGGTCGCTGGCGCTGGTTCCCGTGGCCACGGCCGTGGCCGGACCGGTGCAGGACGCGGTCGGGCGGACGGCGGCGCTGTGGGGCGCCTCGGCCCTGGTGGTCCTCCTCACCGTGGCGGTGCTCTGCGTACCCGACGTGCGGCGACTGCACCGGCGCCCGGCCGCCACCACGGGGACGAGCACCACGCCTGCGGAGGCAGCCCTCGCACCGGCGGTACCCGGCCCCGCCACGGTGGAGCCCGGGTTCACGACGAAGGGCCTGGGAGTGCCGGCGGGCGGCGAGGAGACCACCTCGCCGGCGGGCTGACCCGGACCGCAGGCCGGGACCGCGGGCGCCGGCGAGCCCCGCGCCCGTCCGGCCCGTGCCCCCGCCCGGTCAGCCCACTCCGAACGTGCCCCGGGGCGGCTGCGGGGAGGGTTGGGCCTGCGCGTCGCGCACCGGGACCGCGCCGGCGGTCAGCCGCCGCACCTCGGCGCCGTGGGCCACCCGCGCCGGGAAGGCGTCCCGGCGGACCCGGCGGCCCAGCTCCGCGACGTCCGGCCCGGCCTGCGAGGCGGCGACCACGAGGTTGCCGAACCTGCGGCCCTTGAGCACCGGCGGCTCCGCCACGACGAGGACGTGGGCGAAGGTCTCGGCCAGCGCCGCGAGCTGGCCCCGCAGGAAGTCGAAGGGGGCCGCGTCGGCCAGGTTGGCGACGTAGGTGCCGCTCGGCCGCAGGACGCGTGCCGCGGCGCGCACGTACTCCAGGGACGCCAGCCGGGCCGGCACCCGGGAACCGGTGAAGACGTCCGCGACGAGCACGTCCGCACTGGCCGGCGGCGCCGCCTCCACGGCCTCCCTGGCGTCCCCGGCAACGAGGTCCACGTCGGCGCCGGGCGGCAGCGGGAGGAACTCCGCCACGAGCGCCGACAGGGCCCGGTCGGACTCGACGACGCGCTGGCGCGAACCCGGTCGGACGGTGGCCAGGTGGCGGGGCAGGCTCAGGCCGCCGCCACCGAGGTGGAGGACGTCCAGCGGGCTGCCCTCCGCGGCCGCGACGCCGACGACGTGGGCGATCCGGCGCAGGTACTCGAACTCCAGGTGGTCCGGACGGTCGAGGTCCACGTAGGACTGCGGCGCGTCGTCCACCGTCAGCAGCCACGCCCGCGGCCGGTCGACGTCGGGCAGCAGCCTGGCCGTACCGTGGTCGACGGCGCGGACCACCGGGAGGGCGGCAGGGTTTGCCGCGGTGTCCTCGGGCGGGTCGTCGGCAGCCGGCCGCGGCCCCTCCGGGCTGGTCGGGCGGTCGGGGAGCGGCGCGGGGTCGTCATGGGGCACGCCCGTATTGTGCCGGTGCGGGTGGCGGTCGCGGTGGGCGGGCCGGGCGTGGCCGGTGCCCTTCCCCCGTGTCCCGTACGGGTGCTGCCCGGAGGCGGCTCGGGGCCGTCCTCGGTTACGCTCCCCAGATGGTCCAACGTGCCGCACCGCCCGACGGTTTCGCCGCGCGCTGCACGCGCGTGCTGTTCTCCCCGTGGGCCCGCCTCACTCTTCTCGTCCTGTTCCTCGGCGCCGCCGCCGCCCTGATGCTCCTGTGGCAGCCCCAGCAACTCCTCACCCACCACTGGCCCGCCTACCTCTCCGGCCCGCCGGCCGCGGCGGTCTACGCCGTCGTCTACGGCGTGTTCACCGTGGCGTTCGTCCCGCGCCCGGTGCTGAACGTCGCGGCGGGCGCGGTGTTCGGGACGGGGTACGGCGTGGCCTCCGCACTCGCGGGCACCGTCATCGGCGCGGGACTGGCGTTCCTGCTGGGCCGGGCGCTGGGACAGCGGGCGCTGCGGCCGCTGCTGCGCGCCCGGTGGTTGCAGGCGGCGGACCGTCAACTCAGTGACCACGCCTTCCGTTCCGTGCTGGTCATCCGCTTCCTGCCGGGCGTCCCGTTCTGCGCGAGCAACTACTGCGCCTCGGTCTCGCGGATGCGCCTGACGCCCTTTCTGCTGGCCACCGCCCTGGGCAGCCTGCCCAACACCGCGGCGTACGTGATCGCCGGGTCCCGTGCCACCAGCCCGACCTCACCGCTGTTCCTGGTGTCGGTGGGGGTGATCGTGGTGCCCGGGCTGGTCGCCGCCGTGGTGGCGTGGCGCCGGCGACGGCAGTTGCCCTGGCGGCGCCGCGGGAGCGAGCCGGTCATGCTGGCCTCCTCCAGTCATTCCTCCGACACCGCCGACCGGCCCGGACCCGCACGTGCCGAGCGCCTCGGCGACGTCGCCTGAGGACCCGCGGGCCCGAGCGGCGGGAGGAGAGACCTCCGACCGGTGGGCAGGGGGCGTCGGCCGGGTGACGGGCGACGCGGGTCAACTGCCCCGGAGCAGCCCGACGCAGGCGACGCCACCGGGCAACGGCCCCTCCCCGGCGGCTGCGGGACGTCCCGGCAGCGGCACCTGCCGTGTGTGTCCGGACACACAGAGCACTCACAGCGAGACGCCCCGGCCGGCATCGTGGCAGGTCCGGGCGGTGCGGCCGGGGCAGCACCCGGTCGGGCGGCGCTCCGTGGCCCCAAAACGTGGGCGCAGTGTCAGTGACAGCCCCTAGCATCGACTGCATGTTCCCGTCCTCCACCCCTTCCACCGCCGAACTGCAGCCGACGGCCGCCGAGGTGAACGAGGCGATACGCGCCTTCGCCCGGGCCCGCCGCGGTCGGGCGTGGACCACCGAGGAGCGCGCCGCCTACGCACGGCTGCTCACCGCGTGGACCAGGGCCGCAGGCCGCCCCGAGACCGCCGGCGTCTGACCACGGCCCCGCCTGCCGGCCCTGCCTGCCTCACGCCTGCGCCCCGGCCCGCCCCGCTCCCCCGCCGGACCGGCACACACCGCCGGTCCGGGCGCACACTGGAGACATGTGCAGAAGCATCAAGACGCTGCGTCCGCCGGTCACGCCTGAGGTGCGCGACGAGGACATCGCGGCCGCAGCCCTCCAGTACGTCCGCAAGGTCTCCGGATTCCGCAGTCCGGCGGCGCACAACCGGGAGGTGTTCGACGCCGCGGTCGCCGCGGTGACGGACGCCACCCGCGACCTGATGGCCGGGCTGGAGGTCCGGGGCGCACCCGGCGGCCGCCGCACCGGGCACTGAGCCTCCAGGCCGTCCCGCCCCCCCGGTGTCCGTCGGGCGGGGCGGGAAGGTTTCCGTCCGGCCGGTCCGGACACCCGCGAAGGGTCCGCGATGCGTTCTCTTCACCGAGCGAGGTCGGCCTGCCATGACGGCGTACGGGTACTTTCTGTCCTGCGAGGAACACGGTCCGCGCGAACTGGTCGAGCAGGCGCGGATGGCGGAGGACGCCGGCTTCTCGGCGCTGTGGATCTCCGACCACTACCACCCGTGGAACGCCCGGCAGGGACAGAGCCCGTTCGTCTGGTCGGTGATCGGCGCGCTCGCCGACGCCACCTCCCTGCCCGTCCAGACCGCCGTCACCTGTCCCACGGTACGCATGCACCCGGCTGTCACCGCACAGGCCGTGGCGACCAGCGCGGTCCTCCTGGGCAACCGGTTCCGCCTGGGGGTGGGTTCGGGCGAGGCCCTCAACGAGCACGTGCTGGGGGACTCCTGGCCGCCGGCGCCGGTGCGCCTGGCGATGCTGGAGGAGGCCGTGTACGTGATGCGGATGCTCCTGTCCGGCAGGGAGGTGACGCACCACGGCCGGTACTACACCGTGGAGAACGCCCGGTTGTACACCGTGCCCGAGGAACCGGTGCCGATCGACGTCTCGGCGTTCGGGCCCGCCGCCCTGGAACTGGCCGGACGCATCGGTGACGGCTTCATCACCATGGCGCCCGACGCCGCGGCCGTCCGCGGATTCCGGGAGGCCGGCGGTGGTTCCAAGCCGGCCGCCGCCGGGCTGAGGGTGTGCTGGGGCCGGGACCGGGGCGAGGCCGTCTCGACGGCCCACCGGCTCTGGCCCAACGACCACCTGCCGGGCGAACTGGCCCAGGTATTGCCGACGCCGAGCCACTTCGAGCAGGCGTCCACGCTGGTGACCCGGGAGATGGTGGCCGACGCCGTCGCCTGCGGCCCAGACGTCGACGCCCACGTCGAGGCGGTCACCGCCTACGCGCACGCCGGGTTCGACACCGTCTACGTGAGCCAGATCGGCCCGGACCAGCGCGGTTTCTTCGACTTCTACCGCACCGAGGTCCTGCCCGCGCTGCCGCGCTGAACCGCCGCCGCGAGCACCGGCGAGGCGGTGCCGGTGACCGGTGGAGCCGGCCGCGCGGCTCGTCGGCGGACGGACGGGCAGTGCGGTCCCCGGCCCCCTTCCGTAGCTCCTGAGAAAGGTTCGACCATGGTGAGCAACTCCTCCTCCGCCGCCCTCGCACCCGACGCGGCAGGTCTGTCCGCCGTCGTGACCGGCGGCTCCCGCGGGCTCGGGCTGCTGCTCGGGCGCGAACTGGCCGCCCGCGGCGCCACGGTGACGCTGCTCGCACGGGACGGCGACGAACTCACCGCCGCCGCCGACACGCTCCGCGAGACCGGTGGCGGGTCCGTGCGCACCGCGGTGTGCGACCTGCGGGACCGGGCGGCGACCCGGAAGGCGGTCGACGAGGCCGCCGAGGCGGCGGGCGGACTGGACGTGGTGATAGCCAACGCGGGCATCATCCAGGTGGCGCCCGCCTCCGCGCTGGGCCCGGCGGGCTTCGACGAGGCGATGCGCTCGATCTTCGAGACCACCGTCAACACCGCGTTCGCCGCGCTGCCGCACCTGCGTGCCAGCCGTGCGGGCGGGCGCCTGGCGCTCATCGGTTCCGTCGGCGGTCTGATGGGAACCCCGCACCTGCTGCCGTACTCGTGCGCCAAGTCCGCCGTCGGCGCGCTGGCCGAGGGGCTGCGCGCGGAGGAGTCGGCGCACGGCGTCAGCGTCACCGCGGTCCACCCCGGTCTGATGCGCACCGGCTCCCACCTGCACGCCCGTTTCGGCGGCGACGCGCCGCGGGAGTTCGCCTGGTTCTCGGCGGTGGCCGGCGTACCGGTGGTGTCGATGGACGCGGAGCGGGCGGCCTCCCGCATCGTCTCGGGAGTCCTGCGGCGGCGCGCCCGGTTGCTGCTGACGCCTGCCACGCGGGTGGTGTCGGTGGCACACGGTCTCGCGCCGGCCACCACCAACCGGCTGGTCTCCCTGTTCGCCCGCGCCCTGCCCGCCGACGTGCCGGACGGTGACGGCAGCACACGGGAGGGAGCCGACCTCGCCGACGCCCAGCCTCCGGGTCTCGGCGCCGCGGCACGCCGGATGCTCGGTGCCCTCAACGAGCGGGCCGCCTCCCGGTTCAACGAGCGGGCCGCCCGCCACCCCGGTGCCTGAGGGGTCCTTGCCATATGAGCGTCCGATGAGGTCGCGTGGTCTGGTGCCGTGCATCGCAAGGCGCCGGAGAGTCCTCGTAGCGGAGCTACCA